>JAEETO010000058.1 GCA_016290385.1 Bacteroidales bacterium | reverse complement strand
TTACGATCACCTGCTCTTCGATCTCTTCTGCATTCTCGACTGCAGGGTTGATGATCTATTCAGACATAATTGGTTAATAAATCGTTAAACAATAAGTAGTTAGACTATATTTATAATCCCGCTGTCCGTGCGGGGCTGCAAATGTAGCGATTATTTTACAAATTACAACACAAATGACGATATTTCAATCACTTCAATTGTCCGCGACTTTCAAGGATCCGTTTCTTCAAGGCGAGGACCCTGCTCACGCGTTCGTCGATCTGTGCCACCGTCAGGCGACCGGACTCCACTGCCGACACGACGGCTTCGAAAGCGCTCACATAATCGGCCGGGTCGAGAAGGATGTCACACCCGGCTTCCAGCGCACGGATAGCCGCCTCCTCGGGCGAGTATTCCTGGGTAATCGCACCCATGGCCATGCTGTCCGTGATGATGAGGCCCTTGTATCCCAGTTCGCCCCGAAGCTTCTCCTGCAGGATCATCGGCGACAGGGTCGACGGGATGCTTTCGTGCGTGACGTTGGGCAGACAGATGTGGGCCGTCATGATCAGCTGGGTACCGGTCTCGATACCCTTTCGGAAAGGAATCATCTCGCAGCTGGAAATCTCCGCCCAAGTCTTGAGCGATTCGGCATAGCCGTAGTGGGTGTCGGCCTTGGTGTCGCCATGACCCGGAAAATGCTTCAGACAACCCTCTACGGTGTTTTTCTGGAGCCCGAGCAGGAACTGGCTCGCAAAATCGGCCACCAGCTGCGGCGACGAGCCGAAGGCGCGGTCGCCGATCACCACGTTGTCGGGATTGGTGTTGACGTCGCTTACGGGAGCAAAATCGACATCGAAACCATAGAGCGCGAGATAACCCCCGATGTTGTTGCCTGCCTCATACCCTTTCTTCGGATCGCCGGTGGCGCCGACGGCCGCCATGCTGGCATATTTGGTCACATTGAACTGACTGTTGTTGGCGATACGGGCCACCCGCCCGCCTTCCTCATCGATGCACAAGAGCGGATAATTGCCCAGATCATGCAGGAATTGGGTAAAGTCGATAATCTGCTGGGGATTCTTGATATTGGCCGCATAGAGCGTCAGACCGCCGCATGGATAACGGTTGAATCCGTCGATAACAACCTGCGAAGGTCCTGTCTGTGTATAGGTGGATGTCAGGTCGAGGGCCTCGACACGGACATTGAACAACTGCCCCACCTTCTCGCGCAAGCTCATTTCCGACAGGGACTTCAGCGAATAGAGCGTCTTCTGTGGCTCAGGTCCGGGCCCGGGTTCGGGCTCCGGTTCGATAGGATTACAGCTGACGGCCACCACGAAGAGGGCGGCCGCCAGCCATCCGAATTTCCATTGTTTCATTCTTCTGCTTTCGCTTTATCGTCCGGCTTCTTGCCTTCTTTCTTGCGCGGCTGTGCATTCTTCACATACTGGTCGAGCCAGGCTCCCGTCTCATAGAGCATGTCAAGGCTGGTCTCGATGCCCTGGTAGCCATGGCTTTCGTAAGGAAGCTGGACATAGCGGGCCGTGCCGCCGAAATAGACCAGGGCCTGGTACAGGCGCTCGGACTGCACCGGGAACGTACCGGTGTTGTTGTCCATCTGGCCGTGGATGAGCATCAGGGCGTCCTTGATCTTGTCGGCATAGTTGAAAGGGGACATCTCGTCGTAAACCTCTTTCGCCTTCCAGTAATTGCGGCGCTCGCTCTGGAAGCCGAAAGGCGTCAGGCTGCGGTTGTAGGCACCGCTGCGGGCGATGCCGGCCCGGAAGAGCCGCGTGTGGGCCAGCAGATTGGCTGTCATGAAACCGCCATAGGAGTGACCGCCCACGCCGATGCGGTCGCGGTCGCCTACCCCGATGCTGTCGCAGACGAAATCAATGGCGGCTTCAGCGCTCATCACGAGCTGGTCCAGGAAACGGTCGTTCGGCAGGGAATCCTTGTCGGCGGCGATGATGGCCATCGTGAACTCGTCCAGAACGGCATAGCCCTGGGTCGCCCAGATCATGGCCGAACCGTAGCTCGGCTTGGTGTACTTGTGTTTCTCGGGGCGGGCTTTCTCGCTCTCGGCGAAGCATTTGTATTCGTAGGGATAGGTCCACATAAAGACCGGCAGCCTGCCGTCGCGCTCTTTATCATAGCCGGCGGGAAGATAAAGATGGGCGAAGCATTTCAGGCCGTCCTTTCGGGTATACGTAACATACTGGTCGGTAACCAATTCGGCGAGTTGGGGCACGGAATTCTCGATATGGGTGACCTGACGGGCGGATTTCCTGCGCAGGTCGAGTTCCCAGAAGTCAGGCACCACGCCGAAATCTTCGCGGCGCTCCAGCAGCTTCATCTTTTTGGGCGTAAAGTCGGTAATGGCTGTCAGCGTCTCCTTGCAGTCACCGGAAGAGAACCATAGGTTCTCGGTCTTGCCGTTCTTCAGGTTCACCTGGTCCAGGAAGCTGTGCTGGAAGCCTTCCGCGTCGCGCCGGTCCGTACCGGTCAGGAACACACGGCTGTGCTGGGGATCGCTCCAGGCCACCAGGCGGTTGTATGCGTTGCGCACCTGGTAGAGACGGCCGTAGCTCGGGAAATTGCCGAGGGTATCGGTCTCGGTGCTCTGGGTAAAGAGGACACGGCGGGGCGCCAGGGTATCGCCCGGCACGAAGGAGACCAGTCTGCGGAAATGCTGCTTGGAAGAGCTTTCCTCAAAGAAGGCCAGTTTGTCGTCGCTCCAGGTGATGCGGCCCATGCGGTATTCCGGAGCCAGGAGCAACTGCTTGTCGTTTTCAAAATCGAAAGGAGCCTGGCACTGGAACAGCTTGTCAGTAAAGGTCTTTTCGGGACGGTCCTTCTCCTTGGACGTATCCCTGGCGGCCGGGTCGTCGCCCGGCGGCGGACCCATCGGACCCATTCCGGGGAATCCCATCGGGCCCATTCCGCCACCTTCCGATTCGCTCCAGTAGAGCGTAGCGGGCTGGTCGGGGCGCCAGCCGAAACCGGCCGGTTTCGGTTTCGCCGGCTCTTTCGGTCCTTTCGGTGCCTTGGGATCTTTCGGATCTTTCGGCGGGGTGGGCACTTTCTTCTCTTCCTTGACGGTACCGTCGCGGAGCATGCGCACCATGCTGCCATCCGTAAGGTTCATGATGAACTGCTTGCTCGGGAAAGAGTTGTGCGCCTGTACATACGAATACGGATGATGCTCGGTCACGACGATGGCGTAGCTGCCGTCCGGTGACGGATCGAGCGAACGGTAGACGGCCGGTTCGCCCACCAGGCGGACGCCGTCCATGCTGCAGACAGCCAGCTGGCTGGTGCAGCAATAGTCATAGAGCGCTTCGTCCTGCGGGCCGGAGAGCAGGTCCTGATAGGTGCGGATGGACAGCTTCTCTCCTTTGACCTCCTGTACGACAGAAGACTGGGCAAGGCCCGGCACGGGGGCTTCCTTGTGCGATTCGGGGACGGACTTGAACAGGATGTGCGTATCGTCGATAAAGAAGAAGGGCGAGCCGAAGATGGTGTTCACCTTTAGGTTCGTAACCTTGCGGGCGACAGGCTCTGCGGCCGTGACGTCCACACACCAGAGTTCGACATGGTCGGGGAATGAAAGGGTGAAACCGACCTGCTTGCCGCTGGGCGACCAGGTGATGAACTTGGCGCGGAGGTCGGCAGGGAGGCCGAGTACCGGCCGCGTCTTTCCCGTGGCTACATCCAGCAGTTCCAGGCGGTCGAAATAGTTCTCACGCGTTTCGCTGAAGTTGCGCGGGTCCACACGCAGGCCTCCGATCCGGGCCTCGCTTTCAGCGAGTTCGGCAATGGGCACCTGGCGGCAGGCCCGATAAGCCATCACGGCCTTCGAATAGTCTCGGTCGAAGACGACGGAAGGCAGCGGGCTGGCCAGCGTGAGTTCTTCAATCTCCTTGGCGGGATGGCGGAAACCGTCCGCCATGGCGGTCAGGCAGCCGGCCAGCAGAAGGGCCGCCGCCAAAACAAAGATTTTTCTGGTCATTGTTCAAAGAATTACTGCCTACAAATGTAAGAAATAATTCTTTTCAGCCTCCAGGTCAGGGATCAGGATTTCGTAGGTTTTTCCGGTTTTGGCCGCCAGTTTCATGTCGCGCAGCCAGGGGTTGGCCCGGCGCAGCTGGGCATAGGACAGGCCATAGCGGCCGGCAAATTCAACCAGGTCATCGATGGACTGGCTGACGAACACCGTCCGTTTCGGAGGAATGTAAGGATAGTATTCGTCCGCTTCCAGCTTGAAACCGAAGCTTTCGGGATTTTCAAAAAACATTTTGGCCACCAGGATGCGGAACATGTAACGGGAGGTCTCCTCCACCAGCTGCAGGTCCATCGCCCTGGTTTGCTGCTGCTGTTCCCGCTTGCGCGTGATGCCGTTGATGCCACCGTTGTAGCTGGCCGCGACCGTCATCCAGTCGCCGAAACGGGCATACGATTTTTTCAAGTAGTCGCATGCCGCTTCTGTCTCCTTTTTGATGTTGTATCGCTCATCGACCGTCGCCGTCACCTCCAGACCGAACTCCCGGCCCACGTCACGCATGAACTGCCAGAGTCCCGCAGCCCCCGCCACTGATACAGCCGTCTCACTGACGTTGCTCTCCACGGCCATCAGATATTTCAAGTCATCGGGGACTCCGTTGGCCGCCAGCAGGGGTTCCACCTGTGGGAAGATGCGGGTCGAGCGCTTGAGCATGAGCAGGGAATTGGTATGGCTGAATGTAAAGGCGATCAGTTCGCGGTCCATCCGCTCCCGCAAGTCCACACGGTCGAAACGGATGGTGTCTCCGGCAAAAACCATGAAATCGGGTACTTTGGGCGCACGGGGACTCTCCCGTACGATGGTACGCTCGATCACGATCACGGAATCGCCGATCATTTCCGTCGTCACGGCAGCGTCATCCCGCGCTTTCTGGATGGCAGGGCGTGTCTCCCAGAAGAGATAGCCCACTGCGCAAAAAAGAATCAGGAAAAGGACAAGAGCCGGACCGCGTCTCATTTGTCGTAGATCTCAAATTTCGAGTTGTTGGACTTGAATTCCGTCACGATCCGTTTCATCTCCTTGACCATGTCGGGAATCCGGACCTCGCGGGAAAGGGTCTCCAGTTCCTCTACAAACACGCAGGCATCTGCATGGGCATACTGACGCACATGCGCGATGCGGATGCGGTCATGCTGCGTCGGATCGGTATTCTCCAGGTCGGAAAGCACTTCCTCGTAGAGTTTCTCACCCGGACGCAGGCCGGAATAGACAATCTTGATATCTTCGTCGGGCACGAAACCAGCCAGTTCGATCATGCGGCGGGCCAGGTTGTCGATCTTGACGGGCTCGCCCATGTCGAAGACGAAAATCTCCTTGCCCTTCGACATCGTGGCAGCCTCCAAGACCAGGCGGCAGGCTTCCGGAATGGTCATGAAGTAGCGGGTGATCTCGGGATGCGTCACGGTCACCGGACCGCCCTGTTCAATCTGCTCCCGGAAACGCGGAATCACCGAGCCATTGGAACCCAGCACATTGCCGAATCGCGTGGTCACGAATGTGGTCTTCTCGTTGTCAATGGACTGCACGTAGATTTCGGCCAGGCGTTTGGTGCATCCCATGATGTTGGTGGGATTGACCGCCTTGTCGGTGGAGATCATCACCATCATCTCGGTACCGTATTCGATGCACTTGTCGGCTACATTGCGCGAACCGATCACATTGACCAGCACCGCCTCACAGGGATTGTCCTCCATCAGGGGGACATGCTTGTAGGCTGCGGCATGGAACACCACCTGGGGACGCCAGGTACGGAACACATAGTCGAGACGGGCCAGTTGACGGACGTCGCCGACGATCGGCACGAAATTCAGGTCCTTGTATTTGTCTTCCAGTTCCAGACGCAAGTTGTGCATCGGTGTCTCGGCATTGTCGTAGAGCAGGAGTTTCTTGATGCCGAAATGGGCCAGCTGGCGGCAGATCTCAGAGCCGATGGAACCGGCGGCACCGGTCACCATCACCACCTTGCCGGCAAAACGTTCCTTGATCTTGTCCATCGAAATGGCGATCTCGTCACGCCCCAGCAGGTCTTCCACCTTGACGTTGCGCACCCCCTGCGTTGCCAGATTGGCATACTCGTCGATGGTCGGAGCGACCAGGAGTTTGAGCCGGAGCTCAGTAGCGAACGGAACAAGGCGTTTCGCCTCGTTGCGGGTCTCTTTCTCCGTAGGGAAAATGATACCTTTGACGGAATGCTCACTGACAATACGGCTGACATCCTCATTGGTCACGAAGGAGAAGGCCGGTACCTGATGGGTGGTCAGCTTGTTCTCGGAAGTATCGGGTGTCAGAAAACCGATCACATTGTAGTGCTTCGAATTGTGCAAACGTGCCTCGAGGGCGACGGCCTTGTCGCTTGTATTGTAGATCAGTACGCGCATCCGGTCGCCTTCCTGCTTCCGAAAACGACGCTGCATATCCTCATACACGCGGATCATGATGACACGGCAGGTGACGATCAGAAACACGCAGAGTACCAGATAGCCGAAAAGGATCAGCCAGGTGTTCGGATGCCACAGTCCGGCGACGATCAATATCACCGCATCGAGCAGGGTGGCACAGAGGACGGCGAGGCCGAAACGGAAGACATCGGACAACGAGGAATGGCGGATGATGATGCGGTAGCTCTTGAACAACCAGAACATCAGGGCAGCAGAGACAGTCGTCCCTATCAGCCAGACCTTGCCGAAACTATTCCAGTATTCGATGGAACTCGAACTTAAGGAATTCGATACCAGATATCGCACGATAAAGAGCAGAACAAGCGCTGAGATAAATGACAGCAGGATGTCGAGTACGAAAATAAAACCCGTACTCACATATCGGGAAAAGACTTTATTGAAAAGTTGGCGGGTTTTATCATTCATAGGTATAGGTCAAAGTATCAGTCGGTTCGTTATAATCTGAGGGTAATTCCCCATGCAAATTTAACAATTTTTTATATATCCACCCCCCCCCTTAAAATTTTTTTAAAAATATCATTATCTTTGCGTCCCAAATACGCGAAAGATGGCTGAGAACAATTTGCTTGAAAAACTGGACGGGCTCAAGGCGAAATACGAGAGTATCGGCGCACAGCTGGGTGATCCGGAGGTGATTGCCGACATGAAAAGATATGTCCAGCTCAACAAGGACTACAAGGAACTGGAACCGATCATCCAGGCGGGCGACCGCTACCGCAAGATGGTGGGCGACCTGGCCGACGCCAAGAACATCCTCCTCAACGAGAAGGACGAGGACCTGCGCGAAATGGCCAAGGAAGAAGCCACTGCCCTGGAGGAGGAACTGCCGAAGATGGAAGAGGAGATCCGCATCCTGCTCATCCCCGCTGACCCGCAGGACAGCAAGAACGCCATCCTGGAGATCCGCGGCGGCACGGGCGGCGACGAAGCCGCCATCTTTGCCGGCGACCTGTTCCGCATGTACACCAAGTATTTCGAACGCAAGGGCTGGAAATGCGAAGTGACGAACGTAAGTGAAGGCGCCGCTGGCGGCTACAAGGAGATTGTCTGCAAGGTGACGGGCGACAAAGTCTATGGCACCCTGAAATATGAAAGCGGCGTACACCGCGTACAGCGTGTCCCCCAGACGGAGACGCAGGGCCGTGTCCATACCTCCGCCGCCTCCGTGGCCGTTCTCCCGGAAGCCGACGAATTCGACGTGGAAATCGATATGAAGGACGTGCGGAAAGACCTCTTCTGCTCGTCAGGTCCCGGTGGCCAGGGCGTCAACACCACCTACTCCGCCGTCCGCCTGACGCACATCCCTTCGGGCATCGTGGTCCAGTGCCAGGACGAGCGCTCGCAGCTCAAAAACCTCGACAAGGCCCTGGCCGAACTCCGCACGCGTCTCTACAACCTCGAATACGAGAAATACCTCAACGACATCACGGCCAAACGCAAGACCATGGTCTCCACCGGCGACCGCTCCGCGAAGATCCGCACCTACAACTATCCGCAGTCGCGCGTGACCGACCACCGCATCGGCTACACGATGTACAACCTCCCCGTCTTCATGGACGGCGACATCCAGGAAGTTATCGACCAGCTCCAGATCGCCGAAAACGCCGAACGTCTGAAAGCTGCCGGCGAGTAATCCACCCGTGGCAGACAGAACCGACATCGACGAGCTTTTCCGGCTGTATTACCGGCCGTTGTGCCTGTATGCGGCGCGGTTCCTGCATGATGCCGATGTCGTGGAGGATATCGTTCAGGCGTCTTTCGTCACGCTTTGGGAACGGACACAGGCTATCGGGCAGGAACCCGATTCGCCCAAGGCGTATCTCTACCGGATGGTCCACAACCGTTGCATCGATGCGCTCCGGCAGGCGGGACCTGACGCGGGAATCAGCGTCGAGCAATTGAAGGAGGACGTTCCGGATGAAGAAACAATGGACCGTTCGTTCGTATGGGCCCGGCTATGGACAGCCATCGACGCCCTGCCTCCGAAACGGCGGGAAATCCTGCTGCTGAACAAGCGTGACGGGCTGTCATATGCCGAGATTGCCCAAAGGATGGGCATCTCTGAGAGCACGGTCCACAACCAGCTGACCAAGGCCATGCAGACCCTTCGCATCGGCGCCGACCAGGTATTCTTCAAAATTTTCCTCTGGTGAGTAGTCACTTCCGGGGTCTTTTCCGTCATAGGGGTGTAAAAGGAAGAAAACCATGACGGAATTCAACGACAACGACCTCGCCTTTGTGGTCCGGCGCTACCGCCCTGACAAATACGATACGCGGAAAGCCATCGGGCGTTTCCACGAGCAGACCGCAACGCCTGTCCATCGCCGCTGGTGGATGACGGCCGCTGCCGCGGCCGCCTCCATCGTGCTGGTCTTCGCCGCCGGCTACGGCATCCACAGCTGGATCCGTTCCGAATCTAACCCTTCGGTACAGGCGCAACCCACCACGCAGCAAGCCCCGTCGCAATTCTTTGTCTTTGAAGAGGCACCGGTCGATCAGGTGCTGCAGGAACTCTCCGGCTATTATCATTGCACGCTCACAGCTCCACCCACGGAGAAGCGGCTGACTGCCACCTTCTCTTCTGAAGACGGCCTGGCAGTCATCGTCCCGCTGATCGAAGCGGCCCTGGACGTTAAAATCACGGTCGAATGATGCGCAGGATGCTTTTGCTGGCAGGCATCCTGTTCTCCACGATGCTTGCGGCCCAGCCGTCAGGCTCGTTGCGCAGCCAGATGAAGGAACTGGCGGTGCAGTTCGACGTGCTGTTCGTTTACGATGCCAGCCTGCCCGTCGATCAGCCGGCTTCCGCTGCCGTCGAGCCCGGACTAAACCTGCGACAGAATCTTCGTACGATCTTCAGGGGGACGGGCATCACGTGGGCCGTCAGGCGCAATTATGTGGTGCTGACTGCAGAACGGCAGCTGGGCATGAAGGACAGCCCTCACACGGAAATGCTCGTTCTTTCGCAGTACGATACCCTGTCGGCAGCTTTCAAGATTGATACGCTGCCCCCATCCGTCAAGACGGCGCTGCGCCGTGACTTTGACCAGCTTCCGGGCACTTTTACCACAGACCCGAAAGCCCTGGCAGGCAAGGTTCTGAGCCCGGTCGGCGAGAACGACCCCATCAAGTTCGCGATGACGCGTCCGGGCGTCTCGTCGGGCGCGGAAGGCTTCTCGGCCTTCTTCGCACGCGGCGGCAATCTGGGCAACAACCTGTTTACGCTCGATGGCGTACGCATTTACGGGCCGGGCCACCTGATGGGCCTGACGACGGCTATTCCCGCTGAGGCCATCGAAACGATGGACTTCCGCATCGGCGGTTTCGCCGGCGAGACGGGTGGCCTGACTGCCAGCCACGTGGCCCTTCATTCACCGGCCTTCGATCACCGGACGCTGAATGCCACTGCCTCCGTTTCCAATACGTTTCTCGGCGCCTCCATGCGCGCACCCCTCGTAAAAGACAAGGCCTCTGTCCTGGTAGCGGGCCGCTGGTCCCCGTTCGGCCTGGAATACGGCCTGCTGAAAAAAGGCCTGGACAGGGACGGACGGA
Source organism: Bacteroidales bacterium (assembly GCA_016290385.1). Lineage (GTDB taxonomy): Bacteria > Bacteroidota > Bacteroidia > Bacteroidales > UBA932 > Cacconaster. The sequence continues at coordinate 4,826 of JAEETO010000058.1, read as the reverse complement.
TGCCTTCGCTGAAACTAGGTGTCTGGGACGCATACCTGAAGACCCAGTGGCAGATCGCCCCGCGTCACGAACTGACACTTTCGGGCTTCGGAAGCCGCGACGCCTACACGATCGGCTTTCCTTCTGCCGACTACACGCTGGGCTGGGAAAATGCCATGGGACATCTGTCCTACCGTTTCAAGCTGCCCGCGACGACCATCCGGGCTGACGTTTCTTACAACCACTTCAGGAACAGGATGGAACACGCGGCGGTACTCCGCGGGGACAAGAGTTTTTTGCTGCTGCAATCGCACATTGCGTCGCAACACTACGGCTTCACGATGGAACATCGCTTCTTTGAAGGACATTTCCGGCTTTCAGAAGGCCTGAGCCACCAGCGCGACGTGATGAGTCCGGCGGCCATGAAGATCTCGGAATCGGACGTCAAGGTCATCGACGATGCGCCCTTCACCGAGAGCAAGAGCCGTCCGACGCTGAGCAGCGGTTTTCTGGAGATGCAATTCAATATCGGCCCTGTGAATCTGATGGCCAATGTACGTGGCAACTACTATAAGAATCACGCAGAACGGGAATCGGACCGACTGGGGCAATTCGCCTGGGAATTCAGCGCCCGCGCAAAATGGCAGATCATCCGGGGTCTCGGCCTCGAGGCGACCTGGGACGACCGGACGCAGTTTGACCATACGTTGGAAGGGACGCCGCTAGGCTGGTCGCTCGACTTGATGGTGCCAAGCACGAAACTGCTGCTTCCGGAGCGCGCGAAGCAGGGCTACGGCGGCCTTTTCGCTTCCTTCGGCAGACACGCCTTCACCCTCGGCGGCTATTACAAGAAGATGGAGAACCTGGTCTATTATACCGATGCGATGGCCTTGTTCACTTCTGCTGCGCAGGGCTGGAGCAACCACGCGGAGGTGGGGAGCGGTACATCTTATGGCGCGGAGTTTCTCTACGAGGCTCGGTTACCGGAGATTGGCGCTGCCTGGAGTCTGTCCTATACCTGGTCAAAAACGGACCGTATGTTTTCAAATATCGACGAAGGACGTCCTTTCCCGGCACGCTACGACAGGCGCCATATCCTCAACGCTCATGCGCAGTGGAAGGGCTTCAATGCGGGATTTACGCTGCAGAGCGGGCACTGGGAGACGGTGCCTGCCGCGCAGTACCCCGGTTACCTTCCAGGCGAAGAAGTCGTGCTCAACTATTTTACACACCCCAACAACTGGCAGATGCCGCTCTATGTCCGTCTCGACCTGGGTTACCGATTTGAATTCACGACGGGCCGGGACAGCATGCATCCGCTCTCCCACAGCTTGACCCTCGGTGTGTTTAATGTCCTCAACCGCCACAATCCTTCGCTGCTGGCCTACGACAGCGACACCCGGACCTGGAGCCAGATATCCCTGTTTCCCATCATGCCCAGCATCAAATACACGCTTGAATTATGAGAAGGACGACGATCTTTTTTGCGCTGCTTTTCCTGCTGGCCGGCCTGCTGGCGGTCGCCTGCTACGAGCCGGTGGACCTGCGCTCTTCAGAGGACGTAGATATTCCATGGGTCCATTGCATCCTGAAGCCCGGCTTCACGCAGCATTTGTCGCTGCGTTATCTCTCGCGTCCCGGCGAAGACAACTACAGGGGCATCAACGATGCCAGCGTAGTGCTGTCCGCCTGGAGCAGGGAACAATATGAACCCGTCGGGGCCTTTGAGAACACGGGTGACGGGGAATGGACCCTTCAGCTGGAGAGCGCCCTCTTTGATGTGTATTCAGCCGCATCCTCACCCAGTTATCAGTTGCAAATCATCCTGCCGCGCGGTGATACCCTGACGGCCCATACGACGATAGCCAGGATAAAGAAGCATGTTTCGACTCACTTCGTACAGTGTCCGACGGAAGAACGCGCTTTCGTCCTCCATGGCAAGGAGGTTTTTCGCTATATACCCGAAATCACATATTACAGCCTTGCTTCGGATTATCCCGTTTGGGCGTGCAAGGAAGGATGGTCGGAGAAAGCCGGGAATTGGTCTGTGTTTGTGGAAGATGAACTGGCTACAAACCACGAAGAATTGGCGGATAGCTTCAACCTGACGGGTGCTCTTTTTAACCAGAGCAAGGTCAAGGCTGCCCTCAGCTTTTATCCTGATGTGGCGGAAAAACCGCTTCACTACCGCTATATCCGCTTTCCCCGGGTTTCGTCCCTGGATACCCTGGCGTTCTCAGGAGATTTCACCGGACCGCATTTTGCGGGGACATATAGTGGCAAGTTGTTATCATATCCACAGAATCATAGCTTAGAAGTAATGCTCGATACCATCTCTGGCCAACCGCATGATCTTGCCGAATGCGACTGGTTGATAAAAGAGCGTTTCGGGCGCATGCGTTTTACCGCCGTCTCGGAAGAATACGACCGTTATCTGCTGGACGTGATGCAATACGAGATGCTCCACGTAATCGGGACAGACATTGTCGGCGTCTACGACAATACCAACATCTACACCAACATCCAGGGCGGTACCGGCATCTTCGGGTCCGCCGTGGAAACTACCCAGAAATGGAGTTGCGGCGTGGTGGGGTATGTCTACGAACATTCGCCTGAATAATTATTACTGACACATCTAACATTTTGACACATATGAAAACCCTTCATTTCATCCCTTTCCTGCTGCTGGTGATGGCCGTCACGACGGCCTGCCCGACCATCGAAGAACCCGAACCGGAAGAACAGGCAGCCCCGGACAAGCAAATCCTTGCCCAATACGAAAACAAGATTGATTACACGCCCTGGCCGGCACAGACCAAGGCGGACGCCGGCCTTACCGGTCCCGGCGGCAACTTCTCCTATTGGTGGGAACACCGGACCGAAGCCACTGATGCCGAGGGGTTGTGGGACATGTGTAACCTAAGCGAGCAGCAACTGGCCACGATGTCCACCCGCAACCTGGCCCGGACTGTTTACATGTATCCCTATGGTTTCGAATTCGAAGCCGTTTCGTCGAACACATATGTCGGCATTCTGGTGGAAATGGGCCGTTTCAACGGCACGCGGGAACTGATGAGCCGGGCAAGCGGAGCGGCAGAGTTGCTTCGCCTGTATCAGGAAGTGCATTATCCCGACCATGCGCCGGCAGGAACTTTCACGGAACTGGATTATTCCGAATATCTGGGTGAAAATACTGCCTATCGCGCCATGCCGTATTTGTCTTTCATGCTCATCACGGCCGTTGACTACGGCCGTTTCCAGCCCGAGGAGCTCCGCACGCTGTCCAAAGCGGTCAGTGACAAGATAGCCGAAATCGAGTCCATCGCCAAAGAATCCCCCGATCTCTATTCCTGGAACGGAAACATCCGCATGCCCTACCTGCTCGGCGCCTTCGTGGCCTGGCATAACGACGGTACGCTGACGGAAGAAGACCGCTCCGACCTTCGCAATTTCATTGATCATCCGTATGCTCCGAGCTCGTTGATTTCTTTTGCCCGCGAGACCATTCCCCAAAGCCTGGCGCGGCTTCACTGACATTTCGTAAATTGAATAAAACACATCACACCATGAAACACCTGATAAGAATCTCCCTGATGCTGATGCTCTGCCTGAGCGGCTGCAACACGGTGGAAAGCGAAGAAGAGCAAGCGATCGGCACGCCTGTCGCTGAAATACTCGTTTCTCCGAGTCGTTCGATAACGATAGGCAAAGAAGGCGGAACCGTCGTCGTAACGGCCTATTATTCGAAAACACTTCCGGATGGAAGCGCCAATCTGCGTGTATTGAACGATGAACTGATCGAAACCCAGAACTTCGACGCCCCCTATGTCCAGTTCAAAGGACGGGAGCGGATTGACAACCAGACAGTTCAATATACTTTTATCTTCGAGGAAAATACGACCGGGGAGGAAAGAGGCCCTGTAGCTGCTGCGATCACAGACTCGATAAACTATCCCAGCATCGGCTTCGGCTGGTTCTCCATCAAACAGGCTGGAGAATAAAGTATTGTATTTCAGCAGAATAAAAGAAGTCACCCCACTCGGCAGAAGTAGGGTGACTTTGCATATTAAGCTGCTATGCAGCGTATTAAACTCCAGCGTTTAGATGTTGATCGCATGATAGTGCGGGCCGAAGCGCTCGAAGGCGGCGCGGTCGAGGGCTTCGCGGGCATCCGGATGGGCGACGCTGATGATCAGCTTCGCGCGTTCCTGGAGGCTCTTGCCGTAGAGATCGACGGCACCGTATTCGGTGACCAGCCAGTGGATGTGGTTGCGGGTCGTCACGACGCCGGCGCCTTCGGTCAGCACCGGGGCGATCTTGCTCACGCCCTTGTTGGTAGCGGAAGGCATCGCGATGATGGCCTTGCCGCCTTCGGAGAGCGAAGCGCCATAGGTAAAGTCGATCTGGCCGCCCACACCACTGTAGAACTTCGTGCCGAGGGAATCGGCGCAGACCTGGCCGGTGATGTCCACCTGAAGGGCGGAGTTGATGGCACAGACCTTCGGGTTCTTCGCGATGATATACGGATCGTTGGTGTAGCCGACGTCCATCATGGCCACCATCGGGTTGTCATCGATGAAGTCGTAGACCTCCTGTGAACCCATCAGGAACGTGGAGACCATCTTGCCCTTGTCGATCTTCTTGTTCATGCCGTTGATGACGCCCTTGCGAACGAGCGGCAGCACGCCGTCGGCGAACATCTCGGTATGGATACCGAGGTTCTTGTGGTCGCCCAGCTGCGCGAGCACGGCGTTCGGAATGGCGCCGATACCCATCTGCAGGCAGGCTCCGTCTTCCACGAGGTTGGCGCAGTTGATACCGATCTTCGTCTCGATCTCGGACGGCTC
>JAEETO010000057.1 GCA_016290385.1 Bacteroidales bacterium | reverse complement strand
TAGTAGAAATCGTAGAAAAAGTCAAATAACAAGATACAGCAAGAATCACGTTTGTTGGTGGCTGACAACTCGGGTGCGAAAGAGGTTCTCTGCATCCGCGTCCTCGGTGGTACCCGCCATCGTTATGCCACTGTCGGCGACAAGATCGTCGTCGCCGTCAAGAGCGCCATTCCGGGCGGCAACGCCAAGAAGGGCTCCGTTTCCAATGCAGTCGTCGTCCGTACCAAGAAGGAAATCCGTCGCGCCGACGGTTCCTATATCCGTTTCGACGACAACGCTTGCGTGCTCCTGACCAAACAGGACGAGGTCGTCGGTACCCGTATCTTCGGCCCCGTGGCCCGCGAGCTCCGCGAAAACTATATGAAAATCGTTTCACTGGCCCCTGAGGTATTATAAGGAGGTACAACCATGGCAAAACTGCATATCAAGAAAGGCGATATGGTCTACGTGAACGCAGGCAACGACAAGGGTAAGACCGGTAAGGTCCTCGCCGTGCTCACTGAGAAGAATCGCGCCATCGTTGAAGGAGTCAACATGGTCAGCAAACACACCAAACCCAATTCCAAGAACCCGCAGGGCGGTATTGTCAAACAGGAAGCCGGCGTCCACGTGTCGAACCTTCAGGTCGTGGATCCCGCCAAGGGCGGCGCCACCAAGATCGGCCGTCGTCTGAACGACAAGGGCAAACTGGTCCGTTACGCGAAAAAATCAGGTGAGGAGATCAAATAATGGCAAAGAAAGAAAAAGCAGCAGCAGTACCGCAGGGTCCTACCATGGCCCAGATCGGTTACGTCCCTTCCCTCCAGAAGAAATATAAGGAGGAGATCGTGGACAAGTTGATGAAAGAGTTCAAGTACTCCACCGTGATGCAGGTGCCCAAGCTCACCAAGATCACCGTCAACCAGGGTATCGGCAGCGCAACGCAGGACAAGAAACTGGTTGAGGTTGCCCAGCAGGAACTCACCACCATCACCGGCCAGAAAGCCGTCCAGACCGTTTCCCGCAAGGATATCTCGAACTTCAAGCTCCGCAAGGGCATGCCTATCGGCGTGAAAGTCACCCTCCGCGGTGTCCGCATGTACGAGTTCCTCGAGCGTCTGATCGCCGTGTCCCTCCCGCGTATCCGCGACTTCAAGGGCGTGAGCGAGAACTTCGACGGCCGCGGCAACTACACCCTCGGCGTGAAGGAGCAGATCATCTTCCCTGAGATCGACATCGACAAGATCACGAAAGTGATGGGCATGGAGATCACCTTCGTCACCACCGCCAACAAGGACGAAGAGGCTTTCGCTCTTCTCCGCGAATTCGGCATTCCCTTCAAGAACATCAAACACAACAACTAATAGTATAAGGTATGGCAAAAGAATCGATGAAGGCACGTGAAGTCAAACGTGCGAAGATGTGCGCCAAATATGCCGAAAAACGCAAAGCTTTGAAGGAAGCCGGCGACTGGGCCGCTCTCGACAAGCTCCCGAAGAACAGCTCCCCGTGCCGCCAGCACAACCGTTGCTCGATCACCGGCCGTCCGAAGGGTTACATGCGCTTCTTTGGCATCAGCCGTATTCAGTTCCGTGAGATGGCCTCCAAGGGTCTGATTCCGGGTGTGAAGAAAGCAAGCTGGTAGAATCAATTCACTCAATTTAATAATAACACATTGGATATCGGGCGTCGCGCTCAAGGCTTCATTCCGAGTGACGCCGGGATTCACAAAAACAAAAGAAAATGACTGATCCAATTGCTGATTACCTGACCCGTGTCAGGAATGCCTACCTCGCAGGCCACAAGACCGTCGAGGTTCCGGCATCGAAAATGAAGGTCGAGATCACCCGTATTCTCCACGAGAAGGGGTACATCCTGGCCTGGAAGGTCGTTGAGGGCAAGCCCTGCAACACCATCAAGATGGCACTCAAGTATCATCCGGAGACCAAGAAAGCGGCTGTCAAGAAGCTCATCCGCGTCAGCTCCCCGGGTCTCCGTACCTACACCGATGTCGAGAACATGCCCCGCGTGCTCAACGGCCTCGGCATCGCCATCCTCTCTACATCCAAAGGAATTATCACCGACAAGGAGGCCAAGACACTCAACGTCGGCGGTGAAGTGCTTTGCTACGTTTATTAGTAACAATTAAAATTTGAAGAATAATGTCAAGAATCGGTAAATTACCTGTAAACCTGCCCAACGGCGTCGCCGTGAATGTCAGCGACGACCACGTGGTTACGGTGAAAGGCCCGCTCGGAGAACTGTCCCAGAAGATTGATCCGGACATCGAAGTCTCCGTTGATGGGGGTGTTCTTACAGTCAAGCGTCCTACAGACCAGCCTCGCCACCGCTCCATGCACGGCCTCTATCGTGCCCTGATCCACAACATGGTCGTGGGTGTCTCTGAAGGCTATACTGTCAAACAGGAACTCGTCGGTGTCGGTTATCGCGTCGAGGTCAACGGCCAGATCGTGACCTTCAGCCTGGGTTATTCCCACGACATCCAGTTCCAGCTTCCCAAAGAGGTGAAGGCCGAGGCCGAACCTGTCAAGAAGGGTCAGAACCCTGTGTTGGTTATGAAGAGCGCTGACAAGCAGCTGCTCGGTATGGTGGCCGCGAAGGTCCGCTCGCTGCGCAAGCCTGAGCCGTACAAGGGCAAGGGTATCAAGTTCGTCGGCGAACAGCTCCGTCGCAAGGCCGGCAAGAGCGCTTCTGCTAAATAATAGGAGATCAAGTTATGGCACTGACTAAAACAGAAAGAAGACAGAGAATTCACCACCGGATCCGCAAGATCGTCAACGGTACCGCAGAGCGTCCGCGCATGGTGGTGTACAGAAGCAATAAACAGATCTATGTCCAGGTCGTGGACGACACCAAGGGCGTGACCCTGGCGTCGGCTTCGTCCAACGACAAGGCGCTCGTCGAAGCCTGCAAGGGCAAGACCGGTGTCGAGGCTGCAGCCATCGTCGGCAAGGCGATCGCTGAGCGCGCCATCGAGAAGGGCATCTCCACCGTCGCTTTCGACCGCGGAGGTTACCTCTATCACGGAAGAGTTAAAAGTTTGGCAGACGCCGCTCGTGAGGGTGGCCTTAAATTCTAAGCACTATGGCAGATATCAATGTTAAGAAAGTAAAGACGACCGACCTGGAGCTCAAGGACCGCCTTGTGGCCGTCCAGCGCGTCACGAAGGTCACCAAGGGTGGCCGCCACTTCAGCTTTGCTGCCATCGTGGTGGTCGGCGACGAAAACGGTGTTGTCGGCTACGGCCTTGGAAAAGCCAACGAAGTCACGACCGCCATCTCCAAGGGTATCGAAGACGCCAAGAAGAACCTGGTCCGCATCCCGCTCAGCAAGCAGACCATTCCGCACGAGCAGGCAGCCAAGTTCGGCGGCGCCCGCGTGTACATGAAACCGGCAGCTCCCGGTACCGGTGTGAAGGCCGGTGGTGCTATGCGTGCCGTTTTCGAGTCGGTGGGTATCCACGACGTGCTCGCCAAGAGCAAGGGCAGCTCGAACCCCCACAACCTGGTGAAGGCAACGGTCGCCGCGCTGACCGAAATGCGCGACGCCTACACCGTGGCCGGTCTCCGTGGCATTCCTATGAACAGAGTATTTAACGGTTAATGGAGGGAGAAACAATGGCAAAGGTTAAACTTACGCAGATCAAGAGCAAGAGCGGCGCAACGAAGCGCCAGATTGCCAATCTCACCTCGCTCGGCATCCACCGGATGCACCAGAGCGTCATCGTGGAACTCACTCCGGTCACCGAAGGCATGATCGAGCGGGTCTCCCACCTGGTCACCATCGAACCCGTCAATGAATAGGAGGAATTTAGATGAAACTGCATAATCTTACACCTGCACAAGGTTCTGTCAAATCAGAGAAACGCGTCGGTCGCGGCCCGGGTTCGGGTCTCGGCAAGACCGCCGGCCGCGGTAGCAACGGTGCGAAATCCCGTTCCGGTTATTCCCGCAAGATCGGTTTCGAAGGCGGCCAGATGCCTATCCAGCGTCGTCTCCCGAAGTTTGGCTTCAAGAACCACAACAGAATTGAATACAAGGCTGTCAATCTCTCTGCCCTGCAGACGATCAGCGAGCGCTTCGGCGTGACCGCCATCGACGTCGACGTGATCCGCAACGCCGGTTTTGCATCCAAGACCGACCTGGTGAAGATCCTCGGCAACGGCGAACTGACTGCCAAACTCGATGTGACCGCCGATGCTTTCTCCGCTTCGGCCATCAAGAAAATTGAAGAAAAAGGCGGAACCGTCACCAAACTCTAAACCCCGGAGGGTCCTATGAAGAGATTTTTTCAAACCATAGTCAACATGTTCAAGATCGAAGATCTCCGGAAACGGTTGATCTATACGTTCTTGCTGATCGTTGTCTACCGTCTCGGCAGCTACGTCGTGATCCCTGGCATCGACGCCACCCAGATCGCGGCCCTGCAGGCAAAGAGTACGGAAGGCCTGGTCGGTCTGTTGAACATGTTCTCCGGCGGTGCGTTCGGTAACGCATCGATCTTCGCTTTGGGTGTGATGCCCTACATCTCCGCATCCATCGTAATCCAGCTCTTGGGCGTCTTCCTTCCGTCCTTCCAGCGCCTCCAGCGCGAAGGCGAAAGCGGCCGTCGCAAGATGAATCAATACACGCGCTACCTCACGATCGTGATCCTGGCGATCCAGGGACCGGCCTATGTGGCTTCCCTGCGTTCGACCCTTCCCGCCGAGGCGTTCGTCACCACGATGAGCGGCTGGTGGTACGGTGTCTTCGCCACGCTGATCCTGATCGGCGGTACGATGTTCGTCATGTGGTTGGGTGAAAGAATTACAGACCGCGGCATTGGTAATGGTATTTCCCTGATCATCATGATCGGTATCATCGCCCGTCTCCCGCAAGCCCTTTGGATCGAGATCACCGATAAGTGGACGACCAGCCTGGGTGGCATGCTTGTGCTTGTCATCGAGCTCGTGATCCTCTTCCTGGTGTTCGTCGGTACAATCGCGCTGGTGCAGGCAGTGCGCAAGATCCCCGTGCAGTATGCCAAACGTATCGTGGGCAACAAACAGTATGGCGGTGTCCGTCAGTACATCCCGTTGAAGCTGAATGCGGCAGGTGTGATGCCGATCATCTTCGCGCAGGCACTGATGCTCTTCCCGCTCATCTTCCAGGGCTTCAACGCTACGAAAGGCCTTGCTGCCGTAATGGGCAACACCAATGGTTTCTGGTACAACTTCGTTTACTTCATCATGGTCATCCTGTTCACGTATTTCTACACCGCTATTACGGTGAACCCGACCAATATGGCTGAAGAAATGAAGAAGAACGGCGGTTTCATCCCGGGCTGCAAGCCTGGCAAGAAGACGGCCGAGTACATCGACGCCATCATGTCGCGCATTACGCTGCCTGGTTCCATCCTGCTGGCCTTTGTCGCCATCCTCCCCGCTTTCGCGCGGATGCTCGGCGTCAACTCCCAGTTCGCTCCCTTCTACGGCGGCACTTCGTTGCTGATCCTCGTGGGTGTGATCCTGGATACCCTCCAGCAGATCGAGAACCACTTGCTCATGCGTCACTACGACGGACTGATGAAGACGGGTCGTCTCAAAGGCCGCTCGGGTATGTAATTTTGATAGATTCTTTCACATGATCAGACTTAAATCCGAACAAGAGATCGACCTGCTGCGCGAGAACGCCCTGATGGTGTCGAAGACACTGGCAGAGGTCGGCCGTCACATCGAGCCGGGTATCACTACCAAGGAGCTCGACGTGATTGCCGAGAAGTACATCCGTTCTCTCGGAGCAGTGCCCGGTTTCCTCGGATACGACGGCTTCCCGGCCACCCTCTGCATGTCGGTCAACGACGTGGTGGTGCACGGCTTCCCTTCCGCCTACAAGCTGAAGGAAGGCGACATCGTCTCGGTTGACTGCGGCACGGTGTACGGAGGCTTCTACGGTGATTCCGCCTATACGTTCCCGGTAGGGAAGGTGGACGCCCGCACGCAGCAGTTGCTCGATGCCACCAGGCAGTCGCTTGAGCTTGGCATCGCGCAGGCTGTGGCGGGAGGCCGCACGGGCGACATCGGCGAAGCCGTGCAGTCGTATTGCGAAGGTCTCGGATTCTCCGTCGTCAGGGAGCTGGTCGGCCACGGACTCGGTCGCGACATGCACGAGAGCCCGGAGGTCCCCAACTACGGACGGCGCGGTCATGGCGTGAAGCTCCGCGAAGGAATGGTCATCTGCATCGAGCCGATGATCAACGCAGGCCGCAAGGAGGTCTATCTCGATGAAAACGGATGGGCTGTGCATACGGCCGACGGTGCCAAGTCTGCTCACTTCGAGAAGACGGTCGTCGTCCGGCACGGACAGCCTGAAGTTCTGACAACTTTTGAATTTATTGAAAAAAAGTAAAGTTAAACCATACGATCTTAATTTATGCCGAAACAGTCAGCCATAGAAAAAGAAGGTACCATTATCGAAGCCCTGTCGAACGCGATGTTCCGCGTCGAGCTGGACAATGGCCACGTCATCATCGCCCATATCTCGGGCAAGATGCGGATGCACTACATCCGGATCCTCCCGGGCGACAAGGTGCGCGTCGAAATGTCTCCGTATGATTTGACCAAAGGAAGAATATCTTTCAGATACAAATAAAAACTTACAACAATGAAAGTCAAGACATCCATTAAGAAGCGTAGTGAGGATTGCAAGATCGTAAAGCGCAAAGGCCGCTTGTATGTCATTTGCAAGAAGAATCCGAAATTCAAGATGCGCCAGGGATAATCTTATAGTTTGTAAACAATAAAGTAATAAATAGATTATGGCACGTATAGCCGGAGTAGATTTACCCAACAACAAGCGTGGAGTCATCGGTCTGACCTATATCTACGGTATCGGCCGGAGCTCTTCCGAGAAGATCCTCAAGACGCTCGACATCAATCCTGACATCAAGGTCAAGGATTGGAACGACGAGCAGATTGCGGCAATCCGTACGATGATTGCCAACGAATTCAAGATCGAAGGCGAACTTCGTTCTGCCACCCAGCTGAACATCAAACGACTGATGGACATCGGCTGCTACCGGGGCATCCGTCACCGTCTGGGCCTCCCTGTCCGCGGTCAGAGCACCAAGAACAACGCCCGTACGCGCAAGGGCCGCAAGAAGACTGTGGCCAACAAGAAGAAAGCAACGAAATAAGGTTTAGATTATGGCAAAGAAAACTACACCAAGCAAGAAAAGAGTTGTCAAGGTTGACGCTTATGGTCAGGCCCATATTTCGTCTACTTTCAACAACGTCATCGTCACGCTGACCAACAGCACAGGTCAGGTGATCAGCTGGTCGAGCGCCGGCAAGATGGGCTTCCGCGGTTCGAAGAAGAACACGCCGTATGCCGCACAGGTCGCCGCCCAGGATTGCGCAAAGGTCGCCTACGACCTCGGTCTGCGCAAGATCAAAGCGTATGTCAAAGGCCCGGGTGCCGGCCGTGAGTCCGCCATCCGTACCCTCCACGGAGCCGGTATCGAGGTCACCGAGATCATCGATGTCACCCCGCTTCCGCACAATGGTTGCCGCCCGAAGGGACGCCGCAGAGTCTAACGTATTAAAGATTTTTGATTATGGCAAGATACACTGGTCCTAAAACCAAGATAGCCCGTAAGTTCGGTGAGCCGATCTACGGTCCTGACAAGTATTTTGAAAAGAAGAACTACCCTCCGGGACAGCACGGCCTGGCCAAGAAGCGCAAGAAGACCTCCGAGTACGGTATCCAGCTCGCTGAGAAGCAGAAAGTGAAATATACTTATGGTCTGCTCGAGCGCCAGTTCCGCAGTTTCTACGGCAAAGCCAACCGCATGAAGGGCCGTACGGGTGAAAACCTGCTCATGCTGCTCGAATCCCGTCTGGACAACCTGGTTTACCGCATGGGCATCGCTCCTTCGCGCGCCGCTGCCCGCCAGCTCGTCTCCCACTGCCACATCACCCTCGACGGCAATGTCTGCAACATTCCTTCGACCATCGTGAAGCCCGGCAGCATCGTGGGTGTCCGCGAGCGCTCCAAGAGCCTGGAAGTCATTCAGGACAGCCTGAACGCCTCCGCCGGCAAGTATCCCTGGCTTGAATGGGATGCCGCCAAGTGCGCCGGCAAGTTCGCCAGCCTGCCTGAACGGAGCGAGATTCCCGAAACCATCAATGAACAGTTGATCGTCGAGTTGTACTCCAAGTAAAAATTGACAGAAATGGCCATTTTAGCATTCCAGAAACCGGACAAGGTGATCATGCTCGACGCGAGCGACACCTTTGGTCGTTTCGAGTTCCGGCCGCTTGAGCCGGGCTACGGAATTACCATCGGCAACGCCCTGCGCCGCATCCTGCTCTCCTCGCTGGAGGGTTTTGCCATCACCTCGATCCGCATCGAGGGTGTCGCACACGAGTTCGACACCATCCCGGGCGTCATCGAGAGCGTCATCGACATCGTGCTGAACCTCAAGCAGGTTCGTTTCAAACGCATGATCGAGGACGTGGACGGCGAATCCGCCACCATCGAAGTGAGCGGCAAGCAGGAGTTCACCGCTGAAGATATCTCCAAACATCTCTCCTCCTTCAAGGTCCTCAATCCCGAACTGCACATCTGCTCCATGGAGCCCACGGTGAAGCTGAAGATGGATATCCGGATCGGCAAAGGCCGGGGATATGTCCCTGCCGACGAGAACAAAGTCGAGCTCGCTCCCGTCGATACCATCGCCATCGACTCCATCTTCACCCCGATCAAGAATGTGAAGTATACGGTCGAACCCTGGCGTGTTGAACAGAAGACTGACTACGACAAGCTGAACCTCGAGATCACCACGGACGGTTCCATCCATCCGAAGGAAGCCCTCAAGGAAGCTGCCAAGATATTGATCTACCACTTCATGCTCTTCTCCGACGAGAAGATCACGCCCGAGACTCCGGTCGAGGTCGACAGCAAGGAACTGGACGAAGAGGCTCTTCGCATGCGTCACCTCCTGCTCAGCAAGCTCTCCGACATGGATCTCTCCGTTCGGGCACTCAACTGCTTGAAGGCGGCCAATATCGATACGTTCGCCGACCTGGTGTCGCACCAGCGTGGCGAGCTGATGAAGTTCCGCAACTTCGGCAAGAAGTCCATGAACGAGATCGAGATGCTCATCGAGAAGGTGAAGCTCAACTTCGGCATGGACGTGACCAAGTATGGCATCGAGCCGAAGCAGTCGGTCCCCGAGCAGGACGCTGCAACGGATAACGAAAAAGAAACAGATAACACTGAAACAGAAATAGAGAATTATGAGGCATAACAGGGCTATTAATCATTTGGGCCGTCAGAGCGGTCACCGCAAGGCAATGCTGGCCAACATGGCTTCCTCGCTCATCCTCAGCAAACAGATCGAGACCACGGTTGCCAAGGCCAAGGCACTGCGCATGTATGTGGAACCCCTCATTACCAAATCGAAGGAAGACACCACGCACTCCCGCCGCATCGTTTTCAGCTACCTGAAACAGAAAGAGGCCGTCAGCGAGCTTTTCCGTGTCGTCGCTCCGAAGATCGCCGACCGTCCGGGTGGATACACCCGTATCGTCCGCACCGGTTTCCGCGTGGGTGATGCTGCCGACATGGCTGTGATCCAGCTGGTCGATTTCACCGAAGTCGCTGCTGCTCCTGAGAAGGAAGTCAAGAAGACGACCCGTCGCAGCGGTGCCAGGAAGGCTGCCGCTACGGATGGCGAAGCGACGAACCCGGCCAACAAGAAAGGCGCTTCCCGCAAGGCGAATTCCCAGAAGTCGCCGAACCAGGCTGCTACCAAGGCGGCTCCCGCCGCCCGCAAGGTCCAGGCTCCCCGCAAGTCCGGAAACGCGTAATTTCCGTCATGCCGGGCCCGATCCGGCATCTCAAAAAACCGACCCCACAAGGGCCGGTTTTTTTTCGTCATTCCGGGCTTGCCCCGGAATCTTACGGCAGGTTCACAAAGAAGTTCCGCAAATCCTTCCAGCGGTAGTACGGGCCCTTGTAGGGCTTGAGGGCCGGAATGGTGGTTTCATGCTCGTTGCGCAGGATCTTGACCAGCACGTCACCGCGTTTGTCGCGGTAGAAGATCAGCTGCAGGTTCGACGCCATGGGCATTTGCTCGAAACAGTACCAGCCCTTTTCGGCCGCCTGCGTCATCGAAATCACATCCTCGTAGCCTTCCAGGCGCAGGTAACTCAGCAGCGGCAGCAGGCCTGAATCGTGGCCGAAGCGCAGGTCGGCGGCTATGTCGTTGCCCGCCACGGCCGCATCGGCCTTCGCGATGAAGTCAGCCAGGATCTTGCGGCCTGTCTCGTAGAAACGGCAGTCATTTTCGATGGTGTTGGCCATCGAATCGAAATGCGACATGTTGGCGACATACCAGAGCGCGTACTTGTCTTCTTCGGTAAAGAAATCGTAAATGTCAGGCAGCCGGACATCGTCGGCCAGGCACTGCACGATGTCGCCGGCATAGAACACATAGTAGATGAACTTGCGCACATCGTAGTGGCCCAGATGCTGGGCGGCATCCCACGGGTCAGTGAACCAGTCGTTCATGGCACGCGTGGGGTCGAAGCGCGCATGCAGCACCGAATCGAAGACGGCGTCATGCGAAGCCTTGCGTTTAACGCTCGTTCCCGGGGAGATGTGTTCCATGAATCGCTCGCCGGCATAGATGTCCGTCTGCAGCTGCGGGGCCAGGCTCTGCAGGGTCATCACGAAATTGGCCAGCGACTGGATGCAGCGCTGCACGTAGCTCGACTCGGCGACGATCCGTTCGCGGTCCGGCTGTTGGAATACGGTCGGGACGCGTTCATAGAGCCGCCGGGCGATGCCCTGATGCTCCCTTCCGCCCCGCAGCGTCAGGTAGCCCGCCTGCCCTTCATGGCTCGCTTCCAGGGCCTTCAGGGCCACATGAAGTTCCTTGCCTCTGGCAGTGAGCAGTTGCAGGGAATCGAGATGGTCGAAGATGTGCGATACACGTACGACGGTGTTCATCGACACGTGGTAGCGGCTGCCGTGACGACCGTAATGGCTTACATAGAAAGGTTCATAGCCCTTCGGGGCGGGCGTGTCCACGATAGCGTCCGGTGCTTCGTAGCTGTGATGCACGTTGGCGTAGCGTTCGGGGTTCTCGCGCAGAAGGGTAAGGACATCCTGGCTCCGCAAGGGCGCGGAAGCCAGGATGAGGGTTGTCAGGAGGAGAAAGAATTTTTTCATAGGTTGATGAGATTGTGCTCGCTTTGCTGCGCATTCCCTTCGGGATTCCGGGTCAAGCCCGGAATGACGGGTTGTTATTTGGAGGTAAAGGTCGTTGCGTCGGTATGGCCGCGGTATTCCTTGGCATAGAGGCATTCGATTTCGGCCAGGCCGCTGTTGAAGGTGCCTTCCTGCGTCACGTAGAAGTCTTCGGAGACCGTGATACGCTCTTCGGGGAGCAGTTCCCAGTAGTAATTCGTCTCGGACGGCTTCACCTCGCGGTACCAGCCCCACCAGGTGAAATAGGAACGCTCGTCCAACGGGTAGAAGCAGGCGGGCCGCATGGCGCGCATCTGAACGAAGCTGCGGTTCTCGCTGTTGTAGATTTCGTAGTAGACGGTGATCTTGTCGCCCACCTTGAGCTTTGCGCCGTCGGAGAGGGTCTCGCTGTTGTTGCGGATGAAACGGCGCTGGACGGAAATCTCGTTGGCGGAGGCCTTCACGCGGCTGAGTTCCGTGGTGTAGGTGTAGTACACGGCACCGAGTTTCAGGTCCTTCGCTTTGCTGGAGATGAGCGCGTGGACGGCGTCGGTCGTAGCCACAGTGTTCTCCCAGGCCTGGTTGTGCTTCTGCAGCAGCAGCCACTGGGCGATACCGTCGACCATCTTGCGCTCCTTCAGCGAAGCGAAGAGTTCCATGAGCTGGGCATGGGCGTAGATCTCGCTGTTCATCAGGCCGCGGTACGGCATCACGGCATTGGGGAAGTAGCAGCCGATGGTCGGATTCTCCACGGCGTAGTCCTTGAGCGATTCACGCAGCAGCTTTACGCGCTGGTTGAAACGTTTGTCGTCGTACGGCGTGCCAGTGGCGCGGAGCATCGTATTGCACATCTGCGCCTTCTCGAGGATCGAAAGATCCTGCCAGCCTTCGCCGCTCTTGTCCACATATTTCCCGAACACGGCCTGGGCTTTGTCACTCAGCGGAACGTCGAACCAGAGGCTGCGGATGGCGAAGTCGCGGATATAGGCGAAAGGATAGAACTCCTTGCCCTGGGCCTGGCGGACGACCACGCGGTCGTCCACGGCGGCGGCAGCCTTGCGCACCATCTGCTGCTCGTCAGCGGAGAGGGTGATGGCACCCACCTGCCGCAGCTGTCCCACTTTCTCCAGGAAGTAGAGCGTGATCATGTCGCTGCCGGGCATGCCGCGGAACCAGGTGAAGCGGCCGTCGCTCTCCTGGAAAGTCTTCAGCGCAGAGAAGGCCTGCTCGCGGAAGGACTGGTAGTCTGCAGGATCGTCTTTCAGCACATAATTACGCATCTGGTTGATGTAAAGCTGGTTGATCCAGTTGATGGCATTCTCGCACGCCGGCTTGGATGCGACGGGCAGCGATTCCTTGACGGCGTCGAGCGTGGAGTATTCGGCATATTCGATCTTCGGATTGGCGGCTCCGAACTGCTTGCGAAGCTGCTTCTCATAGTAGGCGTGGTCCTTGCCCTGGCCGATGACGAAGGAGGCTGCTTCGGTGAGGGTGATGGTGTTCGGAACGATCTGGACCTCGTGCTGCTCGCCATCGCTCGAGGTCGGGGTGGCGAACCAGATGCGAACCGTCAGCTTACCGGTGCCGCCCGGCACTTCGATGCCCCAGGCCACTTCGTCCTGGGCGCCGGCGAGCAGGGTCTTGTTCTGCTTGTTCGTGCCCTTGAGCTTCAGCTTGCGGCCCTGGTCGTCGAGGATTTCCACATAGGCTGTTCCCTTGAGTTCCTTGCTGCTCAGGTTGACGAGCTTGGCCTTGAGGACCAGCTTGTCGCCCTGCGTGGCGAAGAGCGGCACGGACGGCATGACCATCAGCTCTTTCTGGACCACGAACTCCGTCTCGTCGTTGCCGGTGAACAGACGCTTGTCGTGCGCCAGCACCAGCACCCGGAAGGTGGTCAGCAGGTCGCCCGCCTGGTAGCGGACCTTCGTCACGCCGCCTTTTTCCGCACGGATGTGCGGATAGAAGGCGATCAGCTCGTTGAGGTTGGTGCGGCCCTCGAATTCGGGCGCTTCATCGTCCTCCTGGTCCACGGCCGCCTCTTCAGCCGCCATGCCATCCGCGGCGACACTCTTGTACATCGCAGGTGCTTCTTCCAGCACCATATTGTCCGCCCTTACACCCATGACGCGGCCCCGCATCATCTGGTTGACCGAGACGGCACCCCAGTGGTCCAGCGAGCAGTGGATGTCGGGCGTGCCCACGGAAGGATACTCGCGGATCGGCCGGAAGTTGAAGTTATTGGCGCCGTAGCGGTCGGTCGTCACGTCGTAGATGGATACCAGCAGCTCGGAGCCTTCCGGCGCGCGGATCGTCATCTCCTCTTCTGCGCCGGGCGTGGTCTTGTCGCGGAAAGTCTCGATGGCGATGTCGAGCCGCACGTCGCCCGGACGCTTGAACTCATACTGGTGGCTGATCTGCTCGCCGTTGCGGATACCGAAGATCACCATCTTCACAGCACTGCGCCAGGCCGGATCGTAGGGGATGCGGAACTTGCGCATCTCATTTTGCAGATGGACGCTCTCGTGATAGAGCACCTGGGCGTTGTCGACAATTTCCAGCTCGAAGTACAGGTCGTCGTCGGTGGTGCCGAGCACGAATTCGATCTCGCCTTCAGTCTTGACCGGATAATAGTAGTAGCGGCTCTTGAAGGGAAGATGCGTGTCGTCGGTACTCATGACGATCACCTTCCGTTTCGTTTCGATCTCCCGGCCGCGGTACTCCGTACGGGCCGTCATTTCATAGTCGCCCGACGGAAGGGCACCGAAATCAAAGGCCACAGGTTCATTGGACATGAACAGGCCTTTGGACACTTCTTTTCCGTCTGCATCCGTCACGATCCAGTCGCCCTGGAAACTGTACGGCGTGCCGTTGAGCGTAGTGCCCCGGACCAGGACCGATTTCACCCGGTCCTTGTCGATGATCAGGCGGCCGTCGAAAGACTCACCTTTCGGCAGTTCGATGTTCATGTCGATGGGGATGTCCGCCACCGGCACGGAAATCCGCGTCTCATGCACTTCGCCTTGCGGGTCCACGGCGCGGACCCGGATATCATAGTGCGCTTTGTACAGGTCCATGTATTCTTCCGGACGGTAGCCACTGTAGACCGGGCGTTCCGCGGGGAACAGGATTTCGAAGTTCCCCTGGTTGTCGGACACGGTGCTGCCCTCCGTCACGTTCTCGTACCAGGAATTCCACCAGCCCGTCTTGGAGGCCACCAGGCAGGTGCGGGAGATGGAATACTCGATGGTTCCGCCTGCTACGGAGAAGCCGGCGTAGCTCTTGAGCGAGCCGGTCTGCCGGACCACGTCGCCGAAGCAGAGCACCTCGCCCACGGGTTCCAGCGTCACGCTGAAACTGGGCCGCTTGTATTCCTCCACGCGGATGGATTTGAGCCGGCTGTAGCCTTCCTTGATATAATAGCGTCCGTTCCGGGCGCCCTCCGGCAGGGTGAAGAAGCCGCTGGCGGAGCCCATGTCGTTGGTCAGGAGCTTGACCTGGGCGACGGTGTCGGGCGAGGAACTGTGATGGAGCGTCAGCTCCACGGTCTTGTTGGCGAGCACTTCGCCTTCCGTCTCGGAAGCCTTGTAGCAGATGACCTTGAAGTAGATGGTATCCGTGGGCTTGTAGAGATTGCGGTCGGTAAACAGGATAGCTTTTTCGTAACGATAGTTGCTGCCCTTGCCGGGATACCACTCTTCATCATGCAGGGCGCCGATCAGCGGAGCGTAGATATCGCTCCCCTCCTCGATACGAAGCACGTAGTTGTTCTTCCGGTCGGA
>JAEETO010000056.1 GCA_016290385.1 Bacteroidales bacterium | reverse complement strand
GGGTTGTTGCGGGTCAGATTCAGGAAATTCTTGTCGAACAGCGAACTGTTGGTAAAAATGATCGAGTTTCCTTCGTCCGTGCAGATTTCGGTGTACTGGTAGCCCATGTCCGTCACCGACGGATGAGCATGGAATAATCAGATTGTCAGACAGAATAACGCGAATAACCGGACGCCTGCTACTTCACGGCAGACGGTGTCCAGTTCTTGAAGAAACGGACCACTTTGGCCTTGTCGTAGCCCTGGCCTTCTTCGAGGAAGCTGGAATCCTGGGTGTGGATCACCTTGCCCTTCTCGTCGAGGACCACGAATACGGGGTAGCCGAAACGGCCCGGGTTGCCGAGACGTTTCATCATCTTTTCGGAACGTTCTTTCCGGGCGGGGTCGTTCTTGAATTCCTTGGGCGAGTAGTCCACATGGATGTAGACGAAATTGTCGCCGACCAGTTTGTTGATTTCCGCGTCTTTCGTGATGAAATCGGCAAAACGGAGGCACCAGGGGCACCAGTTGCCGCCTACCTGGCAGACCACGAACTTGCCTTCGGCCCTGGCCTGTTTGACAGCCTGGTCGATCTGGGCCATCTGGTCGATATTTCCGTCATAGACTTTCTTGAGTCCTTCCTGGGCGCCTGCCAGGAAAGGCAGCAGCATAATAACTAAAATAAGGGTAAGGAGTTTCTTCATAATGGTAGCAAAGCTAATTATTTTTTCACAACTTTCATGATGAACCAGCCTGAGAGCAGCAGGCCCAGGATCACGCTGATAACGGAGGCTTCCGCTCCGAACGGGCCGCCGGTGAGCAGCTCCGGACCTTCCACGGCCGGGTGGAGAAGGGCGACTCCTGCGTCACTGCCCGAGACGGCGAAGCCGAACACGTTCCCCTGGAAGAAATTCCAGGCCCAGTGGATGCCGATGGGCAGCCAGAGCGTGCCGGACCATTTGTAGGCGGCGCCCAGCAGCAGGCCCGCTTCGATGGCGATGGCCACCGACGACCACCAGGTGGCATTCGGCTGGCCCATGTGCATGAATCCGAAGAGCAGGGCGGAAACGACCAGTGCGATCGTGAAGCCCCATTTCTCGTCGAGCCAGCGGAACAGCACGCCGCGGAACATGATCTCTTCAGCAACGCCTACCCCGAGGAACAGGAAGAAGGCCGAAACCACCATCTCCGGCTGGTCGGTTCCCATGCTCGTAACCTTGTAGAGACCGCAGAGCCACATGACACCCACCACGACCACGAAATACAGGATTCCGATCAGAAAACCCTTTCCCGTGTCGGGGGCCAGTCTCGGAAGGGGCAGGTCCTGCGCCGGATGCCGCTCGAACCAGCGGACGAACAGGGCGTAGAGTAGCAGCATCACGGCCGAGCTGGCGGTCGCTACCAGGCAGCGCAGCCATACGGTCGGGACCTTGTCGACCAGCAGCTGATGAAAACCGTACATCAGGAAACACAGGACCAGGCTGGCCAGCAGCAACAGGATCCATTTCCAGACGGGCATCGTTTTGATGGACATGATTTATCTTGAAATCAAAAGGTTATACTTCAAAATAACGCAGGGAGGCCAGCATCTCGAAGATCATGTCCACATAGTCCCTGGCCGTTTCGCTCCAGCGGAAGCCGAGGCGGTGCAGCACCTGCATCGTGTAGGACGTGACCGGCGGATTGACGATCATCTCCACGCCGCCCGGCGTGGCGGTGTAGGCCAGGATGCTCGACAGGACCTGTGCCTTATGAGGGTCGTTCTTGGCCGCCTCCATGATTTCCAGGAACTTGTCGTATTCGACATAGGCGATCGGGCTGCCGTCGTCGAGTCTTACGCGCGAGAGGATGTCATCCATCGGCAGCAGGTGGTCGTTCGACACGTTGAATACGCAGTTGGCCCGCGGCGTGGTTGTCAGGAGCACCATGGCGTGCGCCGTCTCATCGATGGGAGAGAATTCCATCCGTGCGTCGAGCAGGGCGTACGGGCAGGCTCCCAGCATGCGGTAGGCCTTGATGCGGCCCATGGTGGTGTTGGCGTTGAGATTGGCCTGGAACTCACCGTCTTCCGCGCGGGGCGACAGGTTGCCGGCACGCATGATCTTGGCATCGAGCGTGCCTGCCGCCACATGCTCGAGCACGACGCGTTCGGCCAGGAACTTCGAACGGATGTACTGGTTGTCGGTCAGCTGGCCGAACCAGAGTTCCTGCTCGGTGAGGAAGTGGGGCTGGCTGCCGGCCGTCATGCCGGCCACGCTTTCGGTGGAAACCTGGATGAAACGGGCGCCGACCTTTTCGCAGAAGTCCACGAGCGTGCAGACGCCGCCGTAATTGATCGCTTCGATGTCGTTGCCCTTCGAGAAGTGCTTCACGTTGGCGGCGCAGTTGAACACCATGTCGAAACGGGCCTCGTCCTCGATGAGCTTGTCGAAGACCTGCGGGTTGGTGATATCACCCTCGATCACCTGGATGCGCCCGCCGATGAGATGGCGGTAGGGCTTGTCGAAATAATACACGAGCATCTGGGCGAGCCGGCGGTCGGCGCTCAGCGTGCCCTTGCTGCGAAGCAGGCACCAGATGGTCGTGTCTTCGGGCGTCATTTCCAGCAGTTCGCGCAGGACGTGGATGCCCAGGAAGCCCGTCGCGCCGGTCAGGAGGATATGCTTGCCCAGCGGCTCCGGTTCTCCTGCAAGCGCTTCGAGCCGGTTGCCTTCGAGCAGCTGGTTGATGGCGCTGTAGTCGTAGTGCGCCACTTCGTCTTCGTTGGCGACGGAGGCGGGAGCCTGTTCCGCTTCGGGCGGGGTCTCGCCGGTGAGGTGGGCGGCCATGGCCCGGGCCGTCGGATAGATGAAGACCTCGCCGTAGCTGAACTTCAGGCCGCGTTTCTCGGCCTCGACCAGCACGTTGGTCACCATCAGCGAAGAACCGCCCAGGTCGAAGAAATTGTCGAGCGCACCGACCTTCTCCAGGTTGAGCACGGAGGCGAACACCTCACAGAGCGTCTTTTCGGTCTCGCCGACCGGTTCGACATACTGGCTGCTGGTGGCCATGACCGGGGCCGGAAGGGCCTTGCGGTCCACTTTCTGGTTGACGTTGAGCGGAATCTTTTCGATCTGGTTGATGGATGCCGGGACCATGTAGGGCGGTTTGCGTTCGAGGATGAAGTCGCCGAGAGCCTTGTTGTCGAGCGTTCCTTCGCAGACGACATAGGCGGCGATGAACTTGCCGCCCGACGGGGCGTCGAAGGCCTGCACGGTGACATCTTTCACGCCCGGGAATTCGCGGATGACGGCCTCCACTTCCTTGGTCTCCACACGGAAGCCGCGGATCTTGACCTGGCCGTCGTTGCGGCCCACGAATTCGATGTTTCCGTCAGGCCGGTAGCGTACGATGTCGCCCGTACGGTAGACCCGGTCGTACGGTGCCTTGTCCCCATACGGATTGGCGATGAAGGTCTCGGCCGTCTTTTCGGGGCGGTTGAGATAGCCTCGTCCCACCTGCGGGCCGCTGATCCAGAGCTCGCCGGCGGCACCGGCCGGCAGCCGCCGCCCGATGTCGTCGACCACGTAAAGCCGCAGGTTGTCGAGCGGATGGCCGATGGGGATGTTGTCTTCCTTCTTCTTCACGTCGAAGATGGTCGTGAAGATGGTACACTCCGTGGGACCGTAGCCATTGTGGAAGCCGTAGGACGGCGGATCGAGCGAGACGAGTTTCTCGCCGCCCACCGACAGGTGCTTCAGTGCGGGGTTGCCCGGGAAATTGCGGGCGAACATCACGCCGACCTGCGTGGTCATGAAGCTGTGGGTGATCTGGTGCTCCGTGATGAAGGCGCTCAACAGCGACATGTCGTGCCGGGTTTCTTCGGGGATGATGTGGACGCAGGCACCCGTGGTCAGGGCAGGGTAGAGGTCCATCATGCAGGCGTCGAAGCCGAAGCTGGCGTAGGCCGCCACCCGGTTGCCGGGTTTCAGATCGTAATATTTTCGGTACCAGTCACAGAAATTCACCAGGTTGCGGTGCTCCAGCATGCAGCCTTTCGGCACGCCGGTCGAACCGGAGGTATAGAGCAGGATGAAGAGGCTTTCCGGCGCGGGGCCTTCCGGCAGCTTCTTGGGCTTGGGAAGTTTCTCCAGCTCGCTGGTGAGCAGCACGGGGCCCTGGTAGTCCGTCAGCAGCTCCCGCAGGTCGTCCTGCGCGATGAGCAGTTTCGCGGAAGCATCCTGCACCATGAAGTTGAGGCGCTCCGGGGGATAGGACGGGTCGAGGGGCTGGTAGGCGCATCCGGCCTTGAGGGCACCCAGGGCCGTGACGGCCATCAGCTGGCTGCGTCCGATGAGGATGGAGACCACGTCTTCCCGGCCCATGCCGCGAGCGGCGATATCCGCCGCCAGGCGGTCGGTCAGGGCATCGAGTTCCCCATAGCTGAGCGTGGTATCCTCAAAGGCGACGGCGGGGGCTTCCGGCGTGGCGGCAGCCTGCTTGCGGAAGAGCGAGACGATGGTCTGCGCCGTGTCGACTTTCTGCTTGTAGCAGTTGAACCCGTCGAGTTGCTGGAGGCGCTCGCCGTCGACGAACTGCAGGGTGTCGAGCGTACCGTCCTTGAGCAGCCCGCGCACCACGGTTTCCATCGCATCGGCGAAGCACTGCATCAGTTCCGGGCTGTAGCGCGTCTCATCGTATTCCAGGGCGATGTATTCTTCGCCTTCCCGCCCGTCGATGAAGATGCTGATGGGGAATTTCGGCGTGCCGATCTCCAGGTTTTCGCTCTGGATCTCTTTCCCGCCGACCGCATATTTCGTCAGCACGCCCACCTGGTAGGCCAGCATGATCTGCGGCTGGAAGTCGAAGTCCGAAGCCAGCTGGGCGAAGGGATAGTATTCGTGCCGGAGAGTTTCCGAGAAGATACGGTCGGTCTCCTTCAGGTATTCGTCCACCGGGCCGTCGCCGATCTCGCTGGAGAGGGCCAGGGTATTGACGAACATGCCCAGCGTGTCGGCGGTGCGCATGTCGCTGCGGCCGTTGCTGATGGTGCAGATGTACACCTTGCGGTTGCCGCAGAAGGCCCGCACGGCCAGGAAGGCGGCCGACAGGTAGTAGCTGGCCGGCGAGATGCCCAGGTCGAGGCAGCGCTGCGCGATGTCGGCGCCGACTTTCTTGGTCAGGAGGGCTTCCTTGCCGGGGCCGACGGCCGAACGGTCGGGCAGGACGCCGCTGGCGCCTTCGAAGCCGGCCATCCGTTCGGCGAAGAAATCGCGGGCGGCCGTGAAGGCCTCGCTCTGGCGGAATTCCTGCTGGTCCTGTGCATAGTCGAAGTAGTTGTAATTCTCGCGCACGGGTTCATTTCCTTCAAGGGCGGCGGTCAGCTGGCTGATGAAGATATCGTAGGAACGTCCGTCAAACACCAGATGGTGGAAGTCGGAGAACAGATACAGCTTTTCGCCGCAGCGGACCACGGCCAGCCGGTAAAGCGGGCCTTCCGACAGGTTGAAGGGCTGCTTGAAATTCTTCTTGAAGCGCTTGAATCCTTTCTCGTCGAGAATCTCGCAACTGACCTGCGGATCGCCTTCGACGGGAATCTGCATCACCTGCCCGTCTTTCATCTCGAAGTGGGTGTTGAGGTAGGGGTGGCAGCGGAGCACTTGTTCTACAACCTGGCAGACCTTCTTTTCATCCAGGTCTCCCGGCAGCGTCCACAGCATGGGGATGTTGTAGATGGTCTCGCCCGGCGCCTTCATGCAGTCGAAGTACACGCCGGCCTGCTGGAAGGTCAGCGGCTGCGGCGTATCGGCCCGTTGCATGGCGGCCTGGGCGCTGCCGCTGCGGCCCTCGATCAGGGCCTTGATCACTTCGTTCTCGATGGTCTGGAGCGTGGCGGTCTTGACGAAGCTGTCCATGTTCATCTGGACGCCGTATTTCTTGTAGAGTTCCGTGGCCAGGCGCAGGGCCGAGAGGGAACTCAGGCCGTAGTAGATGAGCGGTTCGGTGAGGGAGAAGCCTTCGATGTGGACGGTGTCGCGGATCAGGTCGGCGATTTCCTGTTCGAGGATGTTGAACGGGGCATCGACCGCCTTGTGCTCCTGTTGCTGCGGCTGGGGCTTGGGCAGGGCCTTGCGGTCCACTTTCTGGTTGACGTTGAGCGGAATCTTGTCGATCTGCATCGTCACGGCCGGCACCATGTAGGGCGGCTTGCGGTCCAGGATGAAGGCATTGAGTTTCGACACGTCGACGGGCTGTTCCGACACCACATAGGCTGCCAGGAACTTACCGACGCCGGTGCCTTCCTCGTCGAAGGCCTGCACGGTGACGTCGGTGATGCCCGGATACTCCAGGATCACGGCCTCGACTTCCTTGAGTTCGATGCGGAAGCCGCGGATCTTCACCTGGGAGTCCTTGCGGCCCACGAATTCGACGTCGCCGTCCTCCTTCCAGCGCACGATGTCGCCGGTGCGGTAAACGCGTGCATAGGCGGGATCTTTCTCGAAGGCATTGCCGATGAAGACCTCCGCCGTCTTCTCGGGCAGGTTCAGGTAGCCGGCGCCCACTTGCGGGCCGGACAGCAGCAATTCTCCGATGGCTCCCACGGGCAGCATCTTTCCGTTCTTCGTGGCGATGTACGCATGCACGCCCGGGAACGGCCGTCCGATCGGGATGTTCGGTTCCTGTTTCTCCACGAGCTTGGAGATGACGTAGCAGGAGCATTCCGTCGGCCCGTAGCAGTTGAACAACTTATAGCCCGGTGGCGTGATGCTGGCCAGTTTCTCGCCGCCCGTGGTCAGGACCTTGAGGCCTTTGCAGCGCGGGAAGTTGATGGCGAACTGGGTGGCCACCTGCGTGGTCATGAAGGCATGGGTGATGCCGTTTTTCTCGTAGTAATCATTGAGGGCCACCAGGTCGAGCCGGATGTCTTCCGGAATGATATGGAGGGTGGCGCCGGCGTTCAGGGCATTCCAGAGATCGCCCATGAAGGCGTCGAAGCCGAAGCTGGCGTAGGCAGTGGTAACGGATTTGGGACCCAGTCCGGTGCGTTCTGCCGCGTTGTGGGTGAAGGTGGCGACATTGCTGTGCGTGAGCATGCAACCTTTCGGCGTGCCGGTGGTACCGCTGGTATAGAGCAGGATGAAGAGGTCTTCGGGCTTGGGTGCGCCTTTCGGCTTGCCGGCGGGGAGGCCGGCGATGTCGGCGGTCGAGAGGACGGGGCCGTCGTATTCGCCTACGCAGGCTTCCAGGCCCGGGTCGGCGATCAGCAGGGCGGCTTTGGCATCCTTTATCATGAAGTTCAGGCGCTCGACCGGGTAGGAGGGATCGAGCGGCTGGTAGGCGCAGCCGGCCTTGATGGCGGCCAGCGGAGTGGTCATCATATGCTCGTTGCGGCCCAGGATGATGGAGACCACGCCGCCGGGCTTTACAGTCTTCTGGATGTATGCCGCCAGATTGTCGGACAGACGGTCCACTTCGGCGTAGCTCAGGCGCGTGTCCTGATAGACGACAGCGAGCTGCTGCGGGTTTCGGGCCACATTCTCGCGGAAGGCGTCCAGCAAGGTGCGCTTGGGATCCAGGGCGGGCAGGTCGGGGAGGAAACGGTCGCATTGCTTGCGCTGCTTCGGCGTGATGTATTCCAGGTCTGCGAGCGTCCCGGCCTTTGCCATCGACAGCAGCACGGCGCCGAAGCTGTCGGCGAAGTTGCGGAGGATCGCCTCGGAGTAGCGTTCGGGCTTGTACCAGAAGCGGATGCGCGGGGTGTCGTCGGCCAGGGTGAAGAGTTCGACCGACAGGCCGATGCCAGGAGGATTGGTGCGCAGGTCTTCCGCCGGTATCACGGCGTCGCCCAGGCAAAGGGGCAGCGTTTCAGAGACGAACTTGCCCTGGTAGCCGAAATTGATGGCCGGGTTGAAATCGAGGTCGCGGACGCAGTCGGCATAGGAATAGAAGGCGCGCGAACGGGAACCGCTGATCTGCTGCCGGAGATCGTCGAACAGCTGGGCGACGGTCAGGGCAGGATCGGCATTGACCAGAACGGGCATCGTATGTACGCTCATCGTCAGGGCACCCATCGAAGGGCCTTTGCGGCCGTTCCAGATGGTGGAGAAGGCGGCGCGCGTCTCTGCGCTCCAGGCAGCCAGGGTGGCACCGAAGGCCGCCGTGAAGAGCACGCTGTCGGCGCAGCGGTATTGCTGCATGAGGGCTTTTACCTTCTCTCCCTTGACATGCATTTCAAGGACCAGTTCGCGGTAGGGCTGCTGCGGGGCGTCGGCCACGTCGGGCAGGATGTTGGAATCGAGCGTGGCACCGTCACCGAAAGTTTCCGCATACCAATTCTGCGCTTCCGCATAGCTTTCACCCTGTCGCTGTTCTTCTTCTCGCGTGGCGATCCGGAAACCGTCGATGGGCTCTGCCGGCAGTGCTTCGCCCGCATAGGCGCGGTTGATGTGGTCGGTGAGGAGAACGGCCGATGCGCCGTCGAAGATGATATGATGGAAATCGATATAGACGTAGTTACCCTTCTTCGTACGGTAGATTTCAATGCGGAAGAGCGGATCTTTCAGCAGGTCCATGGTCCGGCAGAAAGTGGGACGGACCTCCTCGATGGAATCGACGTCCTGCACGAGCGGATGCCATTCTTCGTCCGAATGGTCTTCGACCTTCGGCATGCCTTCCTCCAGCACGATGCGTGACAGGGCGTAGGGATGCGCCCGGATTACCGCCTCGAAGGCGGCGGCCAGCCGTTTCAGGTCGATGGATTCGGGAAGCGTGTACAGGGAGGCCTGCTGGTAGTTACCTTCGTTTTCGTCGAGCCCCTGGCTTGCCAGGTAGATGCTCAGCTGCGATTGGGAGAGGGGATAAGTCATGAAATTCAAAGTTTTATCCTTCAAATATAGCAAAAAAAACTTTGTTTTTATCGGAAATACTCCATAATTTTGAACTTGTGAAACTGAATCTGACCATCCGGCAGGGCATCCTGCTGCTTTTGATTGTGTTTGGCTTGATCACCGGCGGTGTGACGTATTTCACCGTCCGGTATTTCTGGGGTTTGGATGTAGAGAAGGAGTATCTCGACGATCGCGACGACATGGTCATCCTGGCCAGCCAGATTGAAACGGGCCTGGACAGAGGCGACGAGGATCCTTTCCGTTTTGTGGAGGCGACAGCCCTCATCCAGGCGAAGGATGAAAACTTTTCCTACATGCTTCGCGACAGCGCGGGTATCGTCGTTTCACCTCCCTTCATGGCCGGAAAGAAGATTCCGATCAAGCATTTTGAGGCTCGCACCAAAGACGGCTTCGGCGGCATGGCCCGGGTATGGGGATACGATTGCTTCGTCATCTTCTATCCCTTGTCGCACCATCCTTACGAACTGGTCGCTGTCTATGACTACAATTACGTGTTCGGCGATGAGGCCCGGACGCTCCGTGTCTTCACCTTCCTGATGCTCGGGATCTTTCTTGCCGTGGCGTTGCTGACCTGGTTCTGGCTGACGCCGGTACTGGAGTCGTCGTTCGCGCGCCGGCAGCGGGCCGAAGACGAACTGCGCGTCGCGCACGACCTGCAGCAGAAGGCTGTCACGCATGACTTCGACGTGGATCCCCGTTTTGAAATCCACGCAGAACTCCGCGCCATGAAAGACGTGGGCGGCGACATCTACCTGTGTGGCTCCCTGGGGGAGAAACTGTTCTTTACGATTGGGGACGTGTCCGACAAGGGAACGGCCGCTGCCTTCATGATGTTCATGCTGAGCAGTTTCATCCGGTCCCGGGTGCAGGAGGGAGTTTCCCTGGACGTCTTGATGGGAGAGGTCAACCGCCTGATCTGCAAGAACCCCGAATATGAGATGTTCTGCACGCTCTTCATGGGTTTCATCGACCTCGATACGTTGGAAATGGAATTTTGCAACGCCGGCCATACGCGTACGCTCATCGACGGCGAGTTCCTGGCGCAGGATCCGCAGCTGATCGCCGGCATCGTGCCCGACTATGTCTGGCACACGCAAAAGCTGCAGCTGCACCACGGTGCCGGCCTGCTGCTTTATACCGACGGCGTGACCGAGGCGCGCGACGAAAGCCGGGCACTTTTCGGTGAGGCTCGCCTGCAGGCGTGGATGAAGCAGCGTCCCGCCGGTACTTCCTGCCGGGAAGACTGCGAGGACCTGTTGCAGACGCTGGCGTCCTTCCGGGGCAAGGCGAAGCAGAACGACGATATAGCCATCATGAGTATCAAGATAAAATGAAAACGACGATTACAGAAAAAGAAGGCATCATCACGATTGCCGTTTCCGGCGAACTGGACACGGATACGACGCAGGCGTTCCGGAGCGAAGCAGAACCTGTGACGCAGCGCAAGGGCGTAAACGTGGAACTGGATTTTACGGAACTGGAATACATCTCTTCCAAGGCGCTGCGCGTCCTGATCTCCCTGCAGCAGCAGGTAATCGCCGGCGGCGGTACGCTCAAGGTCACGAACGTCCAGCCTGCGGTGCAGGAAGTCTTCGACATGACCGGCCTTTCCGCCAGCCTGATCAAGGATTAGCGCGATCCGAAACGGAATGACAGTGAGAGGCGGACTTGCCAGTCCTGCCCCATGAAACCTCTGAAATTTTCAGCTTTGCTGCTGAAGTGGGTCCGGGAGACCATCTGGTTGATCACGCCGCTGAGTCCCAGCGACCACCGGTCAGTCCAGCGGAAATAGACACCGGCCCTCGCGGTGGCCGACATGGCGATGTAGCCATTGGGATAGGGAGAGTAGGTCCGTTCCCCGTCCTTGAAGGTCAACGTGCTTTCATATACCGTCCACATCGGGACCAGCGACCCGTGCAGCAGCCAGTGCTGACGTCCGAGCACCAGGTTGTAGCCGTAACCTCCACCCACGGAGACGCGGTTGTAGAGGAAGTTGGAAGACATCATGTTGTAGATCAGACTGCCGATCGGATTGTCGATGAGCAGGGGGATTTCCTCATCTTCGCTGATGGTGAGGACATCCCAGGCTGACCACGACAGGGAAGCGATGAAACTGCCCGCGCTGCGACGCTGGATCTTCGCCTGTTTCATGGCGGCGGCATAGGAAAAACGGGGATTGAAGCTCCAGAACAGGTTCAGGCGCGATTCTCCCAGATACATTTTGTCGATGTTCGGAATGTCTCCTGTCTGCGGACTGAATTCTCCTTGGAGCCCGCCGGTGAAACGCAGGGCATATTCAAAGCAGAAATGCTTGCTGTAGTTGTCGACAGCCAGGTTGAAGTTGAGTTTCTTGCCGATGGCGAAGGAATAGCTCAGGCCGAGTCCGCGAAAACTCAGGCCGACGCCCACGCGGTGGTTCATTCCCGTCGAGAGGGTGAACGAATCCAGACCTTGATTGATGATCAGCAAGCCGGTGGAGGTATAGAACAGGCGGGCGTCCCAATGGTAGGGGTAACGGCCGATGTAGTTCGTATCCAGCTTCGCATAGTTTTTGTTTTCGCGCATGTTCATGAAATCGTTGAGGTCGTTCCAGAAACTGTCCTTTCGCTGCTGGGCGGCAGCGGTCATGGACAAGACAAGAAATAACAGGAGCAGCAGACGTTTCATAAAACAGAAATATTTACAAATATAATCATTCTTTGAAGCAATTTTGTTACTTTTGCCAAAATATATAGGAATACTATGGCAAAACATACCGTCCTCATCCTCTTCCTGCTGCTGCAAGCCGCTTTCACCCTGCATGCACAGGAGCCCGACTCGTCCTTTTTCTCCCATCCCGAAATGAATGAAGTCAACGATGAGGCCGATTCCACGCTGATGCTGGTAAAGGCCATCGATACCATCCCCACGCAGGACAAATACCTGAAGATCGTCCTCTTCGACGACCACACCTGGGACTACATCGAACTGGAGCGCCCCGATATCGACACCACCGGCCTTTTCGACGACTGGAACATCGAGTCGATCCATGCCTACCGCGACGTGAAGGTCTCCGACCTGCCTGAAGAAGTGGATCTGCTGCTGGTCGATTCCGCGCATCATTTCGTGGCGCCGTATGTGGGACGCCGGAGTTCGACCTTCAAGTACCGCAGGGGCCGTCCGCACAATGGCATCGACATACCGTTGCGTGTCGGCGACACGTTGCGCAGCCCCTTCGACGGGGTGGTTCGCTATGTGGGCGGCGGCAAGGCTACGGGCGGTTATGGCAACCTGGTGGTGATTCGGCATCCCAACGGGCTGGAGACCTACTACGGCCACCTTTCGGAGCGCCTGGTCGTGGAGAACGACCTGGTGGTGGCGGGGGATCCGATCGGCCTGGGCGGCAGTACCGGCCGCAGCACGGGCCCACACCTCCATTTCGAGACGCGCTACATGGGCAAGCCCTTCGATCCGGAACGCGTCATCAATTTCGACAACGGCACGCTCCGCGACACGATGCTCACCCTCAAGCGGCACTATTTCAACGTGGGCTCGCACTACGGCATGACCGACGCCCAGTCGAAGGCCGCGACCAGCGCCGTGTACCACACCGTGAAGAAGGGTGATACCCTGGGCGGCATCGCCCGCAAGTACGGCACGACCGTCAATGCCATCTGCAAGCTCAACGGCATCAGCTCCAAGAAGGTGCTCCGGATCGGCCAGCGGCTCCGTGTCCGCTAGCCATTTTAATGAAAAACTACAGACCATCAATATCAATTTGTAATGATTAAGATCACATTTCCTGACGGCAACGTCAAAGAGTTCGAGAAAGGGACCACTGCCTACCAGATCGCGTCAAGCATCAGTCCCCGGCTCGCCAACGATGTATTGTGTGCATCGGTCAACGATCAGATCTACGATCTCGAACGCCCCATCCTTGAAGACGCGACGCTCAAGCTCCACAAATGGGAAGACCGCGAGGCGAAAGCCACGTTCTGGCACTCTTCCAGCCACCTGATGGCCGAAGCGCTCGAAGCACTGTATCCCGGTGTCAAGTTCGGCATCGGCCCGTCCATCGAGAACGGCTTCTACTACGACGTGGACCTGGGCGACCGGCAGCTCGTGGAAGCTGACCTCAAGAAAATCGAAGACAAGATGCTCGAGCTGGCCCGCAGCGGCGAGAACTTTGTCCGCACCGACGTCTCGAAGGCCGATGCGCTGAAGAAATATACCGAAAAAGGGGACCAGTACAAGTGCGAGCTGATCAATGACTTGCAGGACGGCACCATCACCTTCTACCAGAACGGTGCCTTCACCGACCTGTGCCGCGGACCGCACCTGCGCAATACCTCCGTCATCAAGGCTGTCAAGCTGCTCAACATCGCCGGTGCCTACTGGCGCGGTGACGAGCACAACAAGCAGCTCACCCGTATCTATGGCATCACCTTCCCCAAGAAGAGCATGCTCGACGAATACCTGGTGCTGCTCGAGGAAGCCAAGAAACGCGACCACCGCAAGCTCGGCAAGGAGATGGAACTCTTCACCTTCTCGCCGAAGGTGGGCATGGGCCTGCCGCTCTGGCTGCCCAAGGGCGCTGCGCTGCGCGAGCGCCTGGAGCAGTTCCTGCGCAAGGTCCAGAAAGACTACGGCTACCTGCAGGTGATCACCCCGCACATCGGTAACAAGGAGCTCTATATCACCTCCGGCCACTGGGCCAAGTATGGCAAGGACTCGTTCCGCCCCATCACCACGCCGCAGGAAGGGGAGGAGTACCTCCTCAAGCCGATGAACTGCCCGCACCACTGCGAGATCTACAAGTCGAAGCCCCGTTCGTACCGTGACCTGCCGCTCCGATTCGCCGAATTCGGCACGGTGTACCGCTACGAGCAGAGCGGTGAGCTCCATGGCCTGACCCGCGTCCGCGGCTTCACGCAGGACGACGCACACCTTTTCTGCCGCCCCGACCAGCTGAAGGAAGAATTCTGCAAGGTCATCGACATCGTGCTCTACATCTTCCGCACGCTGAAGTTCGACAAGTTCACCGCACAGGTCTCCCTGCGTGACAAAGTGGACCGCAGCAAGTACATCGGTTCCGACGAGAACTGGGAGAAGGCGGAGGCTGCCATCATCGAAGCTGCCGCAGAAAAAGGCCTGCCCACCGTGGTCGAATATGGTGAGGCAGCCTTCTACGGCCCGAAGCTCGACTTCATGGTGAAAGACGCCATCGGCCGCAGCTGGCAGCTGGGTACGATCCAGGTCGACTACAACCTGCCCGAGCGCTTCGAGCTCGAATACGTGGGCGCCGACGACAAGCGTCACCGTCCGGTGATGATCCACCGCGCACCCTTCGGCTCGATGGAACGTTTCGTGGCCGTGCTGCTCGAGCATACGGGCGGAAAGCTCCCGCTCTGGCTCGCTCCCGACCAGGTGTCGATACTGCCTGTGAGTGAAAAATTTAACGATTTTGCAAAAAAAGTTTGCGATTTGTTGAATAATTCCGAAATTCGCGCCTCAATCGACGATCGTAACGTCACGATTGGCAAGAAGATCCGTGAAAATGAGCTGAAACGGATGCCTTTCTTGCTGATTGTCGGTGAGAAAGAGCAGGCAACTGACACAGTATCAGTGCGCAAGCAGGGTGGGGAAGACAAAGGCGTGATGTCGCTCGATGACTTCGTGGCCTACATGAAGCAGGAGATTGCCAACGAATTGAAATAAAATATAACGAACAACAACTTAATTACAGGAGGACAAGACCATAGCAACGAACTACAGACCCCCGAAACCGAGACCGCAGGGCCCCCGCAAACCGGATCAGCGACTGCCGCAGAACCGGCATGACAAGGAGGACGGACTCAGAATCAACGATGCCATCACCGCAGCGCGCGTCCGCGTGGTAGGCGACAATGTGCCCGAGCAGGGGATCTACCCGCTCGCCGAAGCATTGCGAATGGCGGAAGAACGGGAATTGGATCTGGTGGAAATCGCTCCGAATTCCGATCCTCCCGTATGCAAGATCCTCGACTACCAGAAGTACGTCTATCAGCAGAAAAAGAAGGCGAAAGAGCAGAAGTCGAACGCTTCGAAGGTAGTCATCAAGGAGATCCGCTTCGGTCCGCAGACCGATGAACACGACTTCCAGTTCAAGCTCAACCATGCGAAGAGCTTCCTTCAGGAAGGTTCCAAGGTGAAAGCCTATGTGTTCTTC
>JAEETO010000141.1 GCA_016290385.1 Bacteroidales bacterium | reverse complement strand
CGTTCCTGATGAACGACGTCTACGGCAAGATGCTTCCGCTGGATATCTATCCGCTCTACCTGTTCAAGGCCTGCCTGGCCGGCGACCTCGACAAGATGGAGCAACTCGGCATCTACGAGGTGATCGAGGAAGACGTCGCGCTCTGCGAGTATGTCTGCCCCTCGAAGATCGAGATCCAGAACATCATCCGTCAGGGCATCGAACTGATGATGAAAGAAATGTAAGGAGGAACGTGTATGGCAAAGAATTTTTTCGATAAAGTAAGGCCGACCTTTTCCAAAGGCGGAAAACTGGCCTGGCTCCATTCTTCATTCGATGCGTTCGAGACCTTCTTCTTCGTGCCGAACCGCACCACACGCAAGGGCTGCACGCACGTGAAGGACTGCATCGACCTGAAACGTCTCCTGATCATCGTGGTGATGGCCATGGTTCCGGCCCTGCTCTTCGGCATCTGGAACCTCGGCTACCAGCACAGCCGGGTCTTCGGACTGGGCTGGGGCTTCTGGCAGATGGTCTGGTATGGTTTCGTGAAGATCATCCCGCTCTATCTGGTCTCCTACATCGTGGGCCTGGGCATCGAGTTCGCTTCGGCCCAGATGAAAGGCCATGAGGTGAGCGAAGGTTATCTGGTGAGCGGTTTCATCATTCCGCTCATCGTGCCGGTCGACGTTCCCTGGTGGATGCTGGCCCTCGCCGTTGCATTTGCCGTGATCATCGGCAAGGAAGTCTTCGGCGGCACCGGCATGAACATCTGGAACCCCGCGCTGCTGGCACGTGCCTTCCTGTTCTTCTCCTATCCGAGCAAGATGTCGGGCGACTCCATCTGGGTCGGCGGCCTGAGCAAGGCCCTCGCCGGCGGAACGCCCTGGAAGGGCGGGGCTGTGGTCGACGCCGTCTCGGGCGCCACGCCGCTGTCCCACGCTTCGCTCGACGGACTGTCCGCAGCCGGCACCAGCGCCTGGAACCTCTTCCTGGGTAACGTCCCGGGTGCGGTGGGCGAGACCAGCGTCATCGCCATCCTCATCGGCGCGCTGCTCCTCATGGGCACCGGCGTGGCCAGCTGGAAGATCATGTGCTCGTCCGTGCTCGGCGCCCTCTTCGTGGGCTGGCTCGGTACGGTGGGCGGCGTGACCGACATCCCGTGCTGGGAGCAGCTGCTCATGGGCGGCTTTGCCTTCGGTACCGTCTTCATGGCCACCGATCCGGTGACTTCGGCCCAGACCGAGACCGGCAAGTGGATCTATGGTTTCCTGATCGGCGCCCTCTGCATTACGGTGCGTCTGTTCAACCCGGGCTATCCCGAGGGCATGATGCTCGCCATCCTGCTGATGAACACCTTCGCTCCGCTGATCGACCACTATGTGGTGAACGCCAATGTCAAACGTCGCCTCAAGCGAGCTAAAACCGTCTAAGCGATGAATACCAACAGCAACGTATATACCATCGTCTACACGACTATCATCGTCGTGATAGCGGCTGCCATCCTGGCCATCGCCGCGATGGCGCTCAAGCCGAAGCAGGACGCCAACATCAAGGCCGAGACCATCAGCCAGATGCTGACGGCTGCCGGCTTCTCCAGCAAGGAAGACCTGGCCAAGCTCGGCAACGACCAGATCCTGAAGATGTACAGCGACAACATCAAGACCGCTTTCCTGATCGACGCCAAGGGCAACAAGATCGGTGAGCTGGAGACGGAAACGGGTAATATCGAACTGCAGGACAACCTCAAGCAGGAGAACAAGAACATCGCCGCGGGCGATCCGCAGCTGCCGGTCTACGTCTTTGAAAAGGACGGGGATGAGATCAACGTGATCCCGATCTACGGCGCCGGCCTCTGGGGCCCGATCTGGGGCTACATCGCCTTCAACGCCGACTGCTCCCGTATCGTGGGCGCTTATTTCGACCACGAGAGCGAGACGCCGGGCCTGGGCGCCAAGATCAAAGACGAGGCCTGGTTCCGCGAGCAGTTCAAGGGCGAGCGGGTCAATTTCAGCAAGCCGAACGATCCGTTCGACATCGTCAAGGGCGGTGCGCCCAAGGGTGATAAGAATGACAGCGAAGTCGATGCTATCACGGGCGCGACGATGACCTGCAACGGTCTGGACGCCGCCCTCGACACCTGGTTCGAGGCCTATATGCCCTTCCTCGAGAAGAAGGCCGGTGTCACGGGTGCCGATAAAGGTGACTGCTGTGGCGGCGACAGCTGCTGCGGTGAAGGCGCCGAGGGCTGCGAGAAGGACTGCAACCATGAACACAACCACAATCATCAGGAGGGTTAAGCCATGAATGAAGATCTGAAGAAAACACTGTTGAACCCGATTTTCAAGGGGAACCCGATCACGGTCCTCGTGCTCGGCATCTGCTCGTCGCTGGCCGTCACGGTCCAGCTCAAGGGCGCCCTGGTGATGGCCCTCTCGGTGATCATCGTCACGGGTCTTTCGAGCCTCGTGGTCTCCCTGCTCCGCAACTCGATTC
Organism: Bacteroidales bacterium; assembly: GCA_016290385.1. Lineage (GTDB taxonomy): Bacteria > Bacteroidota > Bacteroidia > Bacteroidales > UBA932 > Cacconaster. The sequence continues at coordinate 565 of JAEETO010000141.1, read as the reverse complement.
CGAACCGCGTGCGCATCATCGTGCAGCTGGTCGTGGTCGCCATGATGGTGATCCTGGTAGACCAGGTGCTCAAGGCATACGCCTATTCCATCGATAAACAGCTTTCCGTGTACATCGGCCTGATCATCACGAACTGTATCGTGATGGGCCGCATCGAGGCGTTCGCCCTTGGCAACAAGCCGATTCCCTCGTTGCTCGACGGCCTGGCCAACGGCGCCGGCTACGGCATCATCCTGATCATCGTGGCCTTCTTCCGTGAACTGCTCGGCAGCGGCACGCTGCTTGGTTTCCGCGTACTCCCCGAAAGCTATGTTCCGAACAACCTCGTGATCCTTCCGCCGATGGCGCTGATCCTCCTGGGCTGCATCGTCTGGGTCCAGCGTTCCATCCAGAAGGACCTGCAGGAGAAATAACACCTTAACTCAAATCGATTATGGAATACATCAGCTTGTTCGTAAAGTCAATTTTTGTTGACAATATGATTTTTGCATACTTCCTGGGTATGTGCTCATACCTGGCGGTATCCAAAAATGTCAAGACAGCAAATGGTTTGGGTATTGCTGTT
>JAEETO010000055.1 GCA_016290385.1 Bacteroidales bacterium | reverse complement strand
CATGGACTACCGTCTGGTGTACTGCCTGCGCCACGGCCTGCCGCTCGACATGGACGTGTACGACCTGGCCGAGTGGTGCTGCGTCGCCCCGCTTTCGCGCGTTTCCCTGGAGAACGGCTCGATGCCGGTCGAGGTGCCCGACTTCACGCGCGGTGCCTGGAACCGGGTGAAAGGTTTCCACTATGCCCTGGCGGAGGGGGAGAAATAGGATGGACGCAAAGCTTGAACAGATCGTCAGCCGCTTCGCCCTCGAAGGGCGCGTGACCGACATCCGCCCGCTGGGCAATGGCTTGATCAACGATACGTTCCGGGTCGTCACCGACGGCCCGGACGATTTCGTCTTGCAGCGTATCAATCAGGGGATCTTCCGGGACGTGGACCTGCTGCAGCACAACATCGACTGTGTGACACGCCACATCCGTCGAAAGCTGGAGATGGCGGGCGAGCGTGACATCGACCGCAAGGTGCTTCGTTTCCTGCCTGAGAAGACGACAGGCAAGAGCTACTGGACCGACGGCAAGGAGTGGTGGCGCGTCTCGGTGTTCATCCGGGATGCGATTACGTATGAGGCGGTCACCCCGGAATATGCCGGCTATGCCGGCGTGGCTTTCGGCCGTTTCGAGGCCATGCTGGCCGACATCCCCGACCAGTTGGGCGAGACCATCCCCGATTTCCACAACATGGAACTCCGGGCGCGGCAGCTGCGCGACGCAGTCGCCGCTGATGCCGCCGGCCGCATGGCGGATCCCGAAGTGCGCGCCCTCGTCGACCAGATGTTCGCCTGTGAGGCGGAGATGTGCAAGGCGGAGCGCATGCACCGCGAAGGCGTGCTGCCCAAGCGTATCTGCCATTGCGACACGAAGGTCAACAACATGCTTTTCGACCGTGACGGACAGATCCTGTGCGTCATCGACCTCGATACGGTCATGCCTTCGTTCGTCTTCTCGGATTTCGGCGATTTCCTGCGCACGGCGGCCAACACCGGTGCGGAAGACGATCCCGATCTCGACAAGGTGAACTTCAACATGGAGATTTTCAGGGCGTTCGCCAAAGGCTATCTTTCCACTGCAGGAGCGTTCCTCACACCGCCCGAGCGGGAGAACCTGCCTTTTGCGGCGATGCTTTTCCCCTACATGCAGGCCGTCCGTTTCCTGACCGACCACATCAACGGAGACACGTATTACAAGATCAAGTATCCCGGCCACAACCTCGTCCGGACCCGGGCGCAGTGGAAACTGTTCCTGTCTGCCAGCGAGAAGCGTGAAGAAATGGCGCTTTTTTTGCAGGGCTAAGCCCGACTTTAGTTTTACTGCGATGAAAAAGTTTATTTGTTCGATCCTGATCGTGATGCTGGCCGTCCTGACGGCGGCACCTGTCCCGGCACAGGACAAAACCATCAAGCGCAAGGTCGCCATCGGCCGCTTTACCAACGAGACCCAGTATGGAAAAGGCCTCTTCTACGACAAGGAAAACGATCCGATGCGCAAGCAGGCGCTCGACATCCTCTCTTCCAAGCTCGCGCAGAGCGGCAAGTTCATCCTGCTGGAGCGTGAAGATCTCGACGTGCTCGTGAAAGAAGCCGGCGACAGCATGAACAAGATTGGCGCCGACTATATCATCCTGGGCTCCATCACCGAATTCGGCCGCAAGAACGAAGGCCATGAACAGGTGTTCTCTTCCACCAAGACGCAGACCGTCGAGGCGGGCGTGAGCATCCGGCTCGTGGAGACGGCCACCGGCCTGATCATCTATTCCGACGAGGCCAAGGGCTATGCCGAGACCACCAGCAAGCAGACGCTGGGCATCGGCGGCACGGCCGGCTTCGACGCCACCCTGAGTGACAAGGCCATCTCCGCTGCACTCTCGCAGCTGGTGGAGAATATCATCAACAAATGCATGGACAAGCCCTGGCGGTCCTACATCCTGGCCGAGGACAGCGGCTCCTATATCATTGCGGGCGGCACTACGCAGGGCCTGGCTGCCGGCGACAAGTTCAATGTCTACAAGAAAGGCCGCAAGGTGAAGAACCCGCAGACCGGCATGGAGATCGAACTGCCCGGCACGCTGATCGGCGTGGTGACGGTGCAGATGTGCATCGGCGATACGCCTGAAACCGAGATTTCCTTCTGCACGTATAACGGAGAGGATCTCGACGAGGAGCATCTCGACAACTACTACATCCTGGACGAATAAACCAATCAGATAGCAATGAAAAAACTTCTTATTTTCCTTTTTGCCGCCGTGCTCGTAGCGGGTTGCGGTGTGGGTTCCAATACCGTAGTATCGGGGAAACCGGATATGGCCGGTGTCATTTTCTTCGATAACAGCTCCTATGCGATCGATGTGAAGATCGACAACAAAAGCTACAAGGTCAATACGGTAAAGAACAGCGATTTCAAGAAAAAACGCAACATCCGGAAAACGGCCGAGAACATGATCGACGTCAAGCCCGGATCGCATGACGTGACGGTCAAACGGAAAGGGAAGACCATCCTGACCCAGAAGATCTACGTTTCAGCCGGCGATACCAAGGTCATCAACCTATGAGACGGAGACATCTTGTCCTTTTGCTCGCGGCCGGACTGCTGCTTTCTGCATGCGGTCCGACCGCGCGGGTTTTATACAACTGGGGCGGCGAGACCGACGGCGTGACCGAATACGAACGGGTCGCCTATCGCACGGCGGCCAAGCAGAGTCCCGAGAGCATCTGCGCGATGCTGGTGATGTACGAGCGGCTGGTCTCCTATCCGGGCGGCTGGCGCCAGGTACCGCCGCCGGGCATCTGCGCCGAATATGCCTGGCTGCTTGCGCAGCCTGAGACGGCAACCATCTTTGCCGAGCATGCATCTAAAAGCCAGAAGTCGTCGCTGGGTTACACGCCGGCACAATTCCAGGACCGGAGCCGCGAACTCTTCGAGATGGAGATGCATTACTACCCGGAATCCATCAAGTTCATCAAGCCCTTGGCGGCCAGAATCTTCAAATGATATGAAAAGACTCGTTTACATCATTCTGGCGACGCTGGTCATCAGCTCCTGCGGCTCGACGTCCCTGACCCGGAGCAGTCTCTATCCCAAAATGTATGAGGAAAAACCGGTTACCCTGCTGGTGATGCCGCCGATCAACAATTCGGCCAACGTCGATGCCAAGGAACTGCTCTATACCTCCATCAGCCGTCCGCTCGCAGAGGCGGGCTACTACGTGATCTCCCCGTCGATTTCGATGGATATCCTCAAGCAGGAGAGCGCCTACGATGCGGAACTTTTCATTGACAAGCCGCTCAGGCAGTTCCACGATTTCTTCGGAGCCGACGCCGTGGTCTTTTCGATCATCGATGCATGGGCCAAGCAGGGCATCGGCATCAATACGAAAATCCGCTATCTCATCAAGTCGACCCTGACCGATGAAGTCCTCTTCGACCGCAGCTGCGACCTGTATCTCGACCTGTCGGCGGACTCCGGAAAGGCAAGCAAGGACAAGGGCCTGCTCGACGTGCTGGTGGAACTGGCCGTCGGTGCACTCAACACCGCGCTGACCGACCAGATCGAAGCAGCCCGCAAGGCCAACTACTTCATTTTCCAGGATCTGCCGGTCGGCAAGTACGACAATCTGTATCTGCAGGATCAGGATTTCCCGGTTGATCCCAAGGACGTTACCAGGACGGTCAAATAATGTTCATCCACGGCATCGAAGGTGTCGAGTTCGGCACTGTCGATGTCCAGTTCGGCTACTACGGCGCCTTTTCGCAGGATCGGGATCACGATCTCGCTCCGCGAAAGGGCGCTGCAGGCTATATGGCCCGGGAACTGCTCTACGTCGGGCACGATGAGGGTACGTCTTTCCTTCCAGGCGGTGCCGCAGACACCCCGCCCGAAGCGGATGCGGGTGCAGGCCACAGGCCCCTGGAAGGGACCGAGCACCAGCTCCTCGCCGCTGCCGTCAGGGGTGGGGAGGACGCGGTAGAAGCCGGTCCAGTGGAATCCCATTTTGGTGTGGATGGCCGCCGCAATGTTGGCCATGTTGGCAATCTCGTCGGTCTCGTCGGCTGTGAGGCCCGCCACCTCCAGCAGCAGCTCCTCGTATTTCTGTTCCTTTGTCATGCCGGAAAATCATTATCTTTGTAAATGTACAAAGATTTTCGAATATGAAACGATTCTTCGTCCTTTTTGCCATGTTCTCGCTTATCGCTTGTTCTTCCGATAAAAAGTCATCCCCGACCGTCACATCGATACCTGTTGATTCCGTCTTCCCTGGCACCCCTTCCGTCATCCCGGGCTTGACCCGGGATCTCCTCCAGCGCGGCGTCGACCAGTGCGCCGCCCTCTGGCAGCCCGAAGACGGCTCCCAGGCCGACTTCGAGGCCTTCGTGCACCAGTGGCTCGCCACCACGCCCGAAGCACGCCGCACCCTCTTCGACAAGCTCTCGCGTACGCTCGAACTGTTCAATACCCAGCAAAACCAGCTGACCATCGAGCTGGGCCGCCCGACGGTACTGGCCGAGGGCGAACCGGGCGAGATCGACTACCTCCTGACCAGCTATGACGCCGGCGCCCATTTCTCCGACGACATGTTTGCCAACAAGCTGGCCTTCATCACGATTCTCAATTTCCCCCATTTCACCCTTGCGGAAAAGAATACGCTGGGTCCCGGATGGAGCCGCCTGGAATGGGCTTACGCCCGGCTGGGCGACGTGTTTACCGAGCGCGTTCCCGCCGAGGTGAGCCAGCGCGTCACCGTCGCCCGCAGCGCTGCGGAGGCCTATGTGGACACCTACAACATCCAGATGGGCCACCTGCTCACCGAAGAAGGGGAGCGCCTGTTCCCTGCAGACATGTCCCTGCTGTCGCACTGGAACCTGCGCGACGAACTCAAATCGAACTATGCCGACGTGCCGCATGCCAACGAGAAGCAGGAGATGATCTACAAGGTCATGGAACGCATTGTCACCCAGGAGATTCCCGCTGCCGTGGTCAACAATCCTGCCTACGATTGGGCTCCGGTGTCCAACCGGGTCTGGAAGGACGGGGCTGAGCTTTCTCTCCCGGCAGAGGGCGACGTGCGTTATGCACATATCCTCAATCAGTTCCATGCTTTCCAGGAACAGGACCGCTGGTGTCCGGCCCTGCCTACGGCCATCGCGCGCAATTTCGAGGGCGGCATCGAAATGTCAGACCAGGAAGTGGAGGACCTGTTCGTCCGTTTCCTGTCGTCGGAGCAGGTCCGCCAGGTGGGTGCGCTGATCCGGCAGCGGCTGGGGCGTGAACTGCGCCCGTACGACATCTGGTACGACGGCTTCAAGAGCCGCTCGGCCATTCCGGAAGATATCCTGACAGCCGAGACCCGCCATCGCTATCCCGACGCCGAGGCCTTCCACCGCGACATGCCGCGCATGCTCCGCAACCTGGGCTTCGACCCCGTCGAGGCGCAGTTCCTGGCCGACCACATCGTCGTGGAGGCGGCCCGCGGTTCCGGCCATGCCTGGGAATGCCTGGGCCGTACGGAGCCCGCCCGTCTGCGCACGCGCATCGGCCCGGCCGGCATGGATTACAAGGGCTACAACATCGCTGTCCACGAGTTCGGCCACAACGTCGAACAGGTGACCGACCTCTATCACATCGACTATTATCCGCTGTCCGGCGTTCCCAACAATGCGACGACCGAAGCGATGGCTTTCCTCTTCCAGGTGCGCGACCTGCAGTTGTTGGGCCGCGGCCGACAAGTCATGGACGACAATGCCACGCTTGACATCTTCTGGGGCATGTATGAGATCATGGGCGTCAGCCTGGTCGACATGTACACCTGGCGCTGGCTCTACGCCCATCCGTCCGCCACGGCCGCCGAGCTGCGCGACGCGGTGCTGGCTGTCGCCTGTGACGTGTGGAACCAGTATTTCGCGCCCGTGCTGGGCACGCCCGACTCGCCGCTGCTGGCCATCTATTCGCACATGCTCAACTACCCGATGTATCTGCCGAACTATCCCATCGGACACATCATCCACTATCAGCTGGAAGAACATCTGGCCGCTTGTGAAAGCGACGCCGCCTTCGCCACCGAGCTCCAGCGCATCTACCGTCAGGGTCGCCTCACGCCCCAGGCCTGGATGCAGGGCGCCGTCGGCGCCCCCGTCAGTGTCGAGCCTATCCTATCCGCTGTCAGCGCGATCCTCCGCTAGCCCAGCGTGGCAGGCAGGTGATTGATTATCAGGCGTTTAAATAAAATCGGTTGCGCATTTTGACGCAACCGATTTCGTGTAAACTGTTGTCATTCAGGCAGATGTCTGCCACGCGGCATCAGCCGCTAGCGGAGACCGAGCGGGAGGGCCTTGCAGAATAGCCGGTCGTAGCGGCGGGGTTCGGGGCAGCGCCCCGTTACTTAAGCCCGCGGGCGCGGAGCAGGGCGTCGGGGTCGGGCTCGGCTCCACGGAAGTTCTTGTAGAGCGTCATCGGCTCGTCGCTGCCGCCTTTCTCGAGGATGTTGTGGCGGAAGCTCATGGCCGTCTCATGATCGAAGATGCCTTTCTGCATGAAGAGTTCGAAGGCATCCTTGTCGAGGACCTCGGCCCAGAGATAGCTGTAGTAGCCGGCGCTGTAGCCGCTGTTGAAGATGTGGTTGAAGTAGGTCGTGCGGTAACGCGGGATGATCTCGTCGATCAGACCCATGTCCTTGCAGGCCTTGGCCTCGAAGGCCTCGATGTCGATACCTTCGACCGAGCTGAGTTCGTGCCACTTCATGTCGAGGATGGAGGCGGCGCAAAGCTCAGTGGTCATGAAGCCCTGGTTGAAAGTGCGGGCGGAAAGGATCTTCTCGACCAGTTCGTCGGGAATGACTTCCCCCGTCTCGTAGTGCTTGGCATAGCCGGTCAGCACTTCTTTCTGGAAGGCCCAGTTCTCGTTGATCTGCGAAGGCAGTTCGACGAAGTCGCGGGCGACGGCGGTTCCGCTTACGGTGGTGTAGTGGCACTGGCTCAGCAGGCCGTGCAGGGCGTGGCCGAATTCGTGGAACATGGTCTCCACGTTGTCAATGCTCAGCAGCGACGGCGTATCTTCGGTCGGTTTGTTGAAGTTGCCCACGTTGACGATGATCGGACGGACCATCTTGCCGTCGAGGGTTACATACTGTTCGCGCATGTTGTTCATCCAGGCGCCGCCGCGCTTGCTTTCACGCGGGAAATAGTCGGTCAGCAGCACGCCGATCAGCGAGCCGTCAGCATCGCTCACCTTGAAGGCCTCCACGTCAGGATGATACTTCGGGGCGTTCTCAATCTTTTCGAACTGGAGGCCATAGAGTTTGGACGCTGTATTGAACACGCCTTCGCGGACGTTCTCCATCTTGAAATACGGTTTCACGAGTTCCTCGTCGAGGTCGTATTTGGCCTTGCGGACCTTCTCGCTGTAGTAGAACCAGTCCCACGGCTGGATCTTGGCACCTTTCTCCACCTTGCCGGCGGCGATGTCCTGGTCCATGATCTTCTGCATGTCATAGACCTCTTCCTTGGCACGGGCCACGGCGTATTTGAAAATGTTGGCCAGGAAAGCGTCGACCGTCTCGGGCGTCTTGGCCATCTTGTCGCTGAGGATATAGGCGGCAGGGTTTTCGTAGCCCATGAGCTTGGCTGCCTCTTCCTTGAGTTTCAGGATGTTGAGGATAATTTCCTTGGTGTCGTATTCGTTGCCGTTGTTGCCGCGGGATGCGAAGGCACGGAACATTTTTTCGCGCTCGGCACGATCCTCGAGCTGGGCCATTACGTCGCGGTATTCAGAGATCGCCACATTGAACTGGTCCTTGAATGCGTTGTTCTCCTTGAGAAGATAGTTGCCGAAGCGGTTGCTCAGGACGGAGAGTTCGGTGTTGATCTCTTTCATGCGGGCCTGGCCGGCTTCGTCGAGGGCGATGCCGTTGTCGGCGAACGAACGGTAGATCTTGTCGAGCACCATCTCCTGCTCACGCGTCAGGCCGAGCGTGGCTTTCTGCTTGTTGATGGTCTCGACTTTGTCGAAGAGGGCCTTGTTGAAGATTAGGTCGTTGCTGTGCTGGGCCACGAGCAGCGTGGCTTCCTCGACGATCTTCTCCAGGGTCGGGTTATTATCGGTCTCAGCGAGGTTGAAAAGCACGCCGCCGACCTTGGAAAGCAGTTTGCCGGACTGGTCGTAAGCGGCGATCACGTTGTCGAAGGTCGGTGCTTCGGCGTTGGCGATGATGGCCGCGATCTCGGCGTCGTGCTGCTTGATGCCTTCCTGGATGGCGGGGATGTAATCGGCTTCCTGGATCTTTTCGAAAGGCGGGATGCCGTAAGGGGTATTCCATTCTTCAAAGAAAGGATTGATGCGGTTGCTGGTGCATGCTGTCATGGCGAAAAGGGCCAAAGCGATGGCAAATAGGCGTTTCATAGGTATGGTTAATAATGAAGATATCCGTGTAAAAACGTTTCTAAACGTTTCGAATCGTTTCAACATTCTGCAAAATTACGTATTTTTGTTGTTCAAACGCAAAAATAAAGACCATGATCAAAGATATCTCCGCTTCCATCCAGTTCATCGGTGTCGACGACGAAGACCTCGACCTCTTCGAGAGCCAGTACGACGTACCCGAGGGAATGTCCTATAACTCCTATGTAATCCTTGATGAGAAAATCGCCGTGCTCGATACGGCCGACGCACGCAAGGGCGAAGAATGGAAAGCCAACCTGGCCGATGCCCTCGGTGACCGCCAGCCTGACTTCCTGGTGGTCCATCACATGGAACCCGACCACTCCGCTCTGATAGCCTGGATGCTGGAGACCTATCCCGGCGTCAAACTCGTGGCCACGGCCGCCGCGCTCAAAATGCTTCCGCAGTTCTTTGAAGGCATCGCGCTCGAAGGTCGCACGCTCGCCGTCAAGGAAGGCGATACTCTCGGCCTGGGCAGCCATAGCCTGCGCTTCCTCATGGCCCCGATGGTCCACTGGCCGGAAGTGATGGTTTCGTATGAAGCTTCGGAGAAGATCCTTTTCTCGGCCGACGCCTTCGGCCGTTTCGGCGCCATGTCACACACCGGCTTCCTCGTGTCGGAAGACGACGACTGGGCCTGCGAGGCACGCCGCTACTACTTCAACATCGTCGGCAAATACGGCGTCCAGGTGCAGAACCTGCTCAAGAAGCTCGCCGCCCTCGACATTGCCATGATCTGCCCGCTCCACGGTCCCGTCCTCAACGAGAACCTGCCGTATCATCTGGGACTCTACCAGACCTGGAGCAGCTACGGCGTGGAGACCGAAGGCATCTTCGTGGCGCATGCCTCGATCCATGGCGGAACGGCCGCTGCCGCTGAAAAGCTGGCGGAAATCCTGCGCGCGAAAGGTTGCCCGAAAGTGTCTGTCGCCGACATTACCCGCGACGACATTGCCGAATGTGTGGAAGATGCATTCCGCTACGGCAAGATGGTGCTGGCCGCCTCGTCGTACGACGGCGGCGTGTTCACCCCGATGCACGATTTCCTCTATCGCCTGCAGGCCAAAGGCTACCAGCAGCGCACCGTCGGCCTGCTGGAGAACGGCAGCTGGGCACCCAGCGCCGGCCGCGTCATGAAAGAAATGCTTGGCGCGATGAAGAATGTCACGGTCGTCGAACCCATGGTGACCATCCGCAGCCGCCTGCACACCGAAGACATCCCGAAACTCGAGGCCCTCGCCGACGCGATGCTACAGTAAATCACCCGCGAAGCTTACAGCAGCTTCCGCAGATCGTCGATGATATAATCGGGACAAGCGCCGGCCAGGATGTCGGCGCTTTGGTTTCCGTAGGATACGGCGCAGGTGTGGCAGCCGGCGTTGCGCCCCATCTCGATGTCGAAGACCGTATCGCCCACCACGAGGGTTTCTTCCGGCCTGACGCCCAGGCTGCCGAGGATGACGTACATCAAATCGGGCGCCGGCTTGGGGCGGGCGGCCTTTTCCAGGCCGAAGCAGCGCTCCGGCGGAATGAAACTGTCGATTTCCAGCTTGCGGACCAGCATCTCGAGCGAGCGCTGCCCCCGCGACGAGGCGATGGCCATCGGAATGCCGCGCCGGGACAGCTCAGCCAGCGTCTCCCGGACCCCCGGGAAGAGTTCGATGGCAGGCGCGCCCACCGTGTCGAATATCTCCCGGTACATCTGTGTCGCCCGGTCGGCATCCTCGTCGTTCATGCCGGCGCCGCGCGTGAAGTTCTCACGCAGCGGCAGGCCGATGGTGGCGATGAGGGCCTGGTCGTCTACTGCCGGCCAGTGCATGCGCCGCAGGACTTCGTGGGCAGTCTCCAGGATGCCACGCAGCGAATTGCCCAGGGTCCCGTCGAAATCGAAAACGATGGCAGCCATGTTACAGCGGCGACGTGTCGCGTTTCAGTTCTTCCGTATATTTCTCGATGCGCCGCATCTGCCCCGGAATGCCGATGCGCTGCGGGCAGGCGTCCACGCACTGCGCGCAGCCGATGCAATGGTCGGCCTGCCGCAGTTTGTCGAGGTTCCGTTCGAGCGACACCAGGTAAGCCCGGCGGGCCTTGCGGTATTCCGGACTCAGGCGGTCGTCTTCGATGATGCCCTCGTTGACGCATTTGTTGTAGTGAGAGAATACGCCCGGAATGTCGACGCCATACGGGCAGGGCATGCAGTACTTGCAGTCGGTGCAGGGGATGAGCGGGAACTTCACATAGTCGTCGGCGATCTTTTCGAGCAACGCCAGGTCGCTCTCCGTGAGGGGCTCCAGCGGACAGAAGGTGCTGAGGTTGTCGACCAGGTGCTCCTTGTAGGTCATGCCGCTGAGGGCGGTCAGCACCCGCGGCTTCGTGCCGCAGAAGCGGAAGGCCCAGGATGCGAGCGAGGCGCCGGGCGCGCGGGCCAGCAGCTGGTCGGCCGCGTGGGTGGGCAGGTTGGCCAGCCGCCCGCCGAGCAGGGGCTCCATGATGACCACGGGGATGCCGCGTTTGTCGAGTTCACCGTAAAGATAGGCGGCGTTGACGTTGCGGGCGGAGAGGGTGTGGGCGTGGTTCCAGTCCACATAGTTCATTTGGATCTGGACGAAATCCCAATGGTATTTGTCATGTTCGGAAAGCAGGTAGTCGAACACCTGCTGGTCGCCATGGAATGAAAATCCCAGGTAGCGGATGTGTCCCGCCTCGCGTTCCTTGAGCATGAAGTCGAGCAGCCCGTTCTCGAAAAAGCGCTTGTTGAGCACATCCATGCCGCTCAGTTCGCCGCGTCCGCCGCCCACGGAGTGCATCAGGTAGTAGTCGATGTACTCGGTCTGGAGCATCTTGAACGAGTTGAGATACATTTCCTTCGCGGCCTTGAACGAGTAATCGCGCGTGTTCGACATCTTGGTGGCGATGGTGTAGCTGCTGCGGGGATGGCGGCTCAGCGCGATGCCGGTCACGCGTTCCGATTCGCCCTGCCCGTAGACGGGGGCGGTGTCGAAATAGGTGACGCCGTGTTCGATGGCGTAGTCCACGAGCGCATTGACCTGTTCCTGGTCGATGACGGTCTTGCCTTCGGCGTCGACCGTGGTGGGCCAGCGCATGCAGCCGTATCCCAGGAGCGACACGTCTTCGCCTTTCGGGCCTTTGCGGCAGGTCATCGGGCCGGTTTCCTTTTGGGCGGTCGCGGTATTCCGAGTGCCCTTGGTGCAGGCGGCGGCAGCAGTTGTGGCGGCAGCAACGCCGGCTATCTTGAGAAATTCGCGTCTTTCCATGGTCTTATCTTTCTTTGTGGACTTCGTGTCCTTCGACATAAATGGCGCTGACCGGACGGGCCGGGCAGTGGAATTCGCAGGATCCGCAGCCGATGCACTGTTCGGGATTGACGGCGGGCAGGCGGAGTTTGGGGTTGGCTTCGCTGGCGACCATGGTGATGGCGCCGGTGGGGCAGTGGCGGGAGCAGTTGCCGCAGTTCACGCCGTCGCGGTTGACCACGCAGTTGTCGGGTATGACCACGGCGTGCCCGATCTGGATGGCGCTCTTGTCGGCGATGCTGTCGACGGGCTTGATGGCGCCTGCGGGGCACACCTGCGAGCAGCGGTTGCATTCGATGCGGCAGAATCCCTGGTCGAAATGCATTTCGGGCTGCATGAGGGTGGTCAGGCTGGCCGAAGGCCGGAGCACTTTATTGGGGCATTCGCTGACGCAGAGCTGGCAGGCGGTGCAGTGCTGGTAGAAATGTTTGCGGGAGATGGATCCGGCGGGGACGGGGAGGACGGTGCGCGGCGGCATCTGCTTGTCTTCCAGCCGCGCCACGCCTTCGGCGAGTTTCTTTTTCTTGGCTTCGACGGTCACGGCCCCGGCCACGAGCGCCGTCCCGACGATGAACGCCCGACGGCCGCCATCCACGTTCTGGGCCTTATTTGAGGATGGCGCAGCTTTTTGGGGCGTTCCATCCTCACCAGAGGCCTTATTTGAGGACGGACCGAAGGCGAGGCGATACTTGATTGCGCCGCTGCTGCAATTCTTCAGGCAGTCGAAGCAGACCACGCAGCGGCTGTAGTCGATCCTGTGATTTTTCGTATCGATGCAAGAGCCTTTGCAGCGCTTGCCGCACAGTCCGCAGTTGATGCATTTGCCGGTATCGATCACAGGGCGGAAGAGCGAGAAGCGCGAAAGCAGGCCGAGGACCGTGCCCACGGGGCAGATGTTGTTGCACCATGCGCGGCCGCCTTTCCAGGCCAGGATCACCAGCACCACAAGCGTGACGATGGCTACGATCAGCACGGGCAGGCTCTTCAGATATACTTCCGTGGGATAGAAGGCATAGCTGCCGAAATGGGAGGAGATGGCCGCCAGCAGGTTGTTGCCCCAGCCGTAGAGCGGGGCGAACAGGGCGGTGGCGATGCGGCCATACGCGCTGTACGGCGCCACGAGGATGGCCACGGCATTCAGGCCGGCCACCATCAGGACGATGAAGAGCACCAGCACGCCGTAGCGGAGCCACTTATTCTCTTTTTTAAAGGTAAAGCGGTTCTTCTTGCCCTTACGCTTGCCGCTGAACCAGGAGATGATGTCCTGCATGACGCCGAGGGGGCAGATGACGGAGCAGTACACCCGGCCGAACAGCAGGGTCAGGAGGGCCAGGGCGATGATGACGGCCAGGTTCAGGGCCAGTACGGCCGGCAGCAGCTGGATCTTTGCCATCCAGCCGAACCAGGTGTGCATCACCCCTGTAAAGTCGAGGAACAGCAGCGTGATGAGGGCAAAATACAGCACGGCTGCAGCGATGCGGAGCTTTCGTAACATGGGGTTTAAAATTTCTACAAAGTTAAGAGAAATAACAAATAATCAACAAAAAGTTCACATTCAGAGTTTGAATTCCCGAAAAAGATGCTTAACTTTGGGGTTGCTAAGTATGTCAACACGAAAACAAACCAATATAAGTAATTAATATTTAACTAAATAAACAAAACGTATGAAAAAATTGAGTACATTGTTTGCGGCTGCAGCTCTGCTGCTCGTTGCAACATTCTCTGCTTCGGCAGTGGACAACGCGTACAAGGTCGGCAACGGCAAGGTGACCGTCTCCATTTCCGACCTGGCTCCCAACGCTGAGGGAACGGCACTCATTACATGCTACAACATCGACGTAGCTCCCGATGCAATGGACGAGTGCTCCACCCTGCTCATCACCCCGCTCGTGCGCGATGAGAACGGCAACAAGAAAGTTATTGAAATCATCGTGGTCAACGGCGAATCCCGCAAGATCAACGAAGAGTGGCTGCAGGAAGTTTGCTACGGTGTGTGCGATCCCAATAACGTCCGCTTCTTCAAACTGAAAGAAGGCGAGGCGCTCCACGCCAAGACCTGCACCCAGGTTCCCTACGAAGACTGGATGGACAACGGCGCCGCATTCTATGTGACGACCCAGAAGGCTACTTACAAGCCGAACTGCATCAAAGGTTATCCTGGTGAAGAGTACATCTGCGACATCCCGTACCTCTCCGAGCCGCTCGTGGTCGACCCTGTGCTCGCTCCGGTTCCGGTCGTTGCCAAGATGGAAGGCGAGCGCGTCCTCCGCACCAAGCTGTTCTACCCGGTCAACGTGACCAAGGCAGTCGACAACTATCTCGAGAATGCTGAAGCCCTCGAGCTCCTCAGCACGCTGGATCGCGGTAACTTCGAGGTGACCTCCGTCTCGATCGAAGGCTGGGCATCTCCTGAAGCAACCGTTCCGTACAACGAGAACCTCTCCATCAACCGTGCCAAGACGGTCAAGGGCATCATCGCCGACAAGTACAACTTCCCGCAGGATGTCTACTCCGTGAAGGGCAACGGTGAGTACTGGGATTCCGTCATCGACTATGTCGACAACACTGACGAGCCGGTCGTGGCCGCCAACCGTGCAGCCATCCAGGATGCCATCGCAGCCAACGGCGACCTCGACAAACGTGAGGCAGCCATCAAGAAGATCGACGGCGGCAAACCGTACAAGAAGATCTTCGACGCTGTGTATCCTCGCAGCCGTTTCGCCGAGGCAGTCGTGACCTTCCAGAACAAGGGTTACAACAAGTCCGACGCCGAGTCTCTCTACAAGTCCGATCCGGCCAACCTCTCCGCTGAGGAGTATGTGCTCTGGATCCAGGACGGCGCTCCGGCCAATGTCGTCGACCAGGCCGTGAAGCTCTATCCGAATGACACCCGCATCGCTGCTGTGGCCGCTGCCCGTGCATACGCCGACGGCAACATCGACAAGGCCATCGAGCTCTACAAGAAAGCCGGTGACTCCGAGGAAGTCTACAACAACCTCGCAGCCTGCTACCTTGCCAAGGGTGATTCCGAGAACGCCAAGAAGTGCCTCGAGAAAGTGAGCAACAAGAAGCTCCAGGAGACCAACTCCAACGAACTCCGCAAGGTTGTTCTGAACAACAAGTTCTTCGGCGGCAACAAATAATCGCCCCTGAACCTTGAAACGCTGAAAGGGGAGGGCCCGTCCCTCCCCTTTTTTCACCCGCCTTGGTGGTGGAATGGTAGACACGAGGGACTTAAAATCCCTTGGCCCGAAACGGCCGTGCGGGTTCGAGTCCCGCCCAGGGCACCTTAGAGAGAGCTAACTGACTGATTTTCAGTGGTTAGCTCTTTTTGTGTATCAATATTTGCCGACTTTTTGCCGACTTAGAGGCGTTTTTGGCGACTTGGGAGGGGAGGATTAAGTCCTATCTTTTGTCTAATTCGTTGATTCAAATAATT
>JAEETO010000054.1 GCA_016290385.1 Bacteroidales bacterium | reverse complement strand
GCAGCGCCTGGCAGGAATCGGCAAATCCTTTTCCGTCGGGCGCCAGCATCCCGGCTATCTTCCGGCCGTTTTCAAAGATATCGCCCAGGCTGTTCAGGACGACGGCAACACCCATCTGCAATTTCCCCATCTGTAGGGCCGCATAACCGATGCCGGCCTTCTGGGACTGCTGCATGCCGGCGGCCTTCCCGACCGTGGCGCCGGTTCCTGCTCCCACGTTGCCACTGCACGGATCATTCTTCTGGAAACTGGCTTCGCAGGCCGCCAGGCCCATCGCGGCGTCGGGGCGGACCGTGGCGCTGCCAAATCCCAGATCATAGATACAACTCTGACAGACGATAGGGACCAGGGCAATGCCGGTGTCGTAGCCTACGCCGTGGGCTTCCAGGCATCGCATGACACCGTCTGCGGCGGCAAGCCCGTAGGCGGAACCTCCGGAGAAAACCAGCGCGTTCAGCGGATGGTTCCGTTCCGGGGCGATGGTCTCCGTCTCCCGTGAAGCGGGGCCGCCGCCGAATACTTCAACGGCCGCCCTCCCGGGCGTCGTCAGTCGGAACACCGTCACGCCGGTGCCGGCTTCCTCATTCTGGGCATTGCCCACACTGATTCCGGAAATACTTGAAAAAGAGATGCGATCCACTTGAATGTCCATAGATTTATTACTGTTCAGTGGCGGGAACGGACAAAGGCATGCCTTTCTGCGAGGCATAGAACATATAGAGAACGCCTGTTTCCTTCCCCCGGTTTTCACCGTGATGGATGGTCCCGACCATCTCCACGATCGCCTCCCCTGCATGCACGGTCTTTTCGTTGCCTTCTTCGTCGATGATGGTCAGTTCGCCCTGTACAAGTATTCCGAAATTCAGTACCGGATGGGAATGAAGCGACAGTTTCTGTCCCGGCCCGAATTCGTAGCGGACGGCTACCAGTTCCGGCCTGCCTGTAGGATAGTCCGGGAGCTCCGCCCCGTCCCAACTCTGGCTGGTACGGAACAGTTCCATTGACTTGACGCCGCCGTAAGCATACACCAGTCCGTATTTCTCATGCAGCCGGCGGAGGGAGCCGTCGGCCTTCATGTCGGCAATCGTCTCATTGACCAGGTTCATCAGATCGTCCTGCCCGCGGCGCATCAAGACGCCGACCTCGCTGTGCGAAAAGGGCTTGTCGAGCAGCGGAGCAGCCAGACGCTTGTCCGTTTCGATATACCAGGGCGCCTCTGTTATCTCCGTAATCATCACATCAGCCTCCCCTTCTGCCACCATATCCGGGATCTCAGCGTTCTGCGGATGAATGAGAAGGACCGCATGCGGGAGATTCTCCCTGGCGAACTGTTCATTCAGCCCGCCGGGATTCACCAGCACGCGGACTTCGGGTTTGTCCAGGTCGGAGAGGGTCCGGAAGCGACCGGCATCTGACGCACGGCAGATAAAGGTTTTGCCGTTGGACAGATAGCCCTCGCTCATCGACATCGTTTCGCAGCGGGCATCGGTGATGGTGATGCCTCCGATGGCCAGGTCAAAGGCCTGCGGATCCGCCAGCACATCGTCCGCAAGCGTGGGCCAGGAAGTCGGGACGAAAGACACGTCCACTCCAAGCCTTTTCGCGATCTCTCCGGCCATGTCGATGCAGAATCCCCAGTAGCTGCCGTCTTCCTCCCGGAAAGACAAGGGACGATAATCGCCGGTGGTTCCCACCAGCAAGGTGCCGCGGTCCTGAATACGCTGGATCGCAGGCTGCTTGTCCTGTCGGCAACATCCTGCCGTACAAGACAGCAGGACGAAGGCCAGCAACCAAAACCTAACCCCATAAGGTCTCATGGCTGAATGTCGTTGCTTTGCCCGATATACGAGAGGATGAAATCGGCGATCTGCTCTTCCGACTGACCGTCGACCTTGATGGAAAGGTCGTAATTGTGGACATCATACCGGCTGGTATCTGCATAACGCCGGATGTAATTTTCGCGCGCCTTGTCAATTTTCTTGATGAGAGCGGCGGCAGTCTCTTCATCCACCCCCTGCTTCTTCATGATCCGTTTGATGCGATTGGGGTACGGAGCCGTGATGAAGACATTCAGGTGATTGGGATGGTCCTTGAACACGAAGAAGCCGGAACGGCCGGTAATGACGCAGGAACCTTCATTCGCCAGTTCCTTGAGAATTTCCGTTTCGGCCTGGAAGATCATGTCGGTAGTGACATGGACGCCGTCCTCTTCTTCTGCTACGCCCAATACCGCGGCGGACGGTACAGGCGAAAGGAACTTGCTGAATTCAGACAACCATCTTTTCTTCTGGCTCTTGCGTTTCTCGATCTCTTCCATTGTAAGGCCGAATTCTTTTTCCAGCGCCTCGACGAGGTATCTGTCGCAACAAGGGACATTGAGTTTCCCGGCCAGGATGCGGCCTATCGTTCGTCCGCCAGAACCAATCTCGCGGCTGACGGTGATGACAAAAGGTTCTTTCAGGTTCATGATGATGCTTGCTCCCAGAAATGATGGGTTCAAACCAAAGTTACGGAATTTTGCCATAAATCCAAAATTTTCGTATCTTTGATGACGATCAATGCAAGCAACCATGAAAAAACTCTTACTTATCCTCCCGTCGTTGGCGTTGATGCTGATGCTGACGGATGGCTGCGGCGTGATGGGGAACACCGGCCTCAACCTGAGCGGCAATCCCAGCCATACCTACACTTACAACAAACTCCCCAAGAATCTGGACGACCTGCTGGAACTGCCCGGTGCAGCTGAAATGACCGATCCCTATGCGGTGGCCGCCCTGACCGTCGCAGCACTGACACGCTACGGTGAGAGCACCCGTGACTGCATCCAGATGCTCGAATATCTCAAGGGTCCCGGATCCGTATCGGGCTACGATGCCCAGTTCCTCCGCGACCGGCTGCAGGGAAAATCGTATATTCCCTATTCGTATTTCCACGGTGCCACGCCCCAGAACAACTACACCCCCAGCAAACCCTACAAGATTACGGTGACCAGCAACCAGTATTCCTTCACGACCGACGGTTCCGGCCACGAATGGTGCTCGTTGATGGTGACTTCTGGCGGTGCCGACAACCCGCGTCACATCAAGCTGCGCAAGAAAGGCAGCACCGGACAATGGTTCCTCAATGATATCCTCTGCCTGAGCGACATCCGGACGCCCGCCAACGAAGACCCCTGGTATTAGGATTCCGTTTCCGCCGACGGCGAAAAATAACTGAAATGCACGTTGCCGTACTTCTTCTCCTTTACGAAGGAGGGATGTGCGGCAAAGTTGTATTCAGCAGGATGCTCGAGAATGAGATAGCCGCCCGCATGGACAAGGCCCCGCGCCAGCACCCGTTCCGGAATCGTGTCGAGCCCGTCGATGGCATAGGGCGGATCGGCAAAGACGATGTCGAAACGCCTGGTACAGATGTCCAGGAAATCAAAGACGTTCTGGTGTACGACCCGCACGGTCCGGTCAACACCCAATGCGGTGGCCGTCTTCCGGATGAAGGCTACGTTGACAGGATTCATTTCGACGCCGATCACCTCACCCACTCCTCGGGAAGCAAACTCGAAAGCGATGCTCCCCGTACCACAGAACAAGTCGAGCACAGCCAGATCGTCGAAATAGAACTCGTTGTCGAGCGTATTGAAAAGACCCTCCTTGGCAAAATCAGTCGTCGGCCGCGCCTTGTAGCCGGCCGGCGGAAGGATGGTCTTCCCGCGCAGCTTCCCGCCGATGATTCTCATAGCATCTCCACGCTGGCGAAGTGACGGAAGAGGTCGCTTTTGATGGCATCCCCCGCCTCGCCGAAGAAATGGACACGCGTCAGCTCGGGATTGATCTGGAACTGCCTGAGCGCGGCAAACAGAAAGTATTGCGCCGTCACTTCGTCGCGGGCCGGGAAAGAATTGCAGAGCAGCAGCCGGTCGCCGGCTGCCACGACAATGTCGACGGCATCTTCGCCCAGATGCACCACCACCTTGTTGTAGCGGTCGAGCGCAGCGGTCGCCGCCAGCATGTCGGCGATGCAGCGCGCAGGCGCATCGTCACCGGCATAAACAAGAACTGCCTTGTAACAAGGCAGTTCCAAACTTTTTACCGGTGTGGACTTCTCGAGAACGGCCACTTGCGAAAGCAGGTTCCAGGCCGATTCCTGCGAGAAGTACCCTTCGGGTATGAGGGTATACTTCAGCACTACTCCCAGTTACCGGCGTTGTTGTTGGCGTTCTCGATGGAACCGACCATCAGGCCCGGATAACGGCCCGTGTCTTCACGCTCGGCCACGAGGTTGACGATCTGCTGACGGTCCATGCCCTTGAGAATCGACCAGTACGGCATCTGCGCCTCGAACAGCGGCACGTCCACGCCGGACACCTGCTTGATGATGGATTTCATGATGACGGTGTCACCCTCGGAGAACGGGATATAGCGAAGTTCGTTGACCTGGAAATCCGGACGGTTGCGGAAGAGGGTATCCTTCACGGCGGTCAGCTGCGGGATACGGATGATCAGGTTGTTGTCACCTTTCTGGTAAAGTTCGTACAACTTCTGCATCATCTGTTCACCCTTGAGGTTGCGGAAGGTTTTCTTCACGGCCTCGGTGTGCAGCACGGCCACGGAGTCGTCTTCAGAACCGATCTGCTGCATGATGGTGATCTTGCCGTTGTTGTAGAAGTCAATCAGCGAATCCATCGCAGGTGCATAATGACCATAGGTGTCCTTGAAGGTTACCTGGAGGGTACGGATGTCTTTCAGACGCTCAATGCCGACGTTCAGGCGCTGGTCACGCTCCTTGTTGAATTTCACAGGCTCGCTGATGCTCCGGTAGAGCAGGAATGCCAGTGCGACGATGCAGAGAGGAAGAATGAAATAGGTCAAAATTTTACTGAGTGTACTCATATCGATTAATTTTAATATTGTCTGCGTAGTTAGCCAAATTCTATTTGACCTACAAAAGTAAAAAATTAATTTCAAGACTACAATATATTTTTAAATTTGCAGCGATAAAACTTGTGCGTTTCCCATGCAGATCGACATCTCTTCCCTGGATTCCCTGCTGCAACAAGCAGACAGGATCGTGCTGGTCGGACACTTCAATCCCGACGGCGATGCGCTGGGCAGCGTCTCCGCCGCTTATCATTACCTGAAAGGCCGCGGAAAGCATCCCCGCATCATCCTGCCCAGTCCCTACCCCGACAACATGGACTTCCTGGAGCCGGACGATCCCCGGGACCGCATGCTGGTCTGCGAGAATGACCTGGACGCCGCCCGTAGCCTCGTGGCAGGCGCCGACACCATCATCTGCCTCGACCTTAACCGGCTCGCCCGCACCGAGTACCTGGAAGACGACATCCTGGCTGCCCGGGGACATAAAATCCTGATCGACCATCACATCCCGGTCGAACTGGACCGATTCGACCTGGCCATCTCCACCACGGCCGTATCTTCCACCTGCGAACTGCTGTTCTGGATCCTGATGGCCATGCCCGACGTCGCAGGCGACGTGCAGCGCATCGGACCGCGCTGCGCCGAATCGCTTTACGTCGGCATGATGACCGACACCAACAATTTCTCCAATTCGGTGTTTCCGGGCACCTTCGAGATGGCTTCGAAACTCATTGCCCGGGGCGTGGACAAGGACGGGCTGCAGGAGAAAGTGCTCAGTTGCTACAGCGTGTCCAGGACCCGCCTGATGGGCCACCTGCTCAAAGACAAGATGAAAGTCCTGCCGGCTTTCAAGACGGCCTACATGCTCCTGAGCAACAAGGAGAAAGACCGTTATCACTTCAAGCCGGGCGACAGCGAGGGATTTGTCAACATGCCCCTGGCCATCAGCAGCGTGAAAGTCAGTGCCTTCTTCACCGAAAACTTCGACAGCCAGTACGTCCGCGTGTCGCTCCGCTCCAAGGGGGAGATCGATGTCAACCGTTTCGCCAGCCGGTATTTCAACGGCGGCGGCCATCGCAACGCTTCTGGCGGACGGCTCTATATGCCGCTCGAAGACGTTCCCGCCTACTTCGAACAGGCGCTGGCCACCTGGGCGAAAGAAGAAAAATTTTTATAAGGCACATCTTTTGTATAATTTTGCGGATTATCCGAAATGATCCGATGAAAACGATGTACCGTATCTGTCTGTGCCTGGCCGCCGCGCTGCTCGCCTTTTCCTGCGAAAGCGAAGTGCGCGAAGCCAACATCAACCAGAACCAGTACATCGACGATTATGTCAACGGCCGCTATTCCGACAAGAAAATCGTTCGATACGAAGGCGTGGTCCGCGTAGTGCTGGAAGACAGCCAGGCCACATCGGCCACTATCGAACCGGGGGATTCCGCCTATCTCTACCTGGTCGGCTATACCTTTACCAAGAACGGTCCCGATAAGCAGTTCACCCTTGACAGCGGCATGGTACGCGTCGGGAAGGGCGACCTGATCACCGGCCTGGACCGCGGACTGCTCGGCGCCCGCCTGGGCGAAGAATCCCTGATCCTGTTCCCTTCCCAGCTGGGCTACGGTAAACAGGCCGTCGGACTCGTTCCCGAAAACACGGCCTTGATGTTCGACCTGCTCGTTGCCAGGATCAAAAAGAATGACTGACGTATGAAATTGAACAAATCCCTGCTTGTTTCCTTGCTGCTGGCCGCTTCCCTGGCCATTTCCTGCGCCGTCGAGCCCGAGGAGGACGAAAACCTGGCCTTCGACCGCATGATGACTTCCTGGATACGTGTCAATTATCCTTCCGCGAAGCCCTTCGGCACCTATGGCGCGTATGTCCTGGAGATGGAAAAGGGGGACGGAGCCTCCATCGGCGACAGCGCCTACGTCCGGGCCTTCTACACGAAACGGGCGCTCGACGGGACCATCATGGATACCGATGTCGAGGAAATCGCCATGCAACTGGGCAGCTATGACGCCTCTTACAATTATGCAGGAAACACCTGGCGGATGACCCAGGGATATGTCCCCGACGCCCTGGAAGAAGTGCTCAGGACCATGCGCGACGGCGGCAGCACGCTCATCGCCCTTCCCAAATCATCTTCCTACCACAAGACGTCCATGTACGATGCCTTCTCCTCGACGGAAGAATCCAACAACTATATTTATGCGATCGAAATCGACACCGTCGTAACCGACATCATCGGCTATCAGGACAAGGAGATGCGCAAATGGTTCCGGGCCCGCTACGACAGCGAAGACACCATCTCCCAGCACCAGTTCTTCAAAAAACTGGAAGAGAAGACCGCCGATACCGACACCATCAAGGAGGGATCCTCCATCAATGTCTATTACGTCGGCCGCCTGATGGACGGCCAGGTGTTCGACACCAACATCGAGGACACGGCCAAATTCTACCGCATCTGGTCGGGCGCCAAAGACTACAAAGCGCTCAGCCTGACGTTCCGCAAGTCGGAGGAAGAAAGTTCCGACAGCAGCAACGGCGTGGTAAAGGGCTTTGAACAGGCAATCCTGAAAATGAATTACGGTGAGAAGGCGGTCACCCTGTTCAATTCTGAGCTGGGCTATGGGGAAGCGGGCAGCAATCCTGCCATTCCGGAGTATTCTCCCCTTGTCTTCTGGCTCTACATCGATCCCTCGAAAGACTGATAATTCGAAATGACCTTTATACCGTTCGGAATCACCGTGATATGGACAGGCGTGATTCCGACGGCTTCGCCGTCCACTTCCATATAGGAATACGGTGCCGCCGAGATGTCGATCCGGCGGCCGCGGGTATGGAGAACCTCCTTGTTCTTGAAGATGGTACCGTTGAGCAAAGTCGGAACCTTCATGATAAACTTCACTTTACTGAGCTTCCGGACTACCGTCAGGTCGATCAGGCCGTCATCCGGGACGGCTTCGGGTGTCTGCATCATGCCGCCGCCGCAATAGCGGCCCAAGCCCAGCGCCACGGAAAACGCAGGACCGCGGAAGAACTCTTCCCCGTCGACCGATACGCGGAACTGCAGGCAGCGATAGGCCACGAAGCCCGACAGCAGGCAGTGGAGATACTGCTTGTCGCCGGCATGTCCCCGAGCCTTGGCCAGGTCGAAACGGCGGCACACGTCAGAATCGAAACCCAGGCCGCCGACGTTGATCATGTAGCGGCAATACGGCGCACCGTCCATGCGTGTGTCCACTCGGGCGATGTCCTGGACCCGGACATGATTTTCGGCGTCGGCGACCAGATCGACGGCGGCCGCATAATCGGCCGGAATCTTATGGAAACGTCCCCAGTCGTTGCCAGATCCGACCGGGATCAGTGCTATCGTCACTTCGGAAGGGGAAACTTCCTGCTGTGAATACAGGCCGTTGATGACTTCGTGCATGGCGCCGTCACCACCGACCACCAGCAGGTTCCGCCAGCCTTCCAACACGGCGCCGCGGGCCAGTTCGATGGCATGATAGGCGTGGTTCGTGATGGTGGCATCGTATTCTATTCCCTTGACTTTGAGGATATTTTCAATCTGGTGCCAATCCTTGGCAGCTTTTCCGCCACCGGAACGGCTGCTGACGATCACTTTCCAGGAAGAATGTACAGACATGAATCAGGTTTTAGTTCTGCTAAGTTACTATTTTTTTCTTAATTTTGCAGTTTATGGGAAAGATCATCGCAATCGCCAATCAGAAGGGTGGTGTCGGAAAAACCACGACGGCCATCAACCTGGCCGCGTCGCTGGCCGTCCTGGAGCACAAGACCCTCATCATCGACGCCGACCCGCAGGCCAACACCACGTCCGGACTTGACTTCAATCCCGATTCGAAAGAGCACGATACGCTCTATGAACTGCTCATCGGCGAACGGAAAGCAGAGGAGACCATCAAGCCGACGGCACTCGAACGGCTCGACATCATCACCTCCCACATCAACCTGGTGGGTGCGGAAATCGAGATGCTCGACGTGCCCGGGCGGGAAAACGTGCTCCGCAACGCCCTTGCCGGCATCCGCGGCAACTACGATTACGTCGTGGTGGACTGCGCCCCTTCCCTGGGCCTGATCACCATCAACGCCCTGACCGCCGCCGACAGCGTGATCATCCCTGTCCAGCCCGAATATTTCCCGCTCGAAGGGCTGGGCAAACTGCTGAATACCATCAACATCGTCCGCACACGGCTCAATCCTTCCCTCACCATCGAAGGTTTCCTCTTCACCATGTACGACAGCCGTCTCCGCCTCCACAACCAGGTGGTGGAAGAAGTCAAGACATACTATCCGGAAATGGTCTTCAAGACCATGATCACCAAGAATGTACGCTTGAGCGAGGCGCCTTCCTACGGCAAGCCGGCCATCCTTTACGACGCCCGCTCTTCCGGTTCGGACAACTACCTGAACCTGGCGCGGGAAATCATCCAAAAGAACGAACAATGGCAAAAAGAGACGCACTAGGAAAAGGGCTCGGCGCTTTGCTGGGCGATGTCGATCCCTTGCGGGACACCCGGGAAATCCACCGGATCGTGAAAGGCAACCCGGCCGTCGTCAATGAAGTCCCCGTCGGGCAGATCGTTCCCAACCCCTGGCAGCCCCGCAGCGAATTCGACGAAGAGGCGATGGAGGAACTCGCCGATTCCATCCGTACCCTCGGCATCATCCAGCCCCTGACCCTGCGCCAGACCGGCCCGGACAGCTACCAGATCATCAGCGGCGAACGCCGCTACCGCGCCGCCTGCGCCGCCGGGCTGACGCATGTGCCCGCCTACATCCGGCAGGCCGACGATGCTGCCATGCTCGAGATGGCCATTGTGGAAAACATCCAGCGCGAAGACCTCGACCCCATCGAGACCGCCCTCAGTTTCCAGCGCCTGATCGATGAATGCCAGCTCACCCAGGAAGCGATGGCCCTGCGCGTGGGCAAGAAGCGTGCGACCATCGCCAACAGCCTGCGCCTGCTGAAACTTCCCGAAGAAATGCAGCAGGCCCTCAAGCTTGGCAAGATTTCTGTGGGACACGCCAAGGTCCTGCTGGGCGTCGAAAATCCCGCCTGGCAGCACAAGCTGTTTGACCAGACTGTCCGATACGGCTGGTCCGTGCGCCGCCTTGAGGAAAGTGCCCAGGAAAAACCCGTGAAAGCCAAGGAGAAACCGGTGGAAGCGGAACTTCCCGCTGTGATCCGGACGCTGAAGGAGCGCATGGGACGCCATTTCGACGGCCATGTGTCGGTCCGCCCGGACAGCAAGGGCGGCGGCACCATCACCATCCGATACGACAACCCGGAACAGATAGAAACCTTTATCCAATCCCTCAACCCTGAACAGTAAGCCCGTGCGCCGCCTCCTCGTTACCCTCCTGCTGCTGCTCGTCGTCTGCACCAGCGCCAGTGCCCAGTTCCGGAGCACCCGCAACGACGTCTCCCGCAGGAGCAACACCGGTACCGTCACGGGGCCTCCGGGTTCAGAGCAGGCCAATGCGCAGGCGGACCGCGACACGAGCGTGGCCGTCGACAGCACTCAGGGCTTTTCCGTCCGCAAGCTCGTGCGCGGCTATTTCGGACGCGATACCCTGACTCCGGGCTACATGCTGCTGGGCACGGCCATCGTTCCGGGCGCTGCCCAGATGTACAACCACGACTGGTGGAAAGTGCCCGTGATCTATGCGGGCATCGGTGCGGGCATCTATGGCGGAATCCGCTTCAACCACATGTACCACGAAACCGGCGAGGACAAATACAAATACCTTCGCCTGGCCAGCTATGCGGCGGCGGGGGCTTTCTACTGGGGACAGATGCTCGATGGCACGATCTGCTTCAAGACCAGCATCAAGGCGCCCGTCCCCGCCAAGGCCACCATCTACTCCCTGCTCCTGCCCGGACTGGGACAGGCCTACAACGGCGACTGGTGGAAGATTCCCATCTGGACGGGCGGCCTGATGGCCTGCGGCTACTTCTACCACTTCAATGACATGCAGTACAAGCGTTTCCGCTGGATTACCATCATGGACCGCAACAGTTCCGAGACAGGCTACATCGCACATGACAAGATCTCGGCATCCCAGGCTGAAGTCTACCGCGACAAGTACCGCCGCTGGCGTGACTATTCCATCCTGGCCACGGTGCTGGTCTACGCGCTCAACGTCATCGACGCCCACGTCTTCTCCTACATGGCCGACTTCGACGTAAGCGACAACATGGCCTGGCTGGAAGTACAGCCCACAGTCATACAACCCATCACTCCCCTATACGCCTCCTACGGCACAGGGTCGTCCCCGCTCAGCAACCCGGCCCTGGGCGTCAATTTGCAATTAACATTCTGACATACATGAAACGACTTTCCCTGCTCCTCCTGCTCGCTTCGCTGCTGGTCCCCATCCCCGGACAGGCCCAGAACGCCAAAAAGAAACAGGCCCAGCTTATCGAAGAACTGACTCACCGCGTCGATTCCCTGCAGCAAGCCTACGACTCGCTCTACAACGAGTACCAGATGCTTACCGCTCCGGCCAATGATACCGACGGTGACATCCTCGTCGATGACGACATCGAGAACCTCATCGAGTACAACTCCGACAACATCGACTCGCTGCTGAGCATCTACTACATCCAGAAGCAGATCGACGTCAACGACTTCGACGTGGCGACACTGGAGCTCGACTCGCTGACCAGCAACATCCCCGACGAGGTGTACATCGAGCGGCTCAAGAAGATGAATTCCTTCATCCCGGTGCAGTTCAACAAGGTCGTCAAGAACGCCATCATCCGCTATACGGAGCGCATGCCCATGGTCACTTCCCGCATCATCGGCCTGTCTACCTACTACATGCCGCTCTTCGAGGAAATCTTCGACGAATACGGGCTCCCGAAGGAACTCAAGGCCATGGCCGTCATCGAATCGGCCCTCAACCCCCGCGCCGTCTCGCGCGCCAGGGCCAAGGGCATGTGGCAGTTCATGTACAATACCGCCAAGATGTATGGCCTGGAGATGACCTCCTACGTCGATGAGCGCCTCGACCCGCTGACCTCCTGCCGGGCCGCGGCACAACTGCTCAAGGACAACTACATGATCTTCGGCGACTGGTCGCTGGCCATCGCCTCCTACAACTGCGGAGCCGGCAACGTGAGCAAGGCCATCCGCCGCAGCGGCGGAAAGACCGATTTCTGGGAGATATACGATTACCTGCCCCGCGAGACCCGCGGCTATATTCCGGCCTTCATCGCCGCCCTCTACACGCTGAACTACTATCCGGAACACGGCATCGTGCCGGCCCAGGTCAGCCTGCCGGCCCATGTTGACACCTTCCACATCGACAAGAACCTGCACTTCGGCCAGATTTCCGAGAACATCGGCATTCCGATGGAAACCCTCCGCGACCTCAACACGCAGTACCTGCACGACATCATCCCGGGCACCGAGCATACCTACATCCTCAATCTGCCCCACCAATACACCCTGGCTTTCGTCGACCAGGAAGAAAACATCTACAACTACAAGGACTCCGTGTTCTTCAGCCCGGTCGCTGTCAAGAAAATCCAGGAAACAGGCGGCAGCGGCGAGCAGCGCGTGATCCACAAGGTGAAGAGCGGCGAGACGCTCGGCAGCATCGCCAAGAAGCACCATACTTCCGTGGCCAACATCAAACGCTGGAACGGTCTCAAGAGCGACAACATCCGGGTCGGCCAGCGCCTCTACATCTATGGCAGCGCACCCAAGGCCAGCGGCTCCTCCAGCAGCACCCAGAAGAGCTCCGGCAGCACCCAGAAGAGTTCCTCCTCGTCCGGCAGCACTGAGGGCGCTTCGTACTACATCGTCAAGTCGGGTGATACGCTGGGCGGCATCGCCAAGAAGACCGGCGTTTCGCTCAACACGCTCTACAAGCTCAACAACATGAACGCCAAGACCAAGATCTATCCTGGCATGAAGATCCGCACGAAGTAGGACAGATAGCCCTGCTGGACCTTCAGGCTCAGCTCGACATTGCGGACCGGCGCGTACTGCAGCAGCAAGTACGCGCCGATTCCTTTTCCGTAGTACGATTCGACGGCGAAACTCTGCGGCACGTTCTGCTCGTAGAAGCAGATGCGCGACGCCCAGTCCCTGGTGTTCCAGGCCGTGAGGCGGGTGGCCAGCGTCCATTTCTTTGACGGATGCCAGCGGAGGCCCGCGTAGGCTCCTGCGCCGTGCAGATTGGCATCGGCGCGGGCGCCCAGCTGCCAGGTTGCGCCCAGCGGGAGGTCGAACTGCAGGCGGGCTTTCCACTGTGAGCCATAGGCGATCTGGCCCTGGAGGAGAGCGCCGCTGCGGAAGGCATAGCCGAGCTGCAGGCGGCCCTTGAGCTGCTGCGTACCCGCTTCTGCCCGGTAGCGTTTCCACGGGTAATATACATATTCAAAATCAGCCTGCAGGGTCCAGCGGCCGTGGATCCAGCGCAGGGAACCGGTGCTTCCGATCTGGTTCGAGACCGAGCTGAGGGATGAATGGGCCCCGGCGTGCGTAGCGATGTAGGCTGGCGCGTAACAGCGTGTGGTAAGGCTGGTTTCGAAGTTGTACGACGGGCTCCAGAGGAAGCCCAGCAACGCAGCAGGCGCCAGGTGGGCGTCAACCGCCAGTTCGCCGAAAAAGCGCAGGCTGCCCAGCGTGCCGTACCAGTCCGCGCCGAGGTTGCCCCACCATCCGTCGTATTGCTGGTAGCGGTTGTAATCCTGCACGCGGCGGCCGTTGTGCTTGTCGTAGCGGTACGCCGCGCCCGTCACGCCGAAATGCCAGCGGCCTTTCTCGTACGACAGGTTTGCGCCCAGCACGTATTCGTGCAGTGTATGGCGCTTCGCCCGTTCGGCTTCCGTGGCATGGAGCCCGTCCGTGACGATGGAGGTGTAACTGTCGTCCACGATTCTTGCGTCCAGGGCGTTACGGGAGCAGAAAGCCGTCACGCTCCAGTTGCGGAAGCGGCCGGTCCAGCCCAGTCCGCGGAAGAAATGGGATTCGTCCGTGGAGCGGTAGGGCTGCAGGCCTTTCCCCCTGCGGGCCACGCTGGAAGGCGTCCCGAAAGCCGAGAGGCTGAAGGCTTTCCAGACCACGAGTCCCTGCCCGAAGCGTGCCGTAAAGTCGCCCAGGTACCAGCCTTTGTAGCGGCCCGCCAGGGAAATGAAATCAGGAATACGCTCCTTCGGATCGTTGTCCAGCACGGCGTGCAGCGACCACTGCGGAGCTTCCAGGGCATGCTTGGCCGTAAAGGACATGCCGGCCTGCTTCCATTTCTTGCGTCCCTTGAAAGTGGTCGTGTTGGTGAGGCGGCGCACCGGGGCCACTTCGCCGAAAGCGACGAAGGGACGGATCTCCGCCACGCATTCATCGGAGAAGCCTTCCACCAGCGCGAGTTCGGCCGCGGAACGGATGCTGCCGTAACGTTCGCGCCAGGCCAGCAGGCTCTCCTGCTGGAACAGCGTAAACAGCCCGCTCGCTTCCAGTTCGCGCCGCGTGGCTGCATTGAGGTTCAAGGGCCGGGCGAGCAGGCCCTCGTAGTGGATGACCAGGTCTTCGGCCGACAAGCCTTCGGCGGCTGCGGCTTCGATCTGGTCAATGACGAAGCGGGGCAGGCTACTTTGTGCCTGCGCACCGGAAAAGGGTAATACCAGGAAAAGCGAGAGCATTCCCGACCCCACGATCGATCTGCACATGGTCTCTCATCGTAAAAGTTGATAAAATGTCAAAAAGAAGTCCTCACAGGGCTTCCACCGAACAAAGATAATGTGTATTTTCGCAAATTGAAAAAAGAAATTTCCCCATGGAAAGAATCCTTCTCAAAGACAAGTACTTCGTCCCTTATATCCCTTATGAGCGCCTCGAAAAGGCCATCGACGCGGTGGCGGAACGCATCAATCACGATTTCAAGAACTTCGACGGCGTGCCCATCGTACTCTGCGTGCTCAACGGATCCATCCTCTTCACGGGCGAGTTGATGAAGCGGCTCAATTTCCGCTGTGAATTCTCCAGCGTACGGCTTTCCTCCTACGAGGGAACGCTCTCCACGGGCATTACCCGCAAGGTGCTGGGCCTGACCTCCTCCATCAAGGGACGCACGATCATCGTGGTGGAAGACATCGTCGACACCGGCAAGACGATCACCGATCTCTACGCCCTGCTGCTCGACGCCGGCGCCGCCGACGTGAAGATCTGCACGATGCTGCTCAAGCCCGAAGTCTACAAGAAGGACCTGAAGCTCGACTACGTGGCCATGGAGATCGAAAACCGCTTCATCGTGGGCTTCGGTCTTGACTACGACCTGCTGGGCCGCAA
>JAEETO010000140.1 GCA_016290385.1 Bacteroidales bacterium | reverse complement strand
CTTGGCGGAAGCCGCGGAAGTAGTGATACTTGTTGCGGTAGCTCTCGTGACCGACGAGCAGGTCGACAGTGTGGCCGCCAAAGGTCCTGTTGAAGGTGAGCAGCTGGTTGAAGTTCATCGTATCGTAACGGTAGTGCTCGTTGTCGGCACGGCCGGAGGGAGCGCCGTCACCCACGTGCGGGTTGTCGAACGAAGTGTTCAGGTAGTTGCGGGTATCGTAACCGGCGTTGATGGAGAGTTTCAGGCCTTCCATGAAGATGAAGTCCACATAAGCGCGGGTGTTGAGGATGTCGCGTTTGTAGTTGTCCTCGTTCCAAAGGGTCTCGGCCACGATGTGGCGGCCCGGGGAGGCGCTGCCACCGCGTTTGTCCCATTCATAGACCATTTCGCCAAGCTCATCATAGACATAGGAGCCGTCGGCGTTGTGCTGGTGGATCGAGTAGATCGGGCCGATGTTGCGGCCGAAGTAGAACGGGTTGATGTAACCCGTGCTGCTGCCGGTGCTGGCGGAAGTGCCGTTGGCCATCGTGCCGGCCATGTTCAGACCGGTCTTGATCCATTTCCGAGGCTGGACGTTGACATTCACACGGGCATTGAAGCGCTCCATGTAAGAACGGATGGAGTAGCCCTGGTCGTTCAGGTAACCGACCGAGAAATAGTAGTCGGATTTCTGTCCGGCGCCGCCGGCGGATACGGTGTATTCCTGGCGGTGGCCCAGACGCTGGACGGCTTTCTGCCAGTCGAGGTCTTCCGGATAGAGAAGACGTGCGCTGCTGTTGAGGGCGCCGTCGACGACGAGCTGGTTGTCAGCCACGTTGAACGGGTTGTTGCCCAACTGTCCGACGAGTTGTTCGGTAGCGGCGGCATTGGCTTCGGCCTGGGTCTTGTAGGTGCCGGCGGTCATGAAGCCGTTGCGCAGGATTTCCCATTCCATGGGAACATACTGGTAGGCGTCGAGACGTTCGTATTCAGGAACGCCGCGAGTGCTGAAACCGTGGTTGATGCGGACGTTGAAGGTCAGGCGCTCGGTGCGGCCCTTCTTGGTGGTGATCAGCACCACACCGTTGGCGGCGCGGGCACCGTAGAGGGCGGAAGAAGCGGCGTCCTTCAGGACCGTGATCGACTCGATATCGTCAGAGTTGATGTTCGAGATGGAACCGTCGAACGGCACGCCGTCCACCACATAGAGCGGGGAGCTGTCGGCGTTGATGGAACCGAAACCACGGATACGGATGCTGCCCGAGGAACCCGGCTGGCCGGAAGCAGAAGTGAACTGCACACCGGAGGTGATACCTTCGAGGGCGTTGGTAGCGTTGGTTACCGGACGGGCCGTCAGCTTCTCGCTGCCGAGGGAGGCGGCGGAACCGGTAAAGTCTTTCTTGTTGACCGTACCGTAGGCGACCACCACGGTCTCCTCCAGTGCTTCGGCATCCGGAACCAGCAGGATGTTGACGACGTTGCGGCCGTCGACGGCAGCTTCCTGGTTGATGTAGCCGATGGAGCTGAAGATCAGCACGGCGTTGCGAGGCACGTCGATGGCGTACTTACCATCGGCGTCGGTTGCAGTACCGGTCATGGTGCCTTTCACCTGGATGGAGGCAAACGGAACACCTTCGCCGGTGTTGGCGTCTTTCACTTCACCTCTGACCGTAACGTTCTGCGCCAGGGCGGTTCCCAGTGCTAAAACAGTCAAAAGGCAGGTGAACAAAATTCTAAGTTTCCTCATAAATGATGTTTTAGGTTAAAAAAAAATTGTATCAGGTTTGCTTTTGTTTAAAGTTGGTTCACACAATTTAGGCAAAGATACGAAAAAAAAAGCGCTCCTGCAAGCCAGGGGCGCTTTTTTTGATAAAAGTGAGGGTTTAGTCCTCGAACTTCTGGTTCAGCAGTTCGATCATCTTGATGGCTGCCTTGGCGATCGGGGTGCCCGGGCCGAAGATGGCCACGGCACCGTCGCGGTACAGTTCGTCGTAGTCCTGGGCCGGAATCACACCACCCACCACTACGAGGATGTCCTCACGGCCGAGTTTCTTGAGCTCCGCGATGATCTGCGGGACGAGGGTTTTGTGACCGGCGGCCAGCGAGGAGACGCCCACGATGTGAACGTCGTTCTCAACAGCCTGGCGGGCAGCTTCTTCCGGAGTCTGGAAGAGCGGGCCCATGTCCACGTCGAAACCGCAGTCGGCATAACCGGTGGCCACCACCTTGGCGCCACGGTCGTGACCGTCCTGGCCGAGCTTGGCTACCATGATACGGGGCTGGCGGCCTTCTTTCTTGGCGAACTCGGCCACCATCTTCTTGGCGAGCTCGAACTCGCTGTCGTTCTTCACTTCAGAGGAATAAACACCAGTATTCATACGGATCACAGCTTTGTAACGTCCAACAATCTTTTCGCAGGCATCGGAGATCTCGCCCAGGGTGGCGCGGGCCTTGGCGGCCTCGATGGCCAGGGCCAGGAGGTTGCCATTCTTGTTGGCCACGGCGTCCGTGATGGCATTCAGGCAAGCCTGGACCTTGGCCTCGTCGCGGTGGGCGCGGAGGTCTTTCAGGCGGGCGATCTGCGATTCACGCACCTTGGTGTTGTCCACGTCGAGGATCTCGATGGGATCTTCATGGTCCAGACGGTACTCGTTGATGCCGATGATCTTCTCCAGGCCGGAGTCGATGCGGGCTTGCTTGCGGGCGGCAGCTTCCTCAATGCGGAGCTTCGGCACGCCGGTCTCGATGGCCTTGGCCATACCGCCGAGGCTCTCGACTTCCTGGATGTGCTCCCAGGCCTTGTGTGCCAGCTCGTTGGTCAGGCTCTCCACATAGTAGGAACCGGCCCAGGGGTCGATGGAACGGCAGACCTGCGTCTCTTCCTGAATGTAGATCTGGGTGTTGCGGGCTATACGTGCGGAGAAGTCGGTCGGCAGGGCGATGGCCTCGTCGAGTGCGTTAGTGTGCAACGACTGGGTGTGGCCGAGTGCGGCGCCCATGGCCTCGATGCAGGTACGGGCCACGTTGTTGAACGGGTCCTGCTCGGTGAGGCTCCAACCGGAAGTCTGGCAGTGGGTACGGA
>JAEETO010000053.1 GCA_016290385.1 Bacteroidales bacterium | reverse complement strand
GGCCATGTTCACTGTCCCGATGATTTTGAGCAGGAAAGCCTGGGAACCGTTGAAGACTTCCTCAACATAGGCATAGTCCGTCGCGCTGACAGGCTCCAGACAGCCTTCTGCGTCAATCAGCCAGGGTACTCCTTGCAGAGAATCGTTGGTGTGGAAGATCGTCTCACGCTCCCGCTTGGTCAGCGAAGTGACCGGCCTTGTCCACCCTTTACACCGACCTCGGCAAAAGAGCGCGCAATAGCCCGACCACGGATAACTTTCCACGCTATCGCCATTGTCGAGCGCGTTGCGGAAGACATAGGCAATGGCGTTGCGAAGATACCAATCGGTGTCGATCCATTGGACATCCACGCATTTGTCATGATAGAGCCTTCGCTCATGATACTTGTGGCTGAACCACATGGCGTAGCGCCGACGGATCTCGTCTCCGCAGGCTTTTGCCTGCTCGTAGTCTTCCGCCAGCAGGATGACATGCAGATGGTTCGACACTACCACATAGGTTACAACCCTGACGTTCGCTGCCATCGCACACAAAAAGACATACTTGACCATCACATCATAGTCTTCCTCATCGCGGCAGATGATCGCCTTCTTCAAACCCTCCAGACTCACATGGAAGGGATATACACGGCGAGCAGATCCGTCTGGCATCTCCCGCACAATCGCTCGCATCATAGCCATCGGTTCATTGTTTTTACAAAGATAAGCACAGCCGTCAGTATCCGGGCCGCAAAAAAGCAAAATCTTTTACAAATTCGTGTAAATCTCGATGAAAGGAGCAACAATGGGTTGAAACATTCGAAGGTTATCTCCCGCCAGAACGCGCGAGCGCTCCCAATGGGCTCACGCGTTTCCGGCGAGGATAACCCTCATCACTGGTGTAGGTCTAGGAGAAAAACGGGGTAGGTCGAATAGAAAGGTTTGGACCTACCCCACTGGAGGGCCTGGATGGCCGATTCGTAGGGTAAGTCCGACACCATTCGTTCGACCTACCCCAAAATAGTAGGAGACCTAACCCAAAATAGTAGGAGACCTACCCCGCCGGTATAGCGAAAGAAAGATGGCAACCGTGAGGCTGGGCCAGACGAGGAGCCAGAAGAGGAGCCAGAAGAGGAGCCAGAAGAGGAGCCAGAAGAGGCACTTATCTCCCGTCAGGGGGCTACGTGATAAAGAGGGTCCCGTAGCCCCTGCCGAGGATAAGTGCCTTGCGACCAATGAGATGTCGGAATATGCGCAGAAGCTGTCATCGGCTGCTATAGGGTATAGCCTAGAGGATCCTAACCACCCTCGGTTGATAGAGGGAGGGGCCCAAAATTGCCCAGGCAATTTTGGGAAGGAGACTCGCTTGCGAGTCGGTCTGAGAGGCTATACCCTATAGCAGCCGATGATTCCGTTCAGAGCAGGACCGAGAGGTAGATGAGGACGGCGAAGACGAGGGAGGCGAGGCCGTTGGCGGTGAAGAAGGCGGCGTTGAGGCGGGAGAGGTCGCGGGGGGAGATGATGACGTGCTGATAGACCAGCATGGCCAGGAAGAAGATGCCGGCGGCGATGCCCCAGGCGTCGGTCAGGCAGATGGCCGGATTGGCCCGGCCGGCCGCGATCAGAAACCACGGCACCAGCGCGAACTCCGGCACATGGACCGCCCAGGCGATTCCCATCGCCCGCTTGCGACCGAAGCGCTGCGGTATGGAATGCAGGCCCTGGGCGCGGTCAATCTCTTCGTCGGCCAGAGCATAGAGGATGTCGAAGCCGCTGGACCAGAAGAAGACCATCAGCGTCAGCAGGACGACCGGCAGCGTCAAGTAGCCGGTCACGGCGATGAACGCGCCGGCCGGGGCAATGCCCAGTGCCGCTCCTACCCCGAAATGGCAGAGCCAGGTAAAGCGTTTCAAGTAGCTGTATCCCAGCAGGAAAACCAGTGCAACGAAAGACAAGCCGCCGCAGAGCGGGTTGATGGTCCAGGCCACGGCCACGAAGAGGGCGACATTGACCAGCGAGAAGGTCAGCGCCTGGGCGGGCGTAATCCGGCCGGCGGGCACGTCCCGGCCCGCCGTGCGCGGATTGCGCGCGTCGATTTCACGGTCGGCCCAGCGGTTGAAGCCCATCGCGGCGCTCCGGGCGAAGACCATGCAGCCGAGGATCTGCAGCAGGAGAACCCAGGTAAAGTGAGCACCCGGTTCCTTCAATCCCAACAGGAATCCGACCAGCGCAAACGGCAAGGCGAAGATCGTATGCGCGAACTTCACCAGCGATGCATAACGTTTGATGGTCGACAACGGCTGCATATTCAATCCGGACCATGCTCCAGTTCCGAAGGAATATGCTTTTCAGACCGTCGCGCCAGCGCGACTCCTTCCCACCGCTAAAGCGGCGGGACCCTCCCTCTATCAACCGAGGGTGGTTAGGGTCTTCAAAGCATATTCCTTCTCCACTTACGCACAGGCCTCAACATTATCTCAACGTTGCGTCGTGCTTGGTCTCGAAGGCCTTGAGGAGCTTGGACATCGTGGCCTCGACGGCGGCGTCGGTGAGGGTCTTCTCTTCGTCCTGAAGGATGAAGCTGATGGCGTACTGCTTCTTGTCGGGCTGGATCTTCGGACCACGGTACACGTCGAAGAGACTGACCTGCCGCAGGATGCCACGGGCCGT
Organism: Bacteroidales bacterium; assembly: GCA_016290385.1. Classification (GTDB taxonomy): domain Bacteria; phylum Bacteroidota; class Bacteroidia; order Bacteroidales; family UBA932; genus Cacconaster. The sequence continues at coordinate 12,852 of JAEETO010000053.1, read as the reverse complement.
CTGGAAGGCGGTCTTGCGGAGCTCTGCGAACGAGACACTCTCGTCGAGCAGCAGCGCCAGGTCACGACGGACTTCCGGGAACTTGGGCAGCTCCTTGTATTTAATCTTGTCGCGCTTGACCAGCTCGAAGAAGACCGGCCAGCGGATCTCGGCCACGAAGACCGGCTGCTTGATGTCGAACTGCTTCAGCAGGGCTTTCGACACAGTACCAGCCATGGCCAACGTCTTGTTGCCAAGCTTGTAGGTCAAACCTTCAGCAAAGAGATCGGACGGCGCAGCTTCCATTTCAAGATCGTAGAGATCGGCCTTGAAACGGCGGAGCACCAGCTCCAGATAGCCCTTGAGAGCGAAGTAGTTGCCCGCACCCAGCTCGTTGCGCCACGATTTGGCACCCGGACCCGTGACCACCATGCAGAGACGCTGCTCCTCACGGTAGCTCTTGAGTTCCCGCTCCGGCATCTCAACACCCTCCTTCGGCTGGAAACTGTAGCAATTCCCAATTTCGAAGAGACGCAGGTTGTTGTTCTGGTGGTTGATATTGCGTTCCACCACTTCCAGCGCATTGAAGATCAGCGTCTGGCGCATCACATTCAGGTCGCTGCTGAGCGGATTGACGATATGGACCAGTTGATCGGCCGGATAGGTCTTGCACTTGTCGTAGTACTCCCCTTTCGTCAGGGAGTTGTTCATGATCTCGATGAAGCCCCGGTCTGCCAGCAGGTCGGAGACCGTCTTGCGCACCTTCTCCGGATCGGGATGCTCCGACGGATTGATGGACGCCCTCATGCTGACGGGAAGCTCAATGTTGTTGTAGCCGTAGATACGGAGCACTTCTTCCACCACGTCGCACTCGCGCGTCACATCCACGCGATAGGCCGGAACAGCTACGGTGCAGCCTGCCTCCGATGCTGAAAGGATTTTGAAATCAAGACTTTCGAGAATGCGTTTATACGTGTCGGTCCCCAGCTGCTTGCCGATCAGGCTGTCCATGCGGGCATAGTCCAGATCGATCCTGACAGGCTCGAACGGCTTGGCGCACACTTCCTGCGGCGCACCGGCCACGGTGGCGCCGGCCAGTTCCTGGATCAGCAGGGCGGCCCGGCGGGCAGCTGTCATGGTCGCCGTCGGGTCGATACCACGCTCATAGCGGAATGAAGCATCGGTCTTCAGCCCCTGGCGCTTCGAAGTCTTGCGGATGGATACCGGGTTGAAGTAGGCCGCTTCGAGGAAAATCTCGGTCGTCGCTTCCGTGACACCGGAATCAAGGCCGCCGAACACACCCGCGATACACATCGGCTTTTCTGCGTCGCAGATCACCAGATCGTCGGTGCAGAGCGTGCGCTCCACCTCGTCGAGGGTCGTGAACTTGCAGTCCGGCGTGCTGCGGCGCACCACCACCTTGCGGCCGGCAATCCTGGCAGCGTCGAACGCATGCAACGGATGTCCCATCTCATTGAGCACGAAGTTGGTGATGTCCACGATGTTGTTGATCGGGCGCTGGCCGATGGCCATCAGACGCTCCTTCATCCAGTCGGGGGACGGGCCCACCTTCACATCCTTGAGCGTGATGCCGATGTAGCGGGGCGCCAGGTCCGGAGCCTCAACCACGACGGGAATCGCCTCGCCGGCACCAGCCTTGAACGCGCTCACGTCGGGCAGCGTCCATTCCATAGGAATGTCGTGCTGCACGCAGTAGGCATAGAGGTCGCGGGCCACGCCGATGTGGCTGGCACCGTCTACGCGGTTCGGCGTCAGGCCAATCTCGAAGAGCGTGTCTTCTTTGAGCTTCAGCTGCTCCCGCGCAGGCGTTCCCACCACGGCGGCGGGATCGAGCACCATGATGCCGGAGTGATCGTTGCCGATGCCCAGCTCGTCTTCGGCGCAGATCATGCCGAGGCTTTCGACACCGCGGATCTTCGAGCGTTTGATCTTGAATTTGCTGCCGTCATCGGTTGGCAGTTCCGTGCCGACGGTAGCCAGAAGGACTTTCTGGCCCTGGGCCACGTTGGGCGCACCACAGACGACCTGCAGAAGCTCAGGCTCACCCGTGTTGAGTTTGGTAACATGCAGGTGATCGGAGTCGGGATGCGGCACGCATTCCACGACTTCCGCCACGATGACACCGGCCAGGCCGCCGGGAATCTGCTCCACGGTTTCCATGTGTTCCACTTCCAGTCCCGTGGAAGTCAGGATGGCGGAGACCTGTTCCGCCGTAAGGTCGAACTTCAGATAATCCTTCAGCCAGTTGAATGAGATGTTCATATCGTTATTCTGTTTTTATTCGAAAAGGGATTCCACGAATTCTTTCTTGTCGAAGACCTTGAGATCTTCGATCTTTTCGCCCACGCCGATGAACTTGATGGGGATCTTGAACTGGTCGCTGATACCGATCACCACGCCGCCCTTGGCCGTGCCGTCGAGCTTGGTGACCGCCAGCGCCGTCACGTCGGTCGCACGCGTAAACTCCTTCGCCTGCAGGAAGCCGTTCTGGCCGGTTGAGCCGTCGATGACCAGCAGCACTTCGTGCGGTGCGTCGGGTACGACCTTCCGCATGACATTGCGGATCTTGGTCAGCTCGTTCATCAGGTTGATCTTGTTGTGCAGGCGGCCGGCCGTGTCGATGATCGCCACGTCGGCATCCTTGGCCACGGCGCTCTTGACCGTGTCGTAGGCGACGGAGGCCGGATCGGACCCCATCTCCTGCTTCACGATGTCGACGCCGGCACGTTCGGCCCAGATCACAAGCTGGTCGACGGCAGCGGCGCGGAAGGTGTCGGCAGCGCCCAGCACCACCTTCTTCCCCTGCGCCTTGAGCTGCGCGGCGAGCTTGCCGATGGTCGTAGTCTTTCCCACGCCATTGACGCCCACCACCATGATGACATAGGGCTTTTTCGAGAAATCGAACGGCTCGGCACTCTTGCCGTCGGCCGCAGCGTCAAGCAGGTCCACGATCTCTTCGCAGAGATAGCGGTTCACTTCTTCGGCATTGAGATATTTATCGCGGGCCACACGGGCCTCCAGTCTTTCAATGATGTTCTGGGTAGTCTCCACCCCGACGTCGGAAGCGATCAGCACTTCCTCCAGCGAATCGAGCACTTCGTCGTCGACGACGCTTTTGCCGGCAATGGCATAGGAGAGTTTCTCGAACAGCGAACGCTTGGTCTTCTCCAGGCCGCTGTCGAGCGGACGCTCCTCCGCTTTCTCTTTCTTCTTCCAATTGAAAAGTCCCATATCACAAGGGTTTATAAAGTTCCCGGATACACCCGTCGGCAAGGGCTTCCAGCGAAGAGATGCCCATGTCGGCCGGAAGGCCGGCCTGCTGATATGCCACGGGGAGTTCCGTGCAGGCGCACACCACGGGGATGCGCTCGTCCTGCCATAATTCTTCCACGATCTGCCGGAAACGCGCACCAGCTTCCTGCTGCTTTCCTGCCTTGACCATATCGGTCACCGCGTGGATACGTTCCTGCATTTCAGGGCTGGGGATACGGAAGCGATAGCCGGAAGCGGCACCATGGTCCTGGTACAGCCCCGTCTTCATCGTGCCCAGGGTCGCGGTGAGCCAGGCTCCCTGCGGGCTGCGTTCACGGCAACTGCGGATGGTCTCGTCGATGATGTGGATCACCGGCACATGGATCAGGCCTTCCGCGATGAATTTGTCAATGAAATGATGGGCCGTGTTGCAGGTCACTGCCAGGCGGTCGGCACCCCACTTCTCGAGGGTCAGCATTCCGTCGAGCAGATACGGCTCCGGATCCGGGCCCTTCCCCAGCAGGAAGGTCGTCCGGTCGGGTGTTATCGTATGCGAGTACACGATCATGCGCGGATGCTCCTGATCGCAGCCGGCCGGCGCCTTGACTGCCAGCAGCCGCTGGAATTCCGCCGTCGCAGCAGGACCCATCCCGCCAAGTACTCCTAACGTCAAACCGTTATGTTTCATGCTTGTTTTTCAGGTTTCGTATATTGTGCCATCACCACGCCCGCCATAGCCACCACGATCCCCGCCATCTGCAGCGGCAGGATCGTGTCCTGGCCCATCAGAGACGCAGCAATGGCCGAGACAATGGCCACCAGCGGCAGGAACACAACCGTCCGCGTCATGCCGATACGGTCCACGCACGCAGCATACAGCACGAAGGCAACGCCCGAGCAGAGCACCGCCAGCGCAAGGATGGGCCGCAGCAAGGGCCACGACAGATAAGCCGGGGTCCAGGTCGGTGCATCCCAGATCAGGAAGGGGACCAGAAAATAGATCGAGGCCAGGATAAACTGCCATGTGACGATCGAAAAAGCGTTGTATCTTTTGTCAACCAGTTTCTTGCAAATGGCCGTGTAGCCGGTTGAGCCGATTACGGCCAGGAAGAGAACGGCAATGCCGTAGAGATAATCCGTGTGCAGGGAGCCTCCCAGCACGATGAAGCTTACCACGCCCGCCACAGCCACGAAGATGCCGATGCGGTTCAGGTGCGAAAGCTTCTCATGGAAGAAGATCTGCCCCACGATGAGGGTGAAGACCGGAATCGTGGCGATGATCACCGAGCAAAGTGTCGGCGAGCCCGTGATTTTCAGGCCGAAAGTCTCGCCCAGGAAATAGAGGAAAGGCTCGAAGGCCGTCATCGCTGCGAACCACTTCAAGTCCCCGCGCCGGATCTTCTGCAGCCGGCCCGTGAGCAGGCTGAAAAGCGTCAGGGCGGCAGCTGCCAGCACCATCCGGGTGAAGATGAAAGTAAATACGGGCACGCCCTGGTCCAGTACCGAATCGCTCCAGAGGAACGACATCCCCCAGAAGAAGACGGTTACCAGGATCGCCAGGTACCAGATCCAGCCTCTGCGCCCGTCGTTGTTCATTGGCGCGGACGGATTTTGCGGAAACGCAGTTTGATCACGCCCCAGAAGGCCTCACCGAAAATACTGGAACTCATCTTGGAGGTACCTTCCTTGCGGTCCTCGAAGATGATGGGCACTTCTGCAATCTTGTAGCCCAGCTTATAGGCATTGTATTTCATCTCGATCTGGAAACCGTAACCCCGCATCTTGATGCGGTCGAAATCAATGCTGTCCAGCACTTTGCGCGAGTAGCACACGAAGCCTGCCGTGGTATCGTAGACTTTCATGCGGAGCACGGTACGGACATATGCGGAGGCATAGTAGGACATGATCACCCGCCCGATGGGCCAGTTGATCACGCTGATGCCGTTGCAGTAACGCGAGCCGACGGCCATGTCGGCGCCGCCTTCGACGCAGGCTGCATACAGGCGCGGAACATCGGAAGGCTTGTGAGAAAAGTCAGCATCCATCTCGAAAATATAGTCGTAGCCATGGTCGAGCGACCAGCGGAAACCCGTCAGGTAGGCCGTGCCCAGTCCCAGCTTGCCCTGTCGTTCAATCAGGTGCAGCTGCGTGGGGAACTCCTGCTGCAGCCGCTTGACGATATCGGCAGTGCCGTCGGGCGACCCGTCGTCGATGATCAGCACGTGATAATCGCCATCCAGCGCGCGGACGGCCCGGATGATCTTCTCGATGTTCTCTTTCTCGTTGTACGTCGGGATGATGATGACTTTTTTGTCCATGATGCCTCGATATTAAGCTATCTTGCAAAGATATGAATAATTTTCTACCATTCAACAAGTATGTCGATCCAGCGCGGGGCGGCGGCACACAGCACGCCATAACCACCCTGCACGTTGCTGTAGAGCGTGACACCTTCCGCGAAAAGATTGAACTGGAATTCCTGCTGCGAATAGGACATGTCATACCAGTACAGGCTTTCATTGACCGTGGATATATTCAAGCCGAGGAAATGAAGGTCTTGCGGCGCGGGGACCCGCAGCAGCTGGATCTTGAATTCGTAACTTGTCCCCTTGAACATGTCGTCGGGGAAATAATTGACCGCCAGGGCTTCGCCCGTCTGGAAATCAAAGCGCTGGAAGGCGCTGACATCCACTTGCTGGAAAATGATGTCGCTCGACTTGAACTGCAATACCTGCACCAGGTCCGAACCCGTCGGGGGATAATGGTATCCTGCGATGGGTTGCAGGCAGTAGTACTTTTCGTAGGAGCCATCATCCGTGACACGAAGGGTCATCTCCACCTCATAATAATCCGGCTCCTCTTCCCAACTTTTTTCCATCAACTTCCATTCTCCGGTCGAGACGATTTCCAACTTCGGCATCAGGGGCACATCGGTTTCCGCCCACACGGGATCGAAACCGGGGAACTCCGCTTCCAGTCGGATATGGTCGCCAGGAGCCGGCACATAGTCTTCCGCCAGGTAGCAAAGGCTGTTGATACTCACTTCCAGGGGCTGCAGCACCATCCGTCTGCTCTGCTGGCTGCCATTGACAAAGCAGCGCACTTCACCATGCAGGGTATCCAGATTCTCGATATAGGCTTTGCCGTCAATGACCCGCTGCAGGAAAAAGACGGAAGAGGCCACATAGACGGAAAACGGTTCGCCGGCCAGGGCCTCCGCCGAGATGGTCAGGCGCGGTTCGGCGATCTCTCCCTTGAATTCGATCACTTTCTCACAAGCGGTTCCCAGCAGCGCTACGAGGGCCAGCACACAGGGTATGTAATATTTCTTCATCGTCTATCCTCCTAAAATTCATACGTATAAGATACCGAAGGCATGATCGGGAAAATGGACAGCTGCTTGAGCTGGTTGCCATCCCGGTACACGAGGAACGGGTTGTTCCGGTTGTAGGCATTGTACACGCTCACGTTGATGGTGCGGTGATGGCCGTTGTCGAAGGTCCGCTTGAAATTGACACCCAGGTCGAGCCGCTGGTAGGAAGGCATCCGGTAGTTGTTGCGTCCCTCCAGATAGTCCACCGGCGAAGTGGGGAAATAGTATTCCAATTCATTGCTGTAACCGTGGATCACGCTGATGCTCTGCATGGCGAGCGAGCCGCAGATGCCCGTGCCGAAGATGAAGGTGGCCGCCACGTCGATCTTCTTGTTGATCTCGTAGGAAGCGGTAACGCTCAGGTCGTGCCGGCGGTCATACTTGGCCGGGAAAGGCTCGCCGAAATTGAGGACGTTCCCCTCCCGGTCGAAGAGCCGCATGGTCTTCGACCAGGTGTAACCGATCCAGCCGGTCAGCTTGCCGGTCTTCTTCTGCGCCAGGAATTCCACGCCATAGGCCCATCCGCGCCCCATCGCCACTTTCTCCTCCCAGCCCGTCGTCGAGCCGAAGAAGGAAGTGCCGTCTCGGTATTCCAGCACATTGTCCATGGTCTTGTAGTAGCCCTCCACCGACAGGTCCATCGGACCCACGCTGTAGAAGATGCCGGCCGCCGCCTGGTTCGAATACATCGGCAGGATCTTGTCGGTGACAGGGACCCAGAGGTCGGTGGGCAGGGTGATGTTGCTGTTGCTCAGCAGATGGACCGACTGGCTCATCCGTGACCAGGAAGCCTTGAAAGAAAGGTCTTCGGTGATCAGGGCACGCAGGCTTACCCGCGGTTCGAGGGAATGATAGGTTCGGCTGTCCGTATGGTAAAGCACGTAGCGCAGGCCCAGGTTGACTTTCAGCCAGCGGGCAATCGACCAGTTGTCCTCGAAATAGGCAGCTGCCTCGTGCGTGAAGAGGTTCTTGTCGCCGTAGGTGGTGTCGATGGCCGTCGGATCGCTGGCGCCGGCGCCTTCGAAGTAGCGGAGGGTCGTGATGGAGGGCTTGAACGCATGATGGATGTATGTGGCGCCGAAACGGATGTCATGCGAGGGATTGGGACTGTATTCGAAATCCGCCGCCGCGGAGATATCCCCGATGCGGGACAGATAATTGAGCGAAATTTCCGCTACGGGCCATTCGCTGGTCTTCTCCGTCGCCTTGATGTTCAGGCCGTGCCGGTAGCGTGTGTAATTGACGGTGGTGTTGACGAAGAGCTTGGGGCTGAAAACGTGGTTCCAACGAACGGAACCCACGATGTTGCCCCAGTTCCAGCCCAGGTTCATCTTCGTGTAGTCCTCCCCGTCATTGATCTTGTAGCGGGCATAGACCCGGTCGTCGCCCATGTAGTAACTCGCATAGAGCTTGTCGCGGTTCGAGAACGTATGGGTCAGCTTGGCGTTGACGTCGTAGAAGTAATAGCCACCCGATGCGCGCTCCCCATCACCCTGCGTCTTGAGATACCACGCAATCAGCGGCTGGGAGAGAATATCGTAGTAGGTGCGGCGCGCCGAGACGTTGAAAGTGGTCTTTCCCTTGATGATGGGGCCCTCCACCTGGAACTTGGCCGAAAGCAGGCCGATGGAGGCGCTGCCATGGTATTCCTTGTCGTTGCCGTCCTTCATGCGGACATCCACGATACTGGACAGGCGGCTGCCGAAACGGGCCGGGAAGCTGCCCTTGTAAAGCGTCACGTTCTTGATGGCGTCGGCGTTGAACACCGAGAAGAAACCCAGCATGTGGTTGACGTTGTAGATCGGGACGCCGTCGAGCAGCAGCAGGTTCTCATCGGGTCCGCCGCCGCGCACATAGAGGCCGGCCGAGCCCTCCGTTCCGGACTGCACGCCCGGCAGCAGCTGGATGGCCTTGATCACGTCCACTTCGCCGGCCAGTGCGGGCACATGCTTGATCTGGTGTACGGGAATCTCGATGGCGCTCATCTGCGATCCGCGAACGCCCAGCTCGGAACGCGAAGCCGTGACGGCAGCGCCGGCCAGCATTTCGGCGGCCGGCTTGAGGGCCACATGGATGACCGTATCGCGCTGGAGCCGGAACGATGCGCTCAAGGTTTCATAGCCGATGTACGACCACTCCAGGGATACTTCCCCGGCAGGCAATGTCAGGGTATAATAGCCAAAATTATTGGTGACCGTGCCCTGTCGGGAAGCCGTTTCCAGCAGGGCGGCGCTGATCAGCGACTCGCCCGACGATGCATCGGTCATATAGCCGCTGATGGTGTATTTCTGTTGTGCGGCGACAGGGGTGGCCGCCAATATGAGTATCGCCGCGACACAGGCGGCGATTACTCCCCATCTCATTCTCTCCATCTCTCTTCTCATTTTTGTAAACCTTTCAGTGACAGGCCGATCCGCTTTCGGTCGAGATCCACCTGGATGACGCGGGCTTCGAGTTGCTGGTGTATTTTCAGGACCTTGGAAGGATCGGATACATACTTGTCGGCCATCTGCGAGACATGGATCAGGCCATGCTCGTGGATACCGATGTCGACGAAGGCACCGAAGGCCGTGACATTCGTCACGATACAGGGCAGGATCATGCCCACCCGTACGTCCTCGATCGACTGGATCTCATGCGAGAACTCGAACACCTGGATAGACCCGCGCGGGTCCCGGCCGCGCTTGGCGATTTCCGTCATGATGTCGGTGAGCGTGGGCATGCCCGCCTCATCCGTCACATAACGCTTCAGGTCGACGTTTTCGCGCACCTTGCCGTCGGCAATGAAAGTGTCGATGCTGACGCCCGCATCGGCGGCCATGCGTTCCACCAGAGCATAGCGCTCCGGGTGTACGGCCGTGTTGTCCAAGGGGTTGGCAGCGTCCGGAATCCGGAGGAATCCGGCGCACTGTTCAAACACCTTGGCGCCCAGCCGTTTCACGTCCATCAGTTCGCCGCGCGATCCGAAGGGTCCGTTCTCGGCCCGGTAGTCCACGATGTTTCGGGCCAGCACCGGTCCGATGCCCGACACATAGCGGAGCAGCCAGCTGCTGGCCGTATTGAGATTCACGCCGACACTGTTGACACAACTTTCCACCGTTTCGTCGAGCCGTTCCTTGAGCAGTCCCTGGTCCACGTCATGCTGGTACTGCCCCACCCCGATGCTCTTGGGGTCGATCTTCACCAGTTCCGACAGCGGGTCCATCAGCCGGCGGCCGATCGAAACGGCGCCACGCACCGTCACGTCGTAGTCGGGGAACTCCTCCCGCGCCACGTCCGAAGCCGAATACACCGAAGCACCGTCCTCACTGACCGAATAGACCCGGACGCCCTCGGGCAGGGCGATCTTCTGGATGAAGGCTTCCGTCTCTCGGCCGGCCGTGCCGTTGCCGATAGCGATGACTTCGATTTTGTAAGCCTCCACCATCTGGGAAATCTTCTTCATGGCCACGATCTTCTCGCTCACGGGCGGATGCGGATAGATGGTGTCGTTGTGCAGCAGATTGCCTTGCGCATCGAGGCAGACCACCTTGCAGCCGGTACGGAAGCCCGGGTCGATGGCCAGGGTGCGCTTCTGCCCGACCGGCGGGGCCAACAGCAGCTGGCGAAGATTCTCACCGAACACGCGGATGGCTTCGACGTCGGCCTTTTCCTTCGCACGGGCCAGCACTTCGTTTTCGATGGAGGGATGCAGCAACCGCTTGTAGGAATCTTCCAGCGCCGTGTCCACCTGCTTCCGGCAGGCCGGGGTCGGGCGCGGCTTGCGCTCATAGACTTTCCGGGAAATGCGTTCCAGGGCGTGGTCGGGGTTGACCTCCATCCGGACGCGCACATAGCCCTGCTCCTGCGCCCGCAGCATGGCCAGCAGGCGGTGCGAAGGAATGCGGTCGAGCCGCTGCGAGAAATCGAAATAATTGCGGTAGTTCTGGGCTTCGGGATCGTCTTCCTTCCCTTTGACCACATGCGCGGTCACCGTGCCCCACTGCGTATAGAGATCGCGGAGCTGGGCACGTACCGGCTGGCTGTCGGCCACCATCTCGGCGATGATGTCGCGGGCACCCGCCAGGGCCTCTTCGGATTCCCGTTCCGGGTGATCGAGCTTCATGTCCCAAAGCTTCAGCGCCAGCGGTTCATAACCTTTTTCGCGCGCAACGGAAGCACGGGTCTTGCGCTTGGGCCGGTAAGGCAGATACAGGTCCTCCACGGTCTGGGCGTCGACTTCATTCTCAATGGCGCGCTGGAGTTCCGGCGTCAGCTTGCCCTGCTCTTCGATGCTGGAAAGGATGGCAGCCTTGCGTTTTTCCAATTCGGTGAAACGGAGCCAGTAGTGCCGGACAGCGGCCACCTGCATCTCGTCGAGGGCGCCCGTCCGCTCCTTGCGGTAGCGGCTGATGAAAGGAATCGTGGCCCCTTCTTCCAGCAGGTCGATGCAATGCTCGACTTGCCAGGCAGCAGTCTGCAGCTGTCCGGCGATATGATCGATATACAGTTTATTCATCGGAAACCGCTTTGAGCTGGTCGCGGTACGAAGAGAAAATCTTGCTCTTCGACACGAAACCCAGGTATTTGTTTTCGTCGTCGAGTACTGGCAAGTTCCATGCCTGCGTGGACTCGAATTTATCCATCACGCTTTCCATCTTTTCGTCGAGATAGACGAAAGCCGGAGCGCTTTTCATGATATTGTACATCTTGACCGTGTCGTAACTGGCGCGGTCGAACATGATTTCACGCACGTCGTTGAGTGTCACGATGCCCTGGAAACGGCCCTGTTCGTCGAGAACGGGGAAAAGGTTGCGATGCGAACGGGAAATGGCATCCACCAGCATGCCGAGCGTATCCGTATAGCACACCGTCGTGAAATCGCGTTCCACCATGTCGGAGGTCTTGAGCAGGGTCAGCACGGCCTGGTCGCTGTCGTGGGTCAGCAACTCGCCTTGTGCGGCTATACGCTTCGTATAGATGGAGTAGCGTTCGAAAATGCGGATGGTAGCGTAGCTGACGGTCGAAGCGACGATGAGGGGAATCAGCAGTTCGTAGCCACCCGTAATCTCGGCGATCAGGAAGATGGCCGTCATGGGCGCCTGCATGACGCCGGCCATCAGGCCCGCCATGCCCACCAGCACGAAATTGGCCTCCGGCAATGCGGCAAAACCCAACAGGTTGACCAGGCGCGCGATGACGAAGCCAGCCAGGCCGCCCGTCACCAGCGTAGGGCCGAAGGTGCCGCCTACGCCGCCGCCGGCATTGGTAAAGGCCGTGGCGAAGACCTTGAACAGCATGATGGCGGCAAAATAGAGCAGGAACAGCCAGGGGCTCGCCAGCAGGGACTCACCAAAGAGCGACGGGACCTCCGCGGCGCTGTTGTTGAGCATCAGGCTCAACGAGCTGTAGCCCTCGCCGTACAGCGGAGGGAACAGATAGATCAGCACGCCCAGCATCAAGGCACACAGGCCCCAGCGCCAGAAAGGATTGTGTATATGGCGCATGCGGTCTTCCACCCGAAGGGTCATGCGGATGAACCACAACGATATGAATCCGCAGAAGATGCCGAGAAGCAGGTAGAACGGGATGCGGGCCATCCGGAATGCCTCGATCGTACCCGCAAACTGCACGTCCGTCCCCATGAACAGGTAGGTGACCACCGTGGCCGTGACCGACGAGAGCAGCAGCGGCAGGATGGCGTTCATCGACATGTTGAACATCAGGATCTCGAGCGTGAAAAGCACGCCGGCCAGCGGGGCCTTGAAAATGCCGGCGATGGCCGCCGCAGCGCCGCAGCCCAACAGCATCGTCACGTTCTTGTAGGAGAGGCCGGCTTTCCGGGCGATGACCGAACCGATGGCAGCACCCGAATACACGATCGGCGCCTCGGCGCCAACGCTGCCGCCGAATCCGATGGTCACGGAACTGGCGACGATCGACGACCATGTGTTGTGCGGCTTGATGTTCGAATCGTTTTTGGATACGGCCTGGAGCACCTTGGTCACGCCGTGGCTGATGTTGTCTTTGAGCAGATAGCGGACGAAGAGCAGCGAAAGCAGCATGCCCACGCCCGGATAGACGAGCAGCAGCAGGCTGTCATTCGGATCGTCGAACCAGGAGAGAAGCCCGGTCTGGATCCAATGGATCAGGGTTTTAAGCAGAATTGCCGCGCATCCGCACAGCAATCCCACCAATACTGCCAACAGCAACAGGTTGGTCCTTTCACTCAGATTTCTGGACCTGTC
>JAEETO010000052.1 GCA_016290385.1 Bacteroidales bacterium | reverse complement strand
CGGCAAGACTCCGGTCATGCCGCAGTACGTGATTTCCCAGGCTCCGGGCAAGGTGGTCCTCCGCAACTTCGAGGGCGTGATCACCACCTATACCGAACCGACAGATTATCACCAGGAGTGCCATTGCCCCGAGTGCCAGAAGAAGCTCGAAGGTGTGGCCGGCCTGCTGGAAGGCCAGCGCATGGCCATCGAACCGGCATATCTGGAGCGCAAGGAGCGCAGTAAAAAGCGCCCTAAATAGACACGGAGCATGCCTTTCGTAGGGGAGATACTCAAGTACCGGAGCGTATCGATCGTCGGCCTGGCGAAGAATGCCGGCAAGACGGAGTGTCTCAACTACATCATCAAACGGTTGCCGCTCGACTACTTCACGGTGGCGGTGACCTCGATCGGGATCGACGGGGAAACCACCGACCAGGTGACGGGAACCGCGAAACCCGAGATTACGGTACGGGAGGGGATGTTCTTCGCGACGAGTGAGAAGCATTTCCGCCAGAAGCGTCCCCTCTCCGAACTGTATGACGTGAGCGATGAGGACACGGCCCTCGGGCGCGTGGTTACGGCCAGGGCCCTTCAGGAAGGGAAGGTGCTGCTCAGCGGTCCTTCCGGTGCCGAGGCCCTGAAACGATGGATGCGTTCATTGAAAGATTTCGGGATAGACCTGGTCCTGGTGGACGGGGCGCTTTCGCGGCTGAGCACGGCATCGCCCGCCGTGAGCGAGGCGATGGTGCTTTCGACCGGCGCTGCGGTTTCGGCGAACATCCGTGACCTGGTGTCGAAGACGGCCTATGTGGTGGAGCTGATCCGTCTCCCGCTTTATACGGGGCCGGATCCTGCGCTGCGGGTCTCTTCGTTCTCTTCCCTCGATGCGGCTGCCCTGAAAGGCAATCGCGCCATCGAGGTGGAGGGTGCGCTGACCGACCGTCTGCTGCAGTTGGTCAAGAATGGCCTTGGGGAAGGGGAGATCGATCTGGTGGTGGGCGATTTTACCAAGGTATTCTGCTCCCAGGAGCTCTACCGCGCTTTCATCCGGCGCGGCGGAAGGATCTCGGTCCGGATGAAGAGCCAGCTGCTGGCCGTCTGCGTCAACCCCGTGGCGCCCAACGGCATCGTGCTGGACTCCGACATCCTTTGCCGGGAGCTCTCGCAAAAGATCGGCCTGCCCGTATATGATATTGTAAAGAACGAATATGAAATTTCGTGAAATCGTAGATAGTCCCTGTGGGATCCGTTACCTGTTCGATGAACTCGAACTGCAGAGCGGGTATGCCCGGAAGGTCCTGCTGGACAGGGAGATGATGACGGATGCCGGCCGGATCGATGCGGCATACGCCTCCCTGCGCAGGTACTACGACCTGGTCGTGACCGACCGTCGCCGGGTGGAAGACATGCGCTTCCGCCTGCAGGGCCTCCGCGATATCTCCGGCACGCTCGCCGCGCTGGCCGACGGCGCCATGCTCGACGAGATCGAGTTCTTTGAAATCAAGCACCTGGCGATGCTGGCCGAATCGCTCCAGCTGGGAGCGGACATGGACAAGGTCATCGATATCCTCGATCCGGACGGCCTGAAGATCGGGACCTTCTACCTCTATGATTCGTATTCCGTGGAACTGCGCCGCTTGCGCGACGCCGTTGAGAACGATCCCGAGGACGCCCAGCTGCAGGAAGACCTGGCCAACGAGGAAGACCGGCTGAAGAAAATGCTCAGCGACAAGCTCCGGCCGTACGCCCCGACGTTGCGACAGACGCTGCAGGCGCTGGCCGAGCTCGACATCTCGCTGGCGCAGGCCGTGCAGATGCACGCTGAAGGGCTGGTCATCCCTTCCACCGGAGCGGGTGCCGTGATTACCGGCATGTTCCATCCGGGCGTCCGGGCCGCCCTCAAGGCTTCCGGCCGGGAATTCCAGCGGGTGGATTTCTCCTTCGAGCGCGGGGTTCCGGCCACGGTGATCGGCGCCAATATGGGCGGCAAGACCGTAGCGCTCAAGACCTTGTGCATGCTGCAGTATCTCTATCAGTTCGGCTTCGCACTGCCGGTGACTTCGGCGGTGATGACGCCGTTCGACGACATCCGCTTCTGTATCGGCGACGAACAGGACGAAAAGACGGGCCTGTCTTCTTTTGCCGCCGAGATGCAGCGCATCGACCGCGCCATCGCGGCGGCGGAGACCGGGAAGCGGGTGCTGCTGCTGGTCGACGAGCCGGCCCGGACCACCAACCCGGTGGAAGGGACCGCCCTCGTTTCGGCGCTGCTGGAACGACTCTCCGACAAGGCCGGCCTGGCGCTGGTCATGACGACCCATTATACGGTGGAACACGCCGGACAGTGCTGGCGTGTCCAGGGCCTGCTCCCGGGCACGAAAGGGAGGAAAATGGATTACCGGCTCGTCCGTACGGCGAGCCACGAAGTGCCCCACGAGGCACTCAACATCGCGCGGGAACTGGGTATCGATGCGCGGTGGATTGAATTGGCTGACACTATAATGAAGAAACTATATGAATAAAAGTAAACTTGGATTGGACCAGCAGAAGGTCGACCGGGCGCGCCAGCTCGCGCGGATGATTGCCGAAGACGTGCAGTCGTTCGCCGACGGCTACACGACCGTGGCCGTGGAACGCACCATCTGCCGCCTGCTGGGCATTGACGGCGTCGACGAAAACGAAGTGCCGCTGCCCAACGTGGTCGTGGAAGCCCTCAGGGGCGCCGGCGTGCTGGGGCAGGGCGTGATGTTCTACATCGGCAACGCGATGGTGGCCACCGGCAAGACGCCCCAGCAGATCGCCGAGGCGGGGGCCGACGGCTCGCTGGACTTGACGAAAGTTCCGGTCGCCGCCCAAAAGAGCGCGGACGCCGCCCTGCAGCCCGTCATCATGGGCTCGATCGAGCGCATCCGCCAGCGCAGGAACCGGCGCGAACAGTACCTGAAGACCCTGGGAGAAGGGCCGAAGCCATACCTATATATCATTGTGGCAACGGGCAACATCTATGAGGATGTCGTCCAGGCAGAGGCCGGCGCCCGGCAGGGAGCCGACGTGATCGCGGTTATCCGCACCACGGGCCAGTCGCTGCTGGACTATGTGCCCTATGGCGCCACGACGGAAGGTTTCGGCGGCACCTACGCCACCCAGGAGAACTTCCGCATCATGCGCGCCGCCCTCGACAAGGTCGGGGAGGAGGTGGGCCGCTACATCCGCCTGTGCAACTACTGCTCGGGCCTCTGCATGCCGGAAATCGCCATCATGGGTGCCTTCGAAGGCCTCGACGTGATGTTGAACGACGCCCTTTACGGCATCCTGTTCCGCGACATCAACATGCAGCGTACGCTGGTCGACCAGTATTTCTCGCGCGTGATCAACGGCTTCGCCGGCGTGATCATCAACACGGGCGAGGACAACTACCTGACGACGGCCGACGCCGTGGAGGCGGCCCATACGGTGCTGGCTTCCGACATCATCAATGAGCAGCTGGCCCTGCTGGCCGGCCTGCCCGAAGAGCAGATGGGCCTGGGCCACGCCTTCGAGATGGACCCGATGCTCACCAACGGCTTCCTCTATGAGCTAGCGCAGGCACAGATGACCCGCGAGATCTTCCCGAAGGCCACGCTGAAATACATGCCGCCGACCAAGTTCATGACCGGCAACATCTTCCGCGGCCACATCCAGGACGCCCTGTTCAACATCATCGGCATCTGGACCCACCAGGGCATCCAGCTGCTGGGCATGCCCACCGAGGCCATCCACACCCCGTTCATGAGCGACCGCTATCTCTCCATCGAGAATGCCCGCTACATCTTCAACAACATGAAGGACATCGGTGAGGAAGTGGAGTTCAAGGAGGGCGGCATCATCCGCCAGCGGGCCGCGCTGGTGCTCGACAACGCCGTGGCGCTGCTCGAGGAGCTGGTCAAGGAAGGCCTGTTCAACGCGCTGGAAAAAGGCAAGTTCGGCGACGTGAAACGTCCGAAGAACGGCGGCAAGGGCCTCGACGGCGTGGTCGCCAAGGGCGCGCAATATTCCAATCCGTTTATTGACTTGATGAAAGGGAGGAGATAAAAGATGAGTGGCGGACTTTATTCGATGGATGCCAAGGATTTCGACAAGACCTTGGACCTGACCAAAGTAAAACCCTACGGGGATACCATGAACGACGGCAAGGTGCAGCTGAGTTTCACGCTGCCCGTGCCCTGCGGGCCCGAAGCCGTTGAAGCGGCCAAGCTGCTGCTCAAGGAGATGGGCTTCAACAATCCGCTGGTCGTCTTCTACCAGGAACTAACCCCGGGTTATACCTTCTTTAACTGTTACGGCAGCACGATTCACACCGTGGACTTTACCTCGATCTACGTGCCGAAGGTGGAGTCGACGGTCATGGAGATGAAGGAGACCGACGAGTACATCCGGCAGAACATCGGCCGGAAACTCATCGTGGTGGGTGCCTCCACGGGCACGGACGCCCATACCGTGGGCATCGATGCCATCATGAACATGAAAGGCTACGCCGGCCACTACGGCATCGAGCGCTATGACATGTTCGAGGCCTACAACCTGGGCAGCCAGGTGCCGAACGAGGAGTTTATCGCCAAGGGCGTGGAACTCCATGCCGACGCCCTGCTGGTCTCCCAGACCGTGACGCAGAAAGACGTACACATCAAGAACATGACGGAACTCATCGAACTGTTGGAGGCGGAGGGTCTGCGCGACAAGCTGATCGTCGTGTGCGGCGGTCCGCGCATCTCGCATGAACTGGCGAAGGAACTCGGTTTCGACGCCGGTTTCGGTGCGGGAACCTACGCCGACGACGTGGCTTCCTTCGTGGCCCAGGAATTCGTCAAGAGAATGAATACCAAGAAATAACAATATCAAATCTATCGTATTATGGACAAAGCTCAAATCAGAGAAACGATCGCACGCCGTGCCGCACTGGAACTCAAGGACGGCGACGTGGTGAACCTCGGCATCGGTCTTCCGACCGCCATTCCGAACTATCTTCCCGAAGGTGTGAACGTGACGCTCCAGTCCGAGAACGGCCTGGTGGGCATGGGTCCCGCACCGGAACCGGGCAAAGAGGACAAGGACTACGTGAATGCAGGCGGCGCCTACATCACGGCCTATCCGGGCGCATATGCCTGCTCTTCGGCAGACTCGTTCCTGATCATCCGCGGCGGCCACGTGGACTGCACCTTCCTGGGCGCCATGCAGGTCGACGAGAAAGGCAACCTGGCCAACTGGATGATTCCGGGCAAGCTGACCCCGGGCATGGGCGGTGCCATGGACCTTGTCGTCGGCGCCAAACGCGTGATCGTGGCCATGGAACATACCCAGAAGGGCAACCACAAGATCATGAAGGAGTGCAACCTGCCGCTGACCGCAGCGCATCAGGTAAACATGATCATCACCGAAATGGGCGTGATGGACGTGACTCCCGAAGGCCTCGTGCTCAAGGAGATCAATCCGGAATTCACCGTCGAACAGGTGCAGGAAGCAACCGAGGCCAAACTTATCATTGCCAAGGACCTCAAGCCGATGGCCCAGTAAAGCGTTCTGGTGATGGACTATCAGTTTTTGAAAGTGTCGAAAGCGCCGCAGGGCGTCGTACGGCTGACCATCAGTTCCCCGGCTACGCTCAACGCGCTCAATTCGACTATTCTGCGTGAGCTGGAGGATTTCGTGGACGCCATCGACGTGGACCACACGCGCGTCCTCGTCATCACGGGCGAGGGGAAGGCTTTCGTGGCCGGCGCCGACATCTCCGAGATGGCGCATCTGAGCGATGCGGAGGGCCTGGCCTTCGGACAGCGCGGTTCCCGCGTGTTCAAGAAGATCGAGGACCTGCATTTCCCGGTCATCGCCGCCGTCAACGGCTTCGCCCTGGGTGGCGGCTGTGAACTGGCGCTGGCCTGCGACATCCGCATCGCCTCGATGAAGGCCCGCTTCGGCCAGCCCGAAGTGAAACTGGGCATCATCCCCGGCTTCAACGGCACCTACCGGCTTCCTAAGCTGGTCGGGCAGGGAGTGGCCAAGGAACTCATCTACACCGCGCGGATGATCGACGCCGACGAAGCCTTGCGCATCGGCCTGGTCAACAGTGTCGTGGCGCCCGAGGAACTTGCCGGTGCTGTCGACGCCCTGGTGGCGCTCATCCTGCAGAACGCACCCATCGCGGTGAGTTTTGCCAAGGCCTGCATCAACGAGAACTACGACCTGGACATCGACGAGTCGATCGCCCTGGAGAACCAGTATTTTTCCAAGTGTTTTGCGACGGCCGACCAGAAGGAGGGCATGGATGCCTTCCTGAACAAGCGGCCCGCCGTGTTCAAGCATGAATAATCTTCTAATTTTACCAACGATATGAAAATCTGCGTTATTGGAACCGGTACGATGGCCAAGGGAATCGTGAAGGCTTTTGCCGCCAAGATGCCCGTCGTCATGAAAAGCCGCACCCAGGCCAGCCTTGACAAGGCCATGGCTTCGATTTCGAAGGGCTACAGCAAGCTCGTCGAGAAAGGTAAGATCGACCAGGACAAGATGAATGCGATCCTGGCGAACATCCAGACCACTACGGATTACGCTACGTTCGCCGATGCCGACCTCGTCATCGAGGCCGCCGTCGAGGACATGCAGCTGAAAAAAGATGTCTTCACCGAGCTGGACGGCATCTGCAAGCCCGAAACGATCTTTGCGACCAACAGCAGTTCGCTGAGCATCACCGAGATCGCTGCCTGCACCAAGCGTCCGGCCCAGTTCATCGGCATGCACTTCTTCAATCCTGCCGACCGCATGGCCCTGGTCGAGGTGATCCGTGGCCAGCTGACCAGCGACGAAGTGTGCAAATGCGTCGTCGACCTGGCCGCATCCATCGGCAAGCAGCCCGTCGAGGTGAAGGAAGCCCCCGGTTTCGTGGTGAACCGCATCCTCATCCCGATGATCAACGAGGCTGTCGGCATCCTGGCCGACGGCATCGCTACCGCCGAGGACATCGACAAATGCATGATGCTCGGTGCCAACCACCCGATGGGTCCCCTGGCACTGGCCGACCTCATCGGCAACGACGTGAACCTTGCCATCATGGAGGTGCTCTACAAAGAGTTCGGCGATCCCAAGTATCGTCCGCACCCGCTGCTCCGCAAGATGGTCCGCGCCGGCCTGCTCGGCCGTAAGACCGGAGAAGGTTTCTACAAGTATTAACAGAAGAACTCCGAACAAACTATGAATTTCAATCTGACAAAAACGCAGGAACTGTTCCGCCAGATGATCCGCGAGTTCGCCGAGAAGGAGGTCAAACCGCTGGCCGCCGAGATCGACGAGCAGGAACGCTTCCCTCAGGAGACCGTCGACAAGATGGCGAAGCTGGGCATCTTCGGCATCCCCGTCCCCAAGCAGTACGGTGGCGCCGGTGGCGACAACATCATGTATTCCATTGCAGTCGAGGAGCTTTCGCGCTGCTGCGCCACGACAGGTGTCGTGGTCTCGGCCCACACCTCGCTCTGCATGTCTCCGATCCTCCAGTTCGGTACGGAGGAGCAGAAGATGAAATATGTCCCCAAGCTCGCTTCCGGTGAGTGGATCGGCGCCTTCGGCCTGACCGAGCCCAACGCCGGTACCGATGCGGCCGGCCAGCAGACGACGGCTGTCCTCGACGGGGAAGAGTGGGTGATCAACGGCAACAAGATCTTCATTACCAACGCCGGACACGCCAATGTGTATATCGTCATCGCCATGACCGACAAGTCGCTGGGCACGAAAGGCATCTCGGCCTTCATCGTCGAGGCCACGACGCCCGGTTTCTCCATCGGCAAGAAAGAGCTGAAGATGGGTATCCGCGGAAGCGCCACGGCCGAGCTGATCTTCAACAACGTCCGCATCCCGAAAGCCAACCTGCTCGGCAAGGTGGGCGAGGGCTTCAAGATCGCGATGATGACGCTTGACGGTGGCCGTATCGGCATTGCCTCGCAGGCGCTCGGTATCGCGCAGGGCGCGCTCGACGAAACTGTCAAGTACACGAAGGAGCGCAAACAGTTCGGCAAGAAGATCGCCCAGTTCCAGAACACGCAGTTCCAGATGGCCGACCTCAAGACCAAGATCGAGGCTGCCCGCCTGCTGGTGCGCAGCGCGGCCTTCCGGGAGGACGAGCACAATGTCAATCCGCGCGTGAACTATTCGGCCGACGCCGCCATGGCGAAACTGTTCGCTGCAGAGACCGCGATGGAAGTGACGACCAAGTGCGTCCAGTATCACGGCGGTTACGGCTATACCCGTGAGTATCCGGTCGAGCGCATGATGCGCGACGCCAAGATCACGGAAATCTATGAAGGTACCTCCGAGGTCCAGCGCATGGTCATCGCAGGTAAATTGTTCGGTAAAATCAAGTAGGAGGGCCCCCAGATGAAAATTTTAGTCTGTATCAAGCAAGTTCCCGATACCACCGAGATCAAGATCGATCCGGTAACCAAGACCCTGGTCCGCGAAGGCGTTCCCGCCATCATGAACCCGGACGACAAAGGCGGTCTTGAATTCGCCCTGCAGCTCAAGGACAAGTTCGGCGCTGAAGTGACGGTCGTCACGATGGGTATCCCCGCCGCCGAGATCATCCTCCGCGAGGCCTTCGCCATGGGCGCCGACCGCGCCATCCTGCTGACCGACCGCAAGCTGGGCGGCGCCGACACGCTGGCAACCTCCAAGGCGCTGGCCGGTGTGGCCCGCAAGCTCGACTGGGACCTGATCATCGCCGGCCGCCAGGCCATCGACGGTGACACCGCGCAGGTGGGACCGGAGATTTCCGAGCATCTGGGCATTCCGCAGATTTCCTATGTCGCCGGCCTGGAATACGATCCGGACACGAAGAAATTCACGGTGACCAAGGAGACGGAAGACGGCTGCCAGATCCTGGAATTCCAGGGCAAGGCCCTGCTGACCTGCCTGGCTTCCGCCGTGAAACCGCGCTATATGAGCGTAGGCGGCATCGTGGATGCCTACGGCAAGGAAGTCGAGGTCTGGGGTGCCGACCGCATTGACGTGCCTGAGACCGAACTCGGCCTGAAAGGCTCGCCGACCAAGGTGGTCAAGTCGTTCACCAAGGAACTCAAGGAGCCCGGCCAGATCCACGAAGTGGATGCCGAACAGGCCGTGGAACTGATCGTTGCCAAACTGAAGGAAAAACACATTATCTAACCGTCTAAAACTGTATTGCTATGGATTTTTCTGACTATAAAGACATCTATGTATTTGCAGAGCAGCGTGACGGTGAGATCCAGCCGGTAGCCCTGGAGCTGATCGGCAAGGCCCGTGACCTCTCGCAGGTAACCAACGAGAAAGTGGTCGCCATCCTGGCCGGCTGCGGCATCGCCGACAAGGCGCAGACGCTGGTGGCCTACGGTGCTGACAAGGTGATCGTCATCGACGATCCCGTGCTCAAGGACTATGTGACCGAGCAGTATACGCAGGCTGTTTTCCAGGCCGTCAACGAATTCAAGCCGTCGATCCTGATGTACGGTGCCACGACCATCGGCCGTGACCTCGCTCCGCGCATCGCCGCCCGTCTGGGCACCGGCCTGACGGCCGACTGCACCAAGCTGACCATCAACGAAGAGACTCACGAGTTCGAGATGACGCGTCCGGCCTTCGGCGGCAACCTGATGGCGACCATCAAGTGCCCCGAGCACCGTCCGCAGATGTCGACCGTGCGTCCCGGCGTGATGCCGAAAGCGACGCCCGACTTCAACCGCAAGGGCGAGATCGTGAATTTCCAGCCGAAGTTCGACGCGAGCAAGTTCGTGGTGAAACTGGTCAAGACCGTGAAGGCGCAGAAGACTGCCGTCGATATCTCCGACGCGAAGATCCTGGTCTCCGGCGGCCGCGGTGTCGGCTGCAAGGAAGGCTTCGACATGCTGCAGGGACTGGCTACGGTCCTGGGCGGTGAAGTGTCCTCGTCGCGTGCCATGGTCGACGCCGGCGTCATGCCGCACGAACGCCAGGTCGGACAGACCGGCAAGACGGTCCGTCCCGCCGTGTATTTCGCCCTCGGCATCTCCGGCGCCATCCAGCACCTGGCCGGCATGGAGGAATCCGAGACCATCATCGCGGTCAACAAAGACAAGTTCGCGCCGATTTTCAGCGTGGCTGACCTGGGCATCGTCTGCGACCTCAACAAGGTCGTGCCGCTGCTCACCGAACGCCTCAAGAAGGAGCTGGCCCAATAAATGGTCTTTGCCGACCTTTTCTTTCTCTATGCCTTTCTGCCCGCTTTCGCGATCTGCTATCTGCTCGCGGGGCTGGCGAAAGGCATTGGAGTGAAGAATGTGGTACTGGTCGTCTTCTCGCTCATCTTCTATGCGTGGGGCGAACCGGTGTACGTTTTCCTGCTGGTACTCTGCGCCCTGCTCAACTGGCTCGTCGGCCTGGGGGTAGGGCGCCGGGGACGCGGGAAGACGTTCTGGCTTATTGTCGGCCTGGTCGTCAACCTGGCCATCCTGGGCACCTTCAAGTATCTGGGCTTTTTCGCTGATCTGCTGGACCGTATCGGGGTGTCCGTCTCCGTTCCGGAGATCGCCCTGCCCATCGGCATCAGTTTCTACACTTTCCAGTCCATTTCTTATCTGGTGGATGTGTACAGGGGCGAGAGTCCGGCGCAAAAGCGTTTCTGGGACCTGCTGCTCTATATCGCGATGTTCCCGCAGCTGATTGCGGGCCCTATCGTCCGTTATGGCACCATTGCCAAAGAAATCCACCGTCGCAAGGTCACGATCGACGACCTGGCCGACGGCAGTTTCCGTTTCCTGGTGGGTCTGGGCAAGAAAGTGATCCTGGCCAACCAGCTTTCCGAAGTCTCCGACCAGTTCCTGGCCGGATCGCTCACCGGCCTGACGACGGCCGGCGCCTGGGTGGGGCTGCTGGCCTTCTCCCTGCAGATCTATTTCGATTTCTCCGGTTATTCGGACATGGCCATCGGCATCGGCCGCTGCATGGGCTTCCATTTTCGCGAGAACTTCGACCATCCGTACTGCTGCAATTCCATCACGGATTTCTGGCGGCGTTGGCATATCTCCCTGGGCAGTTTCTTCCGCGACTATCTCTACATCCCCATGGGCGGCAACAGGAAGCATCAGGCACTCAACATCCTGGTGGTCTGGTTCCTGACCGGCATGTGGCACGGCGCCAGCTGGAACTTCATCTTCTGGGGCGTGTATTTCGGCCTGATCGTAGCCCTGGAAAAATATACTATCCTGCGCTGGAAAGTGCCGGCCTGGCTGCTGCATTTCTACAGCCTGATACTCGTTGTACTGGGGTGGGGTGTCTTCTATTACGTGGATTTCGGGCAGATGACGGCCTTTTTCCCGGTGCTTTTCGGCAAGGCGGAGGCCTTTACCGACTTCACGGTCCGCAGCGCCATCCTGTCTCGTTTCTGGCTCTGGATCGCAGCCATCGTCTGCTGCCTGCCGCTGGGACGCTGGCTGGAACGCCTGATCGGCACCCGCCGTGCCTTCGGCCGGAATGTGCTCATGCTCTCGAAACTGGCAGTGGCGCTCGTCCTGCTGGCCGTCAGTACGGCCCTGCTGGTCGGTGCCACCAACAATCCTTTCATTTACACGCGCTTCTGACATGAAAGGAAATTACTTTTACGTAGCTGTCGTCGCACTGGCCTGGATGGCCCTGACCGCCGGATTCAATTTCCTGCCGCGCAGCCGTGTCTCCCTGCTGGAGAAGCGCGACCTGCAGCATTTCCCGGCCTTCACGGCCGATTCGCTGGCCGACGGCTCCTATACCGCAGCCATCTCGTCCTGGTACAGCGACACGGAACCGTACCGCGATACGCTGATGGAACTCAGCATGCAGTTCCGGCACTGGGAAGGCCTGCATCTGGGCGGGCAGCAGATCGAATACCTGGCCGGTGACACGCCGCTCGAGGATACCCCGGCCGAAGAGGAAGACCCCGTGGTAGCGGCTGAAAGCCAGGAGGCAGCACAAGATACCGTCAAGTCGGTCAAGGCCGTCGATTATGCCGAGGCGGAAGCCGGTGCGGAAGATGTGGCCAAGGTGGCGACTTCCGGCATCATCCTGGTGGGCAGCGGCGAGAACGTGCGGGCGCTGATGGGCTTTTTCGGCACGGAAAAAGGAGGGGAGAAGTATGCGGAGGTGGTCAGCCAGTACGGCGCCGCGTTCGGCAAGGACGTGAACGTGTGGTGCATGCCCATCCCGACCTCTACGGAGTACTATTGCCCGGAAGAAGCCGCCAAGTTCACGAAGCGGCAGGCACCGGTTTTCAACAGCATCTTTTCGAACCTGACCAACGGGGTCAGGCCCGTGGACGTCTACTCCGTGCTGGCGGAGCATACCGACGAACCCATCTACCTGCGCACCGACCACCACTGGTCGCCGCTGGGCGCCTATTACGCAGCGCAGGAATTCGCCCGCGTGGCCGGCGTGCCTTTCAGGGACCTTTCTGCCTATCAGGCGGATACGGTGCACCGCTACGTGGGCAGCATGTACGGCTACACGCAGAACGCCTCCATCAAGCGGGCGCCGGAAGACTTCGTGTACTACATGCCCACGGAGGTGGACTATGAGACGTATTACATCAACTACGAGCTGGACGAAGAATTCCACGTGGTGAGCGAGACCCGGCCGTACAAGAGCAAGTATTTCTTCTCCTTCAAAGATGGCAGCGGCGCGGCCTACACCACCTTCATGGGCGGCGACATCAAGCAGACCCGGGTCGAGACATCCACCGGCAACGGGCGCCGTCTGCTGGTCATCAAGGACAGCTTCGGCAATGCCGTACCGGGCTATCTCTTCTATTCTTTCGAAGAGATTCATGTAGCTGATTTCCGGTACTTTACGAAGAATGTCGTGGAATTCGTGGACGAGAATCACATCACTGATATCCTCTTCGCCAACAACATCACCAATACCTGTGTTCCGTATACCTACAGCCGCTTCCGCAAGTTCCTCAATCCGGTGGATCCGGGCCTGTCGGCCTTTAGCGCAGACACCATTCCCGTTTCTGTGAAGCAGCGGATGACGGGCCGTTCGTATCCGGAGGAAGGCGCGGAAATCGACATGTCCGACCTGCGCTATCTCAAGCTCCTGTACTACGACTTCAACGGCCGGGTCCGGAAAGGGGAGATGGTCTGCAACAAGGCCATCGCGAATGACCTGCTCTACATTTTCAAGGAACTCTACAAGGCGAAATACCCGCTTGCCAGCGTCCGGCTGATCGACGACTACGACGGCGACGATGCCCGCTCGATGGCGGCCAACAACACGTCTTGCTTCAACTACCGCACAAAGACCTCCGGTTCGTCGCTTTCCGCGCATGCCCGGGGCATGGCGGTGGATATCAACCCCTTGCAGAATCCATACGTGAAAGGAGATGTCGTCGAGCCGCCCGAAGCGGCGGAATATGCCGACCGCAGCGCGGATTTCCCGCACAAGATCACGGAGGAAGACCTGTGCTGCAAATTGTTCCGTTCGCGCGGCTTCCAGTGGGGCGGCGCCTGGAACACGATGAAAGATTATCAACATTTTGAAAAGAAATAAGAAACTGTTTTGAAATGGAAGAACCCAAAGAAATTCCGGTACTGCTGCTGACCGGCTATCTGGGCAGCGGCAAGACCACCCTGGTCAACCAGATCCTGAACAATCGCAAAGGCATCCGCTTTGCGGTGATTGTCAATGACTTGGGAGAAGTCAATATCGATGCTGACCTCATTCAGCAAGGCGGTGTGGTGGGCAAGAAGGACGACAGTCTGGTGGCCCTCCAGAACGGCTGTATCTGCTGCACGCTGAAGACCGACCTGATCGAGCAACTCTGTGAGATCACTTCGCGCCAGACTTTCGACTATATCGTCATTGAGGCGAGCGGCATCTGCGAACCAGAGCCCATCGCCCAGACCATCTGCTCGATTCCTGCACTGGGCTACGCCTATGTGAAGAACGGCATTCCCGTGCTCGACTGCATCGTGACCGTGGTCGATGCCCTCCGCATGCACGACGAATTCGCTTCCGGAGCATCCCTGCAGAAGCCCCATATCGAAGAGGACGACATCGAGAACCTGGTCATCCAGCAGATCGAATTCTGCAATATCGTGCTGCTCAACAAGGCCTCCGAGGTGACGCCCGAGGAACTGGGCCGCATCCGGGCCATCGTCCGCACCCTGCAGCCCAAGGCCCGCATCATCGAATGTGACTACTGCCAGATCGACCTCGAAGAGATCCTCGATACGGGCCTGTTCCAATTCGACGAGGTGGCCGCCTCAGCAGCATGGATCCAGGAAGTCGAGCATCACGACGATGACGACGATGACGATGATGACGATGACCACGATCATGACCATGAACACGAAGAGCATGGCCACCATCACCATCATCACGATCATGAGGAAGGGGAGGCCGAAGAATACGGCATCGGCACGTATGTTTACTATGCCCGCAGGCCCTTCGATCTCAATGCTTTCGACAATTTCGTGGCAAAGAAGTGGCCTAAGAATATCATCCGAGCCAAGGGCATCTGCTATTTCAGCGAAGAGTTCGACATCTGTTATCTCTTCGAGCAGGCCGGCCGTCAGTTCGTGCTCCGCAATGTGGGCCAGTGGTTCGCCACCATGCCCGAAGACGAACTCATCGAGAAGTTGCGCGAGCAGCCCGAACTCCTGCACGACTGGGACAAGACCTACGGCGACCGCATGCAGAAACTCGTGTTCATCGGCCAGCACCTCGATGCCGACTATCTCCGGAAAGAACTCGACAATTGCTTGTTTGAATGAGGCCGGATGAAGCTGGGATATTTTTCGTATCTTTGTACAAACCTGTAATTGAAGAAAGACATGGCAAAGTATGTATGTGACATCTGCGGGTACGAGTACGATCCCGCGAAAGGTGATCCGGACAATGGCGTAGCCCCCGGCACCCCGTTCGAGAATCTTCCCGCCGACTGGGTATGCCCGCTCTGCGGCGTTGGCAAAGAAGACTTCAGTCCGGCCAAATAGATGAAGGCTCTGTTGAGAACAACCCTGCTGGTGCTGGTGCTGCTGGCAGGGTTTTCCTGCAAGAAAACACAGGAACCAGTCGTGGCGGAACCCCGCGTCGAAACGGGCGACCTGCTCTTTGTGGGCATTCCTATGAATTATGGTGACGGAGATATGGCACAGGCTATTGCGGACGCTACCTCAAGTGGTGATACAGTCAACTTTATCCATGCCGCCATTCTGGAAGTGGACGAAAACGATGCCGTCTGGGTGATCGATGCGACCATCGCGCACGGCGTGGACCGCCATCCGCTCGACACGCTGTTCAGCGACTTTACGCTGCACCGCGGCGGCACCGCCACCTTCGAGGTCATGCGCCTCAAGGACAACGTCAACGCAGCTGCCTATGTCGCGCAGGCCAGGGAATTCCTCGGCGAACCCTATGACCACTATTTCATGACTTTCAACGGCCGGCACTACTGCACGGAGCTGATCTCCGACGCCTATGTTGATGCCGACGGTCATCGCTGGTTCGAGCCGCAGCCGATGAACTTCAAGAACAAGGAAGGGGAGTATCCGTCCTACTGGGTCAGTCTCTTCGACAGTCTCGGCGAGCCCATCCCCCAAGGCGAACTGGGCACCAATCCCCAGGACCTTCACGCTTCCCCGGACCTCATCCACGTGATGTATTTGAAATAGAGCGCCTTACTCCACAAAAAAAAATCCAGCTCATTGGCTGGATTTGTTTTGTGGAGTATAGGAGAATCGGACTCCTGACCTTTTGAATGCCATTCAAACGCTCTA
>JAEETO010000051.1 GCA_016290385.1 Bacteroidales bacterium | reverse complement strand
GGAAGTAGTCCAGATCGTCATCCCTTTGACGACGACCGATGCAAACGGAATCGGGTCTCCGTTGCTCCCGTCCGTAATCGTTCCTTTCACGGTCATGTTCTGTGCATTGACGTTCAATGCGAAGAGAACCGACAGTAAAAGAAAGAGACATTTAAAGCATTTCATAAGTTAAGTATTATATTGTAATGGATGATGTCATTTCATCAGGCGCCGGATCCGGGCAGCCAGCTCAGCATTCTCATAGACGCCCGAGAATTCTTCAGCGTGCGGCCCGTAGGCAAAGACCGGCACCAGGATGCCGTTGTGTCCCTTGGTGGAGAAATGGACCTTGGCAGAGCGGTTTTCCAGGCTTCCGCCCAGCAGCGTCAGGCCACCGGTCGCATGGTCGGCGGTAATGATCACGAGCGTATGCCCGTCTTTCTCCGCCCATTCGAGTACCTTGCCGACCGTCCGGTCGAAATCGAACAGCTCTTCGGCCATGTGGCCCAGCTTGTGCCGGTGGCACCAGTCGTCGATGCTTGAGCCTTCGATCATCAGGAAAAAGCCCTTCCGGTTGTCCAGCAGCTCGATGGCCTTCATGGCGCAGTCTTCCAGGACGGGGCCGCGGTCCAGCGCGGGCTCCATTTCGAGGGGTGCGAACAGGCCCAGGACTTTCCCTTCCTTCACTTTGTGCAGGTCATCAAGATTATCTACGAACGTATAGTCCCTGTCTTTCATTTCCTGCACCAGGTCACGGCCGTCCTCGCGGTTCTGCCAGAACTGGATGCCGCCGCCAGCCAGGAAATCCACGCCGCTGTCGACATATTGCGCGGCGATGCCGGCCTCGTCGTGCCGGTCCGTGCTGTGGCCCACGAAATCGATGGGCGTCGCGTCGTTGATGCGGCAGGTGACCGCCACGCCCGTCTTCTTTCCTTTCCTCTGCGCATCCTGCAGCAGGCTGGGCACCGGATTGCCGTCCGGATCGCAGGCCATGAAGCCGTAGCGCGTCTTCACGCCCGTGGCCAGGGCGCTGCCGCCCGCACAGGAGTCCGTGATGAGGGAATCCACGGTATAGGTGCGGGAGAAGCCCGTCACCTTGCAGTTGTCCAGGTTGAGATGGCCGCCGTTGAGCACCCAGCCCACGCTGACCTGCTCCAGGCCCATGCCGTCGCCGATCATCACGATGACGTTCTTGATGCGCCGGTTCCTGACCGGCGAGACCGTCACCGTCTGGTAGGGTACGGCCACCTGGTACTGGTCGTCGATGCTAAATTTGTCATCGGCATATTTTGACAAGTCCCTGCCCTGGTCCACCGTCTGGGCGGAGACCAGGGTGCAGAAACTTGCGGCCAATAATATGAAGAAGAGTTTTTTCATAGTTTAAGTTCAGGTATGTCAGTTTTCCACGGTGAAGTTCAGGTCCTTCTGGTCTGTCTTGCAACTGACGGTCCGCTTCTCGCGCGGAGGGAGCGGGAAGAAATTGTCGCTCCAGTACACGGGGACGGCCAGGTTCCCGTCCTTGTCCAGGGCTTTCAGGATGTTCTGGAAAACGATATGGTCCGAACGGTTCTCCAGTGTCACGGAATACCCGTCTTCCGACGGCGTGACCGTCAAAGCTACGTCAGCGTCCTTGTTGGCAAAGGCGAAGCGCAGGTCGTTCCATTTCCGGACCGGCGTATAGTACCAGGTCGACTTGTCGAATTCATAGACGTTGTCGTTCGCGCCGATGCAGTAGAAATTGTTGGACACCTCGCTGCCGTCTCCCGCCGTGAGCATCAGGGCGATGAAATGCGGCTTGCCGTCGTACTTGCGCAGGTCGAACACCGGCACGGACGAATGGTAGCGTGCCATGACGCTCTTGTATTCCTGGCCGATGACGCGCGAATCGGCATCGTAGACACGCACATAGGCCGTCATGTCGCCGCCGCAGCTCATGCATTCGTTCACCAGATAGACTTTCCGGTCTTTGTAGTTGAAGATCAGCTGCTCCGGCTCACAGGCCTTTTTCGTGCCGTAGTAAGCGGCCGTCGGGACACCGTACCAGTCGTACAGCTGCCAGAAGAGCGAAGGCCAGGCGGAATTGAGCATCCACTGCACGATGCCGGTCGCTTCCGGCATATTGACGCGGAAGGCCTCGAACATGGCGCGGGTTCCGGCATAATCCAGCGCATGCGCCTTGCGGATGAAATCTTTCAGGTCTTCGGGCGCGCCATACTGTGCCGTGACGGTCTCCAGCAGATAGTCCACCGTGTTCATGACCGACGAAGAAGCCGTGCAGTGATAGTTCCAGTCGTCCGACAGCGGCCAGAGCTTGTCGGAAGGGATCATCTTTCGCAGCGATTCCAGCTGCGGAAGATTGGCGCCGATGCCCGTCTCCGTATTGAAACCGAAGGCACCGCCGTGTTTCGTATCGAAATACCAGTAGTCCGGGGCGACATAGTCATAGGGACCTTCCATCTTGGTGCCCGACCAGCCGCTGACCGTGCTGAACAGGTTCTTCGCCGAATTCACATACGGCCGGTAGTCTTCCTGGCCGTAGATCTCCAGATAGCGTTTTTCCAGGCCCGGATTCGGGATCCGGTCGCTGCCGGTCATCCAGGCGAAGACCGAAGGATGGTTATGGAGACGGACCACCTGGTCGCGGAAATATGCGACAGCCAGGTCTTCCGAAGCCGGATCGTTGATGCAGCCGTAGCCGCTCGTCTCGGGAAGTCCGCAGTAGTCTTCCCATTCCCACTGGCAGCTCCAGCCTACAAGGGCCAGCAGGCCTTCCTGGTCGCACAGGTCATAGACCGTATCGTCCTTTCCCCAGATGTTCTCGAAGCGGATGCAGTTCAGGTTCATGTCCTTGACATATTTGACCTGCCTTTCGATGGATTCCGGGGTATCGAGCAGGAAGATGTCGTCGGTCCAGCCCGCACCCTTGATCAGGATGTCGCGGCCGTTGAGCGTAAACTGGCGGTAATTCTTGTCCGTGAGCCGGCTCTCGATCCTGCGTACGCCGAAACGGACCTTGCGGGTATCGGAGACCGCGCCTTTGTAGTTCACGGCGACATTCAGGTCATACAGTTCGGGAGAGCCCAGTTCGCTGGTCCACCAGACGCGGGGATGGTCGAGGTGCAGTTCCGTCGCTTCCTTCGGCGTCAGGACCACGGTCGTCGTGGCATCGGCCGGCAGGACGGCCGGGAACTGGAACGCGCCCACGTCCTGCAGGTTCAGGTCGAGGAGCGCCTCTACCGGATGGTTTTCGTGGTTGCGGAGCTTGACGCGGATTTCCAGGTCCGCCTCATCACATCTGGGCACCTCCAGGTCGGGAATCACGAACACGTCTTCAATCGAAACGGCGCCCGTGGTGTGCAGGGATACCGGCCGGACCAGGCCCATGCTCTCGTCGAGCGGACGGGGGTTCCAGTCCACGAAGCCCATGTTCAGGTCGCCAGGCTGTGCACGGCGGAGCTTGACCTCCAGCTTGTTGCGTCCGCGAAGCAGGTTCGACACGTCGTAGCTCCGGCGGAGGAATACGCCGAAGGTTGTGTCGGAGGATGCGACCTGCGTGCCGTTGAGGAAAATGTCAGCCCGGTAGTCCAGGCCGTCGAAGACCAGCTCGCAGCGTTGTCCCGAGCCCGGTTTTGCCTGGAATTCGGTCTGGTAGACCCATTCGTCATCGAAAATCGACTTGTCAGCCTTGGCATAATTGCGGCCGTTGAGCAGGTCGTCACCGTAATAGCCGGCTGCATACAGCGAACCGGCCACCGTGGAGGGCACGACTGCCGCAACTGTCTCCGGACCGCCGGTCCGGCTCAATTTCCATCCTTCGCCCAGGGCGAGGACGCTACCGTTGTCCATTTTTGCTTGTTTCGTGCAGGCGCACAGGGCCGCAGCGAAAAGAAAGATCCAAACCTTTTTCATATTACAGGAGTGCTGCTCCGATGACCGGAATGTTATTGTCGGTAAAAATGTCTATCTTCAGTCGTTCCAGGACTTTCCTGTACGGGAAGTGCTCCTGGAGGTAGCGTTCCATCGCCGGACGGAACAAAGGATAGTTGTTGGCGATTCCGCCACCGAAAGCGATGTGGCTCGGATCGTAGGCGAAGAGTACCGTACTCATCAATACGCCCAGGTTCCGGCCCAGTTCGTCGAACAGGGCCAGTGCGTCGGGGTCCCCGGCACGGGCGGCCCTGGACGCTTCCCGGCTGTCACGGCCGGCCGCATCGAAGAAATGCCTTCCGCAATAGTCTTCCAGGACGGAATCCCTGAATGGAAGCGTCCCCAGTTCTCCGGCACCGCAGTTGGCGCCGCAGAACAAACGCCCCTCTTCGACGATGCCCATACCCACGCCGGTGCCCAGGGTGATGGCCACGAGCAGTTCCGGGAGCGACGTCACGGGATAATGTGCATAAATGCCCAGCGCGTAGCAATTCGCATCGTTGTTAACCGCGACGGGAACATGGAAGCGGTCTTCCAGATAAGCCTTGAGCGGCACTTCTTTCCAGGAAGGGATGTTCTGGGTATCGTATACCACGCCTTCCTTGATGTCTACGACGGAAGGAACGCCGATACCGATTTTCAGGATTTCAGGAGTAATGATTCGGCTGATATAGCCGGACAGGGTTTCGAGTGTCTGCTCCATCGTTGCCTCCGGGGGGAAGGAAGGCGCGGAGAACGATTCCTGGATGGTACCTTTCTGTACGATTCCCAGGCTGACATTGGTCCCCCCTATGTCGATTCCGAGTGTCATGGGTTCGATTTTTTACAAAATTAAGCGCTTTATTTCGTATTTATGGTAAAAATTGCGTATTTCAAGGAACAATTTGCGGAAACTTTTTAATTTCCAGGAAAAAAATATCATCTTTGTAACCTACAGATACCCAAATCCCGTCGCCATGCTACGACTCCTTATCATCTCCGACTTCACCGAGGCATTCCCCAGTAAATTGCTCAAGGGCATCGTCCAGTACTCCCGACGGAAGGAGCAATGGAACATCTGCCGCATGCCGCCTGCCTACAAGAAGCTGATCGGCATCCCGGGGGTCGTGCGGTGGGCCCAGAGCTGGGGGGCCGACGCCGTCATCGGGCAGTTCGAAGAGACCGACGACGTAGGACTGTTCGCCGTCAACGGCATCGTGGCGGTGGCGCAGGACTTCAAGCAGCGCTTCGCGACGATTCCCAACATCACAGCCGATTACATCGGGACCGGCAGGATGGCCGCCCGCTTCTATCTCGAGCGCGGCTTCCGGCATTTCGGCTTTTTCGGATTCCGCAATGTCTGCTGGTCTGACGAACGTTGCGACGGCTTCCGGCAGGAAGTGGAAGCCTCAGGCAACGGAAACGCTTTCTATACCTATAATTTACAGGACATCGACAATCTCTGGTTCTACGAGCAGGACAAGCTCACCGACTGGCTTCGCTCCATTCCCAAGCCCATCGGTATCATGGCCTGCGACGACAACCAGGGCAACAATCTCGTGGAAGCCTGCCATGCCGCCGGAATCAGGATTCCTTCGGAAGTCTCCATTCTGGGCGTTGACAACGACGAACTGCTCTGCAGCCTTGGCAGCACTCCGCTTTCCAGCATCCAGGTCAATATCGAGGAAGGCGGCTACCAGACGGCCGCCCTGATCGAGCGGCGGGTCCTCCATCCTGACGCACCACTCGAAGACGTGGTGCTCAAGCCCCTGAAGATCATCGGCCGGATGTCGACGGCCGCCTATGCGACGCACGACGACCAGATCCAGAAAGCCATCCAGTTCATCCACCGGAACGTCATGCGCAAGATTTCAGTCGAAGACGTCACCGGCGAAGTCGCCCTTTCACGCCGGCTGCTGGAGCGCCGTTTCAAGAAAATCACGGGGCAGACCATCTACCAATATATCACCGATGTCAAATTGAAGCAGTTCGCCCAGATGATGACCGACACCGACGACCAGTTGATCAACATCGCCATCTCGCTGGGAGAGAACGACACCAAGAGCATCTCCCGCCGCTTCAAGCAGATTTACGGCTGCACCCCTGTCCAGTGGAGAGAAAACAATCAAATCATCCGATAATACCATGTTCAGATCCTTCCTTCTTGCAACCTTCATCTTCCTGGCCGGTACCCTGTGGGCCGGCGCTCAGGAGACCGACGTCATCCGCCAGCTGGAATCCCATCCGGAGTATCTTGCCGGAACCGACTATCTCTGCCCGGCAGGACCCGTAGCCCTGTCGCCCGCTCCCAAGGGGTACAAAGCCTTTTATATCAGCCATTACGGCCGCCACGGAGCCCGTTACGCCTGGCAGAGCGACATGTATGAGCGCCTGCGCACCGTCCTGAGCACCGCTGCCGACCAGGGCAACCTCACCGCGCTCGGGCAGGACTTCAAGCGTCGTTTCGACATCCTGTATCCGGATGTACGCTACCGTGTGGGCGAACTGTCCCGCAAAGGATGGCAGCAGCAGCAGGATCTTGCGAAGCGCATGTACCTGAATTTTCCGGGCGTTTTCAAGGGTGAAGCGGCCGTCCGTTCCTGGGTATCCACTTCCACCCGCTGCGTGATGACCATGTCTTCTTTCTGCCTGGGACTGAAGGGAATGAACCCCAAGCTCGATATCTTCGAAAACTTCGGTTACATCTACCTTCCCGCCATCCTGCCGCTCGACAGCCACAATCCTTTCCGAGTCAAGGAGGTTCCCCTGACGCCGCTCAGTTTCGACGAGACCTGGGAGGAATACATCGAACGGACCATCGACTACAAGGCGATCCTCACACGGCTTTTCAAGACGCCTGATGCCGTGGTCGATGCAAAAGACCAGTGGGACCTGGTCTCCTACCTCTATTTCTTCGGTGCGGGCATGAACAGCCTCGACACGGACCTGGACTTCAACGACATCTTCACGGATGAGGAGCGGATCGCGCTCTGGAAGATCGATGACTTCCAGTTCTATGCGAATGCCTGGCCCACGCACGAGGGCTACATGCCGATCGTGAAGGACTTTATCGAGAAGGCGGATGCGCGCATCGCCACCGGGCAGCGCGGCGCCGACCTGCGCTTCGGACACGACTATACCTTCCTGCCGCTGCTGATGTGCCTGGGCGTGAACGGCTACGACCACGACGTCGCTGCCGCCGACGACATCCCGACCTGGTGCCGCCTGCAGGACGTCCCGATGGGCGCCAACCTGCACTTCGTGTTCTACAAGTCGAAGAGATTGCCGAAAATCCTCTTCAAAGTGCTGCTCAACGGCCATGAGGCACACCTTCCGCTGGCCACCGACAACTGGCCCTACTACGACTGGGATGCCTTCAAGCAAAAATTTTAAGAAAAATTTTGCGTTCCCGTGAAAAAGTTCTACATTTGCAGTCCCAACACGGGAACAACCTTCCTCAATAGCTCAGTTGGTCAGAGCACCTGACTGTTAATCAGGGGGTCGTAGGTTCAAGTCCTACTTGAGGAGCACGAAAAAGCATCCGTCGAAATGGCGGATGCTTTTTTTCGTATATTGCTTTATTTTGCTTTTTTGGTCTAATAGACATTTGGGGTGATGGATTACCATCAAAAAGTTTCTAATAGACATTTCGGGAGATAGATAAGGCAACAGTCGGGCGCGAGGAGGGCCTTCACCAGAGCCCCCCGCAGCGCCCGATCTGTAGCAGCCGGAGATCCGTTATTCCGGCTGCGGTGCCTAATAATGGCGGGAGATATACTCATCGATGAGTTTCTTTCGATGCTCCTTGTTGATGCCACTGTGTACGCGGACCTTCGACTTGATATCAGAGAATATACCTTCCAAACCGTTGTTCGTGTTGGGTATCACCCTGTCGTTATAATCGTAGAAGGTCCATAGCCAACTCATATGTCGCCTTAGGCTCAAGTATGCACTACGAAGTCGGGGGCGCATATATGGTGGCGTTATCCGCTTTATCCTCTTGTCGTGTACCCGTTCATTCAGTATATCCTTGTATCTTTCGTACCACTCATTGAAGGCTCCGATGAAGCTTTCCTTATCCATAACTGTTATGGCGTTGACTAAGTCCAAAAGGTCTCTAGCTGCGTCTAAATCAGGATCTTCTGCCAGATATCTTCGAACGATCATCTGTTGATGGAACTGGCACATCTGGACAGGATATCGACTAAGCGCCTGCATCAGTCCCCACATCCCATCAATGACTATCCCGTATATCTTGAACCCCTGTTCTTCAAGCCAGGCTACTCCTTCCAAGTAGTCCGCAATGGTTTCATGGGTTACGTATTTACGCCATAGGATCCTGTTCCTTAGAGAGTCCTTGATGACCATCAGTCCGAACCGTCTCCCCCAATAGGTGGTGTCCATTTGGATGATCACTTGCTTATACTTGGATATCTTCTGGACATAGCGCATCCCGGTAAGATCCCGCGAGATAGTCTTCGTGGATACCCGGTACTTCCTGGCAAGCTGAACCATCGTTTGCTTGCCTTCTATGTAATCAGTGATAACCTGGGCTTTGTCCCGACGTAAACCGCCATCAAAACGACGTCCGCAGTCCTTGCATTTATACCGTTGGATACGGCCTCTCAGGCCATCGTGGACCACATTTTTAGAGCCGCAGAAAAAGCATTTTTTTTAGCATATCAGTGATAATCTCCGCAAATATAAGGACATCAACCTATTACACGGATTTTATCACCCAAAATGTCCATTAACCCAGTTTTTTAGTGTAGGGACGAGAAGGCTGCTTACAATCAGCGATAATGATTCTTTTTACAAAATACGCAAAAATCCGTATTTTTGTAAATACGAAAAAACCAACACCATGAAATTCTTCCTAGACACAGCGAATGTCGACGACATCCGGAAAGCCAACGCCATGGGCGTCATCTGCGGCGTAACCACCAATCCTTCCCTCATAGCCAAAGAAGGCCGCGACTTCAAGCAGGTCGTGGCCGAAATTGCCTCCATCGTGGACGGACCGATCAGCGGCGAAGTCAAGGCAACGACCACCGACGCGGCCGGAATGATCGCGGAAGGCCGCGAGATCGCCGCCATCCACAAGAACATGGTCGTCAAGATTCCGATGACCATCGAAGGCCTCAAGGCCTGCCATGCGCTCGCCGCCGAAGGCATCAAAGTCAACATGACGCTGATCTTCACCGCCAACCAGGCCCTCCTCGCCGCCCGCTCCGGCGCTGCCTTCGTCAGCCCCTTTGTCGGACGGCTCGACGACATCAGCGAACGCGGCACCGACCTGATCGCCGAAGTCGCCCAGATCTTCAATACGCACGGCATCCAGACCGAAATCATCGCCGCCAGCATCCGCCACCCCATGCACGTCACGGAGTGCGCCCTCGCCGGCGCCGACATCGCCACCGTCCCCTACAAAGTCATCGAGCAGATGACCAAGCACCCCCTCACCGACCAGGGCATCGAGAAATTCCGCAAAGACTACGAAGCCGTGTTCGGGGCCTAGCGCTCGAACAAACGCAGCAGCTTCATCTTGGATTCGCCCGCCTTTCCGGTATACGGATGTTCGCGGAGCGACAGGTTGAAGCGTGTCCGGCCCTTGAGGACCGTCTGGGGATGGGTAAATTCGCGGAAGCCCCACTCGCCGTGATACGCGCCCATGCCGGAGTGACCCGTTCCGTTGAAAGGAACGCCTTTGACCATCATGTGGATGCACACTTCGTTGATGCAGCCGCCACCGAACTGCTGGGTCCGCATCACGCGGTTCGCCCATCGCATATCCCTGGTAAACACGTACATCGCCAGCGGATGCTCGCGGCCGGCGATGGTTTCCATCAGCGCATCCACCTCCGCATCCCGGTAAGGCACGACGGGCAGCAGCGGGCAGAAAAGCTCGTGTTGCACGATGGGCTCGTCGATCCGGACGGGATAGATGATTGTGGGTGCGTAACGGCGCGTTTCCCTGTTGCCGTTGCCGCCAAAGACGATGCGCGCGCGGTACTCCTCCGCCAGGCGGGCGCACTTGTCGTATGCACCGTCCGTGATGAGTTTGGGATACTCGGGATTCTCTTCGGCGTGCTCTCCGATCTGCTGGGTGAAGGCTTGCCTGAGCTCTTTCAGGAAGGGTTCCGCGACTTCTTCCGCTACGGCGATCTGGTTGATATTGATACAGATCTGGCCAGCGTTGGTAATCTTAAAGAAGGCGATCTTGCGCGCTGCGTCGCGGAGGTCAGCGTCCTTTCGGACAACGCACCAGTTGCCTGTTTCGCCGCCCAGCTCGAGCGCCACGGGCGTCAGGTTCTTCGCCGCTTCGGACAGCACGTGCTTGCCCACGGCGGGCGATCCGGTGTAAAAGATCTTGTCGAAGCGCTGGGAGAGGCAGCGATCCGCGACATCGTGCCCGCCGTCGATGAGTGTGACATATTCTGGCGGAAACACTTCCGCGAAGAAGCGTTTGAGAGCGGCCGTACTGGCGGCGGACTTGCTGCTGGACTTGATCACCACCGTATTGCCACCCGCCATTGCCGCCGCCACCACGCCGATGGTCAGCAGGATCGGGAAATTGAACGGGCTGATGACCAGCGCCACGCCGTAAGGCATCTTATACACTTTCGTGACCAGGCTCGGGAAGCACATCAGGCCGCTGAAATGCCGCTCTGGCCGTGCCCAGCGGCGCAAGCCTCTGAGCATCTCGTTGATCTCTGTAATGATGGGGCCGATATCGCAAAGGTAGGCCTCCAGCTGCGTTCGGCCGAGGTCTTCGGCCAGGGCTGCCTCGAAAGCGTTCTCGTGTGCCATGACGGCCGCCTTCAGCCGTTTGAGCTGTTCGATGCGCCAGCTGACCGGCAGGGTCGCGCCGGTGCGGAAGAAGCGGCGCTGCTTCTCGACGATTTCGCGGATCGCGCTGTCGCTTAGAGGGGTATCCATGATTCGTGTAAATGGTACCTTCAAAGGTACGACTTTTTCTTTGCAATCCGCGTGATGCTTTCTATCTTTGTTCTATGGAATTCTATGTAAGCGATCTGATCGCCACGCCGCCCGACGCTTTCGAGACGCCGCTGCAACAGCTTGTATATGATACTTTTGCCGCTGCGGGCATACCCTTTGAGCGCGTAGATACCGACCCCGGTCTCACCATGGAGGATTGCGCGCACATCAGTGCCCGGATCGGGGTGGACATCGTGAACTGTGCAACCGTCAGCAGACCGAGTTCTACCTCTATGTCACTTCGCACGACAAGCCGTTCGTGACGCGGGAGTTCTGCAGCGCGCTGGGGATTCCGCGGGTGTCCTTCGCTTCCGCCGACCAGTTGTGGGAACGCACGGGGGTGCGGGTGGGCGCCACGACAATCCTCAGCGGCGTCTGGCCGGCCTGTGCCGGCGTGCATCTGGTCATGGACGCTTCTCTTGCGGCGGCCGAGTGGTTCGCCTGCACCGACGGCACCCCCACCTGCTTCGTAAAGCTCCGCACGCGCGACCTTCTGGAGAAGTATCTCCGCGGTCTGGAGGTCCGGCAGATATGAATCAGCTGTTGAAGGAGATGATGGCACACGCCAACCCGTCGCAGGTGGCCGGCCTCTCCCGCTTTTTCAAGACGGGTCCCGGCCAGTACGGCGAAGGCGACAAGTTCCTGGGCATCAAGGTGCCTGTGACGCGCGAGGTGGTTCGTGGATGCTGGAAGGAGATGCTGCCGGCGGACTGGCAGGAGCGGGCTGTCCGAAGCGATACGCCTTTTCCGGAGCTGGAGGAATGCATTCGTTCGGAGTACCATGAAGTGCGCCTGGCGGCCCTCCTGACGCTGGTGGAGATCTTCAAGCATGCCAAGAAATCCCCGGTCAAGCCGATGTGCGTGGACTTTTACCTGGCGCACACCCCGTTCATCAACAACTGGGACCTCGTGGACCTCTCGTGCTATCCACTCCTCGGCGAATGGCTGCTGGACAAGGACCGCAGCCAGCTTTACGACCTGGCCCGCAACGGCCGCACCCTTTGGGAACAGCGCATCGGCATCGTCAGCACCATGACTTTCATCCGCCACGGCCAGATCACAGACACCTTCTCCATCGCCGACATCCTCCTCCATCACCCCCACGACCTCATCCATAAAGCCGTCGGCTGGCTCCTGCGTGAAGCCGGCAAGAAAGACAAAACTGCTTTGGAAGATTATCTGCTTGGGCCCGAGCCCGATCGTCATGCCGGACTCGATCCGGCACCGCCCCGTTATCTTACGATGCCCCGTACTATGCTGCGGTACGCCATCGAGAAGTTCCCGGAGGCAGAGCGGCGAGCCTATCTCGCAGGCACTATTTTGCGGTAGGTGTGCCAGCGAATGGACTACCTACCGCAAAAAAGACCTATTATGCGGTAGATAGGACTTATTCACGCACACCTACCGCAGTATGGATGTAGATTATTGAGGATTCTTTGCTAACTTTGGGTTATCAGGATTATATGAAGGGCCATGCGCACTGATACCATTACAAAGACGGCTATGATTTCGCCCATTGAGAAACATCCGTTCGAGCCGTTCTTGCCGGAGGGCGCTAAAATCCTGTTCCTGGGGAGTTTTCCGCCGCAGAAGCACCGCTGGTGCATGCCGTTCTACTACCCGAATTGGATCAATGACTTCTGGCGGATTATGGGGCTGATTCACTTCAGGGACAAGGACCACTTCTGCCTCCCGGCCAAGAAAAGCTTTGACGAAGCCGCCATCCGCACTTTTTGCGCAGAGCAAGGGCTGGCTTTCTACGATACGGCTTGCGAGGTGCGCCGCCTCAGGGACAATGCCGCCGACGCATTTCTTGAGATGGTCACAGCCTCCGACATCCCTGCCCTGCTTGCCCGGATTCCGGATTGCCGCACGCTGGTCACCACGGGCCAGAAGGCCACAGAGGTCATCGCCGGCACCTTTGGTTGTCCCGTCCCGCCCGTCGGCGGATGGATTGATATCGACCTATCCGACGCCAGACTTCCTGCCCGGTCTGATCGGACATCTCGCCCCATCCGATTCTGGCGCATGCCATCCACTTCACGCGCCTATCCGCTACCCCTGAAGAAGAAAGCCGAAGCCTATGACAGGCTCTTCTGCACGTAGCGAAGCACGAAAATCACGAAAAGCACCCACACGGTGGGACTGATCTGGCGGAGGCCCTTCATGCCCTTTCCGGCCTTCATCAGCACATACATGATGATGCCCAGCATGATGCCGTCGCTGATGCTGTAGCTCAGCGGCATCATGATCATGGTGACGAAAGCGGGAATAGCCTCGGTATAATCGTCCCAATCCACACTGGTGGTGTTGGCGAGCATCATGACGCCCACAATGACGAGCGCGGGGCCCGTAGCAGCGGCGGGGATGGCCAGGAACAGCGGGCTCAGGAACAGCGCCAGCGCGAAGCAGGCCGCCACGACGAAGGCCGTGAGGCCCGTACGCCCGCCCACCGCCACACCTGCGGCACTCTCCACATAGGTCGTGGTAGTAGAAGTGCCCAGGCAGGCACCGGCAGCCGTAGCCACCGCATCCGCCATCAGCATGCGCCCGACACCTTCCACCTTCCCGTCCTTATCCACCATACCAGCCTTCAGCGAGACGGCGATCACGGTGCCGATGGTGTCGAAAAGATCCACGAATAGGAAGGTGAGCACCACGATCAGCATATCCCATGAGAGGATATGATGCCACTCGAACTTGAGGAAGATGGGCGAGATCGAAGGCGGCGCAGAGAAAAGCGTATCGAAATGCGTCACGCCCATCGGGATGCCGATGAGCGCCGTCAGCAGGATGCCCCAGAGGAGCCCTCCCCTGACGTTCCGTACCACCAGCAGGCCGCAGATCACCAGGCCGATGAGTGCGAGGACAATCGAAGGATTGTCAAAATTGGCGAGGGCTACCTGCGTACTCTCGTCGGAGACGATGATGCCGCAGTGCTGCAGGCCGATAAAGGCGATGAACAGGCCGATGCCGCCGCCGATGGCTGCCTTGATGCCGGGAGGAATGGCATTGGCGATCAGTTCCCGGACTTTGAAGAGCGAAAGGAGAATGAAAAGGATGCCTTCGATGAAGACAGCCGTCAGCGCGAACTGCCAGCTGTAGCCCATCGCCAGGCACACGGTATAGACGAAAAACGCGTTGATGCCCATGCCTGGCGCCAGCCCGAACGGTTTCCTGGCATAGAAAGCCATCACCAGGGTTCCGACGACGGAGGCCAGCACGGTGGCGGTGAATACCGCACTGGTCGGCATTCCCAGCGGCGCCAGTGCGCTGAAGATGCCCGGATTCACGGCCAGGATATAGGCCATGGTGAGGAATGTGGTAATGCCCGCATAAATCTCCGTGCGCACCTTATGCTGCGCAGGGTCGAATCCGAATAGTTTCTGTAGCATAATCATTATTAATTTTTACTTCATAACTATTACCTTAAGCTATAACTTCAGTAAGAACTCCCTTGCCGGGCAAGCCACGATTCCCGAGTCGTGAATCAGCCCCACATTCGGATCCATCGTCACCACATACTTGGGATAATTGTCCTTGATCAGTTTCAAGTTGCCAAACTCACGTTCGTAAGTTTCTTCACCTGTCACCTGCAGGGCCACCTGCACATAAATCACCTCATCACCCCTGCGAGCCACAAAGTCAATCTCCTTACCGTTCAACTGCCCCACATATACCTCATAGCCACTGCGCTTGAGTTTCAGATATACAGCACCCTCCAGCACCTTTTCAATATCCAGGGCCCGTTTGTCACGACACAAGTAATT
The DNA here is from genome assembly GCA_016290385.1 of Bacteroidales bacterium. Classification (GTDB taxonomy): domain Bacteria; phylum Bacteroidota; class Bacteroidia; order Bacteroidales; family UBA932; genus Cacconaster. The sequence goes on along the minus strand of JAEETO010000051.1, from coordinate 1,204 downwards.
ACGCAGGCCCAAATCCTCAAAATAGTACTTGTCCTGCTGCTCAAACACGCTCTTGCCCTTGATGTCATAACGCTTCACGCGATCTATCATATACGTGTCGCACAATGCGTCCATATATTCACCCACCGTGTTGGCACTCACAGCCATCTCGTTACCCTTCAGGTACTTGGCAATGCTGTTGGCAGAAAAGACCTTCCCGCTGTTGTCAGCCACAAACCGAGCCAGATTGTCCAGCAGCGACACGTTGCGCACGTTCTTCCTACGCACAATGTCCTTTACAAAGATGGTATCGTAGATGCTGCCCAGATACTCCGTCCTCGTTCGCTCATCCTCCATAGGGATGCGATACAGGAACGGCAGTCCGCCCCAGCGCAGATACTGTGAGAAAGCATTATCAGAGTCTTCCAGACCATAGAATGTCAGAAACTCTTTGTAATCCAGGCTGCTCACGTGAACGCGATGATAGCGTCCGGCAAACGAGTTGGCGATATCGCTCGACAGCATAGCCGCATTACTACCCGTCACCACCACGTCCACGCCATCCTGCTTCACCCAGTAGCGCAGGGCCTTCGCAAACTCCTTCACCTCCTGCACCTCATCTATCAGCACATAATTGCGGCCACCTTCTACCACGCCAGCCTTAATCTTCTCCGACAATTCACGGAACGACGTCAGGTCTGCATTCACGGGGTTCTCCATGTCAATGTAGATGACATTTCCTTTGTCTGACAGCTCTGCCGCCAGCAGTTCCAGGATGCAGCTCTTTCCAGCACGCCTGTGCCCGGTCAGCACCACAGCCTCTCCTTTGCCCAATAAGTTGGAAACTTGAGCTATGTAGTCATTGCGTCTAATTCTCTCCATAATTAGAACTTTTTGCAAAATTACGAAAAATTCTCAATATGCAGCAAACTATATCCTACTTTTAACACAATTCTACCAAACAAAATTCCCAAGATTTTCAATCAAAAATTCCCTATATTTTCAATTTCAACCTCGATTTTTCATAAAACAAAGGCCAATCTTCACATTAGCCGTAGCTTTTCATAATCCACCGCTTTCATTTAATATTTTTGCAATTATTGCAATTTTATAAAATGTTTTGTCTGCAAATATTCATGGCGATGAAACTCACCAATACTACCGCAAGGAATGTTATCTGGCGGAAGTTATCTCATCTGTCATCAGCGACACTGACAGTTTCGTC
>JAEETO010000139.1 GCA_016290385.1 Bacteroidales bacterium | reverse complement strand
AGATCCTCGAAAACTATGACAAGGAAATCCCCTACTGCACCGAGGTGGTCATCGAGAAGTTCAAGGAAGGGGAAGAACGTTACGATATCAGCGCCGTGATCAACGTGATGCGCGACTCCCAGAAGGGCATCATCATCGGCAAGGGCGGCTCCGCACTCAAGCGCGTCGCCACCGCCGCCCGCCTGGAAATGGAAGACTTCTTCCAGAAAAAGGTTTTCCTGCAGGTCTTCGTGAAAGTGGAGCCCAACTGGCGGGAAGACAAGAAAATGCTCAAGAAATTCGGATACATTCAGGACTAAAGGCAAACGACTATGAAAGAAGAGGACGAATTGGACGAACTGGACGAAAGAAGCGAAGAACTCCCTGAGGAAGAGGAGGAAGTGGAGATCGTGGACGAGGACGCCGACGATCCGGCACAAGGGAAATTCGACCGGCTGGTAGCCGAGGGAGAAAACAAGTACAAACTCTCGGGCATGTACCGAGAGTGGTTCCTCGACTACGCATCCTATGTCATCCTCGACCGTGCCGTCCCCCACATCGAAGACGGCCTCAAGCCTGTGCAGCGCCGCATCCTGCATGCCATGAACAAGGTGGAGGACGGACACTACCACAAAGTGGCCGGCATCGTGGGCGATACCATGAAATACCACCCCCATGGCGACGCCTCCATCAAGGACGCCCTCGTGGGCCTGGGCCAGAAAGAATACCTGATCGACACCCAGGGGAACTGGGGCAACATCTTCACGGGTGACTCCGCCGCCGCCTCACGCTACATCGAAGCCCGGCTCAGCAAATTCGCCCAGGAAGTGGCTTTCAACAAGAAGATTACGGAATGGGTGCCTTCCTACGACGGCACGAACATGGAGCCCGTGGTACTGCCCATGAAATTCCCGCTGCTGCTCGCGCAGGGCACGGAAGGCATCGCCGTGGGCCTGTCGGTCAAGATCCTTCCCCACAACTTCAACGAGCTGCTCGACGCCTCGATCGCCGCACTCAAGGAAAAACCTTTCGAACTCTATCCGGACTTCCCCACCGGCGGCCTGATCGACTGTTCGCGCTACAACAACGGCCAGCGCGGCGGCAAGGTCAAGATCCGCGCCCGCATCGTCAAGACCGACAAGCGCACGCTGACCATCACGGAAATCCCTTACGGGCAGACTACCGAAAGCCTGATCGATTCCATCATCAAGGCCAACGACAAAGGCAAGATCAAGATCAAGAAAGCCGACGACATGTCGAGCGACGGCGTGGAGATCAACATAACGCTCCAGAACGAAGTGTCGCCCGACAAGACCATCGACGCACTCTACGCCTTCACCAACTGCGAAGTGGCCCTCTCCCCCAACGCCTGCGTGATCATGGACCGCAAGCCCCATTTCATGGGCGTGGACGAGATCCTGCGCTACAACGCCTTCCATACGAGAGACCTTTTTGAGCAGGAACTCAAGATCCTGCTCGACGAGCTGGAAGCCGACTGGCACTGGTCGAGCCTGGAGAAGATCTTCTTCGAGCAGAAGGTGTACCGGATCCTGGAAAACGACGCGGCTTCCTGGGAGGAGCAGCTGCAGGACGTGCAGCGGGAAATGAGCAGATACCAGCACCTGCTGAAACGGCCCATCCTGCCGGAAGACATCAACAAGCTGGTGGAGAAACCGGTGCGCAAGATTTCGCGCTTTGATATCAAGGCCGCCGAGGAACGCATCCGCGGCATCGAGGCGGACATCGACGAAGTGCGCAACAACCTGGAACACCTGACGGAATACACCATCCGTTACTTCCAGCAGCTCAAGCGCAAATACGGCGCGCGCTTCCCCCGCAAGACCGAGGTCACGACCTTCGAGAACATCGAGGCCGAGAAAGTGATCACCCTCAACGCCAAGCTCTATGCCAACAAGTCCGACGGTTTCGTGGGCACCGATCCCAAGAAGATCGACGGTGCTGAATACATCTGCGACTGCTCGGACATCGCCGAAATCGTGGTGTTCATGAAGAACGGCAAGTACCTGGTGACACGCGTGAAGGACAAGGCCTTCATCGGCAAGGACATCATCCATGCGGCAGTGTTCAACCGCCGTGACGAGCGGACGGTGTACAACGTGGTGTACCGCGACGGCAAGGCCGGCGGCGTCTATTACGCGAAACGTTTCGCCATCACGGGCATCACCCGCGACAAGGAATACGACCTGACGATGGGCAAGCCCGGATCCACGGTGCTCTGGTTCACGGCCAACAGCAACGGCGAGGCCGAGGTGCTCCGTATCCAGTACCGGCCGCGTCCCAAGCTCAAGAAACTGGTGGACGAATACAATTTCGCCGACCTGGCCATCAAAGGACGGACGACACGTGGAAACGTGGTCACGTCCAAGAACATCATTCAGCGCATCACGCTCAAGTCCAAGGGCGTATCGACACTGGCCGGCAAACGGATCTGGCTCGACGAAGACATCGTCCGCCTCAACGACGCGGGCCGCGGCCGATACCTGGGCGAGTTCTCCGACGGCGACCTGATCCTGGTCATCTGCAAGGACGGCAGTTACTATACCACTTCCTTCGACCTGAGCACACATTTCCAGGGCGACCTGATGCGGGTGGAGAAATTCGATCCGGAAAAGACTGTCTCGGTGCTCTATTACGACGGTCCGGCGAAAGCATATTATATCAAGCGTTTCAACTTTGAGCCCAACAATGGCATCGCGGTAAGTTTCGTCGCCGACGGAAAGGGTTCCAAGTTCCTGGACATGAGCGAGGACCGCTGGCCGCAACTGAAGGTGACGTTCAAGGGCAAGAGTGCCGGAAAAGAGCCGGAACTGATCGATGTCGATGAGTTCATCGGCAAAAAGGGTTTCCGGGCGAAGGGAAAGAAGGTTTCTTCGCTCGAGGTCAAGAACGTCGTTTTCGTAGAGCCGCTCGTCAAGGAAACGCCCGCCGATGAGGACCCTGAAGCTGACGAACCGGGACCGGACACCACCGAAGAAGACCTCACCGACTGGAGTAATCCCCAAGAACCCACTTTGTTCTGATGATCGCTGCGCTGACAGGCTTCATGGCAAGCGGGAAGACGACGTTCGGACGGGCGGCGGCGGAGCGGCTCGGCTGGCGTTTTGTCGACCTCGACGACGTCATCACGGCACGTTACGGCACGCCTGCCGAGATCTTTGCGGCGCAAGGTGAAGCTGCTTTCCGTGCGATTGAAACGGATTTGCTCGCCGAGACGCTGCAAACCGGCGACAACCTGGTGCTGGCCCTGGGCGGCGGCACCATCCTCCGCCAAGAG
>JAEETO010000050.1 GCA_016290385.1 Bacteroidales bacterium | reverse complement strand
GCGGCACGATGCCGGCGGCGTGGAACGACTCGGCATCCTGCCCTACAACTGGTGGAACGAAGCGCTGCACGGCGTGGCGCGCAACGGCAAGGCGACGACCTTCCCGCAGCCGATCGGCATGGCGGCCGCATTCGACGAGCCGCTGCTCGAAGAAGTCTTCACGGCCGTCAGCGACGAAGCCCGCGTCAAGAACCGCATCGGAATGGCAGATGGCAAGTCTGACTGGTACGAAGGCGTCACCTTCTGGACGCCCAACATCAACATCTTCCGCGACCCGCGCTGGGGTCGCGGCATGGAAACCTACGGCGAAGACCCGTATCTGACGGGACAGCTCGGCATGGCCGTCGTCCGCGGCCTCCAGGGCGATACGGAGGCAGACGTGCTCAAGACGCACGCCTGCGCCAAGCACTTCGCCGTCCATTCCGGACCAGAATGGAACCGGCACAGCTTCGATGCGAACGTAAGCGACCGCGACCTGCGCGAAACCTATCTTCCGGCTTTCAAGGACCTGGTGACCAAGGCCAACGTGCAAGAGGTCATGGTCGCGTACAACCGCTTCCGCGGGGTCCCCTGTGCAGCCAGCCTCTTCCTGATCGACACGGTGCTCCGTGGCGAATGGGGATACAAAGGCCTCGTCACCTCAGACTGCTGGGCCATCCACGACTTTTTCATGCCGGGACGGCATGGCTACAGCCCTGACGTGGAACACGCCGTGGCGGAGGCCGTCCGGGCCGGCACCGACCTCAACTGCGGCGAATCGTACCGCCATATCCAGGATGCGGTCAACGCAGGCGTGCTCGATGAAGCGGAGCTTGATCCGTTGCTGACCCGGCTGATGGCCGCCCGTTTCCGTCTGGGTGAACTCGACGGAAACCGCGAACCCTGGGACCATCTGTCCGACGACATCGTAGAAGGACCTGAACACCGCGCGCTGGCCCGCCGCATGGCACAGGAATCCATCGTCCTGCTGCAGAACCGCAACCATATCCTGCCGCTCGATGCAAAATCCCGCATCGCCGTCATCGGCCCCAATGCCGACGACAGGGAGATGCTCTGGGGCAATTACAATCCCATCCCCGAACACACCCTGACATTGAAAGAAGCCGTCCAGCAGCGGATTCCCAAGCTGGTTAGCTTCCCGGGCTGCGTGCTGGTCAGCAAGGAAGCGCTTACAGACAAAGAAATAACTGATGTCCTGAAACAGCTGGACGACATTGACATCGTAGTCTTCGCCGGCGGCATTTCGCCGAAAGTGGAAGGCGAAGAGATGCCCGTCGACCTGCCCGGCTTCAAGGGCGGCGACCGCACCGACATCCAGCTGCCTGCTGTCCAGCGGCAACTGCTGAAGGCTTTGCATGCGGCCGGCAAGAAGGTCGTACTGGTCAACTTTTCCGGCTCAGCGATGGGCCTGGTGCCTGAAACCGAGACCTGCGAGGCCATCGTCCAGGCCTGGTATCCGGGCGAAGAGGGCGGCACGGCGCTGGCAGATATCCTCTTTGGCGACGTGGTACCTTCCGGCAAACTCCCCGTCACCTTCTATCGCAGCATCGACCAGGTTCCTGATTATGAAGACTATTCCATGAAGGGACGCACCTACCGCTATTTCACGGGCGACGCGCTCTTCCCCTTCGGTTACGGTCTCAGCTATACGGATTTTGCCTATGGAGATGCCAGCGTCAAGCGGGGCGTACTGGAGATTCCGGTCACGAACACCGGTTCCCGCGATGCCGATGAAGTGGTCCAGCTCTATGTCCGCCGTCCGGCCGATACCGAAGGACCGATCAAATCGCTCCGCGGCTTCCAGCGCGTAAACATTCCGGCCGGAGCGACCGTCACGGTGAAGTTCCCGCTGACGGCCGAAACCTTCCTGTCCTGGTCGCCGAAAGCAGGGGACATGGTCTCCATGAAGGGAGACTGGGAAATCCTCTACGGCGGCAGTTCCGCAGACACCTCGCTCAAACATTTGAATTATAAATATTGAAGTCCTTTCTGACATGAACCATTTCGGACACTTCGACGACAACGCGCGCGAATATGTGATCACCCGGCCCGATACGCCCTGGCCGTGGATCAATTACATGGGTACGGACGATTTCTTCTCACTGATTTCCAATACGGCCGGAGGCTACTGTTTCTGCCGGGACGCCAAGTTCCGGCGTATCCTCCGATACCGCTACAACGGCGTGCCGATGGATGCGGGCGGACGCTATTTCTATATCAAGGACGGCGATACGGTCTGGAATCCCGGCTGGAAACCCTGCAAAACGCCGCTGGACGCATACAGTTGCTGCCATGGCATGGGATACACCCGCATTTCCGGAGAAAAGGATGGCCTTCGTGCAGAAGTGTTGTTCTTTGTGCCGCCCGGAGCCCGGTGTGAAATCCACCGGGTGCGCCTGACCAACACGGGCGTCGTGCGCAAATCGTTCCAACTTTACTCTTTCGTGGAATGGTGCCTCTGGAACGCTTCGACCGACATGGAGAATTTCCAGCGCAACCTTTCGACCGGAGAAGTGGAGATAGAGCCGGATGCCATCTATCACAAGACGGAATACAGGGAAAGACGCGACCATTATGCCTTTTATGCCGTGAGCCGCCCCTTCGACGGGTTCGATACCGACCGGGAGACTTTCATGGGGATGTACAACGGCTTCGACGCGCCGCAGCAGGTGCTCTCCGGCACGTCGGGCGATTCCGTGGCGCACGGCTGGAGCCCGATCGCCTCGCATCGTTTCGACCTGACGCTGGAACCCGGTGCTTCCGAAGAATTGTTCTTCGTGCTGGGTTATGTGGAAAATCCGCCGGAGGCCAAGTTTGAGAGGCCCGCTGTCATCAACAAGAAACCGGCGCGGGCGATGCTGGAGAAATATGGGACGGCAGCAGGCGCTGACGCTGCATTCGCGGCGCTCCGCGCCTTCTGGGACGATCTGCTGAGCCGCTATACCGTCGCCTCCAGCGTTCCCGAACTGGACCGCACGGTCAACATCTGGAACCAGTACCAGTGCATGATCACCTTCTTCATGAGCCGCAGTGCCAGCTATTTCGAAAGCGGCATCGGACGCGGCATGGGTTTCCGCGATTCCAACCAGGACCTGGCGGGCATCTGTCACCTGATTCCGGAACGGGCGCGGCAGCGTATTCTCGACATCGCCGCCACCCAATTCCCCGACGGTGGCTGCTACCACCAGTACCAGCCCCTGACCAAGCGTGGCAACAACGACATCGGCGGCGGATTCAACGACGATCCGCTGTGGCTCATCTTCGGCACGGTGGCCTACATCAAGGAGACCGGCGATTTCAGCATCCTGCAGGAACAAGTGCCTTTTGACAACAAGCCCGGCACGGAAGTCTCGCTGCTGGAACACCTGAAGATCAGTTTCGCCCACGTGACCGACAACCTCGGTCCGCACGGCCTGCCGCTCATCGGCCGGGCCGACTGGAACGACTGCCTCAACCTCAACTGCTTCTCCGACAATCCCGACGAATCGTTCCAGACCACTGAGAACAAGACCGAAGGCTCAAAGGCTGAATCGCTGATGATCGCCGGCCTTTTCGTGGCCGAAGGACGCGATTTCGCCGAACTGCTCGCCCATCCGGCCGTAGCGGCCGATCCGGCGTACATCGAGAAAGTACGCTTTGCCGTAGCAACGATGGAAAACGCCGTCAAGGCCCATGGCTGGGACGGAGAATGGTTCCTGCGCGCCTACGACTACTACGGCCGCAAGATCGGGTCCCATGAGAACAATGAAGGCAAGATCTTCATCGAAAGCCAGGGCTGGTGCACGATGGCACGCATCGGTGCTGAAGAAGGCTTGTGCGACAAGGCGCTCGACGCCGCCGTCGCGTACCTGGAATGCGAACACGGCCTGGTACTCAACACGCCTGCCTATACGCGCTATATCAAAGACTATGGCGAGATCAGCTCCTACCCGCAAGGCTACAAGGAGAACGCCGGCATCTTCTGCCACAACAACCCCTGGGTCATCATCGGAGAAGCGATGGCCGGCCGCGCCGACGCAGCCTGGCGCCATTACTGCAAGATCACGCCCGCTTTCACGAAAAATCAGGCGCTGCGCAAGGTGGAGCCCTATGTGTTCTGCCAGATGGTGGCCGGCAAAGACGCCGCCAGGCCCGGCGAAGGCAAGAACAGCTGGCTGACCGGTACCGCCGCCTGGACCTGGAAATGCGTGAGCGAATTCCTGCTGGGCGTCAAGCCCCAGTACAACGGCCTGCTCATCGAACCGTGCATCCCGGCCGCATACGGCACGTATAAGATCCACCGTCGCTTCCGCGACGCCGAATACGACCTGACCATCCACTATACCGGCCGGCACGGCAGTCATTTCATTCCGTACGCACCTGGCCGGCATGAACTGGAAATAAACCTGTAACATGGCACACAATCATTCTTTCCTGGCCTTCGACTGCGGAGCTACGTCAGGACGCGCCCTGCTGGGCACGTTCGCAGACGGCAGCTTCACGATGGAAGAAGTGTACCGCTTCCCCAACCAGGTGCTGGAAGTGGGCGGACGCTGCTACTGGAACGTATGGTCGATCTACGAGCATTTCGTGACCTGCCTGCAGCAGCTGGGCCGTGCGGGCCTCCGCATCGATTCAATCGGCGTCGACACCTGGGGCGTGGATTTCGGCTGCATTGCAGCTGACGGTTCGTTGCTCGGGCTTCCGCGCGCTTATCGTGACCCGTATACGGCAGGCATACCGGCGCAGGTTTTCGAAAAGATTCCGCGCACTGAACTTTACGCGGCCACGGGCATCCAGATCATGGATTTCAATACCATCTTCCAGCTGTATGCCCAGACCCAGGCCGGAGACGCTGTGCTGGCCGCAGCGGAGAGCATCCTCTTCATGCCGGACCTTCTGTCCTATCTTTTGACGGGAAATGCGGTGTGCGAATACACCGACGCCTCCACTTCCGGGATGATGGACCAGACTTCGCGGCAGTTCAATACGAAACTGCTCCGACGGCTGGGGATACGTCCCGACGTGCTGCTGCCCATCGTACAGCCGGGTACACAGGTGGGTGTTTTGCGGCCGCAACTGGCGGCTGCGACCGGCCTGGGGCGGGTGCCGGTGATTGCCGTGGCAGGACACGACACGGCGTCGGCCATCGCCGCCGTGCCGGCTGCAGACGAGCGTTTCGCCTACCTGAGCAGCGGCACCTGGAGCCTGATGGGCATCGAGGTGCCGGCACCCATCATCAATGAGGCGTCGGCGGCCGCCAACTTTACGAACGAGGGTGGCATTGACGGCACAACGCGCTTCCTGAAGAACATCACGGGCATGTGGCTGCTGGAGCAGTGCCGCAAGCAGTGGAAAGCCGCCGGCCGTGATTACAGTTATGCGCAGCTCGTGGAAATGGCCCGCGCAGAATCATCCTTCCCCGGCCGCATCCATCCGGACGACCCGCGTTTCACCAACCCGTCCGACATGCCTGCCGAAATCTGCGTCGCTCTTGCCGGCCGCTCGGAGGCTCCGGTCTCCGTCCCGCTTGCGAAAAAAGGCTCTCGCTCCGAAAACCACCCGCAGCTGCGCGCCGGCTTCTCTGACGCGCAGATAGTGAGTTGTATTTATCACAGCCTCGCCGATCGCTACCGCGAAGTACTCTCGCTGCTGCAAGGCTTCGCACCGTTCTCCATCGAGAAACTCCACGTCATCGGCGGAGGCAGCGCCAACGAAATCCTCAACCAGTGGACGGCCGACGCGCTCGGTATTCCGGTCATCGCCGGACCTGCCGAAGCCACGGCTATCGGCAACCTTATGCTTCAGGCCCGCACCGCCGGCCTGGTTTCCGACCGCTGGCAGATGCGCCGGCTTATCGCCGACACCTTTGCAGTCCGAACATTTATGCCCCACTGCGGGTAACGTCCCCAAAAAATGCAGGGTACCATCAAAAAAGGCCATTTTTGAAGGTAGTGTCCCAATTAATGGGACGTTACCATCACTTGAAACAATAAGAAGACCTCATATGAAAGACTCACAGATCCTCCAATCCTACGAATACGCCCGCGAGCGTTACGCCGCGCTGGGTGTAGATACCGACAAAGCCATCGGAATCCTTGAGAAGACACCGATCTCGCTGCATTGCTGGCAGACCGACGATGTCATCGGATTCGAGAGCGCAGCCGGCCTGTCGGGCGGCATCCAGACCACCGGCAACTATCCGGGCCGCGCCCGCAATATTGACGAAGTGCGCGCCGATGTCCTTTTCGCCAAAAGACTGATCGCCGGCAACCACCGCCTCAACCTCCATGAAATCTACGGCGACTTCGGCGGAAAATTCGTGGATCGCGACCAGGTGGACGTCCGCTATTTTGAAAGCTGGATACAGTGGGCACGGGAAAACGGCCTGAAACTCGACTTCAACTCCACCTCGTTCGGACATCCGAAGAGCGGCGACCTCTCGCTGGCCAATCCCGACAAGGCCATCCGGGATTTCTGGATCGAACACACCAAACGTTGCCGCCGCATCGCAGACGCGATGGGCAAGGCGCAGGGCGATCCCTGCATTATGAATATCTGGGTGCATGACGGCTCGAAAGACCAGACCGTGGAACGCAAGCGCTACCGCGAGATCTTCGCCGAGGCGCTCGACGAAATCCTGGCCGAACAGTTGCCGGACATGAAGACCTGTCTGGAGGCCAAGCTCTTCGGCATCGGGCTGGAAAGCTACACCGTGGGTTCGCACGATTTTGTGGCCGGCTACTGCGCCACCCGCAAGCTGATGTACACGCTCGACACAGGCCACTATGAGATGACCGAGAACGTGGCCGACATGGTGGCTTCGCTGCTGCTGTTCGTCCCGGAACTGATGCTGCACGTGTCGCGTCCGATCCGCTGGGATTCCGACCACGTGACCATCATGAACGATCCTACGCTCGACCTGTTCAAGGAGATCGTCCGCGCCGACGCCCTGGGCCGCAGCCATATCGGTCTCGACTATTTCGACGCCGCCATCAACCGCATCGGCGCCTATGTCATCGGCTCCCGCGCCACGCAGAAATGCCTGCTGAGCGCCCTGCTCGAGCCCCTGGCCCAACTCCGCGAATACGAAGACGCCGGCAAGGGATTCCAGCGCCTGGCCCTCCTCGAAGAAGCCAAGACCCTCCCCTTCGGCGCCGTCTTCGACTACTTCAACCTCAAGAACAACGTCCCCGTCGGCACGGCCTTCATTCCGGAAATCGAGAAATACGAACGTGAAATAACGTCGAAGAGATAAATCTGTAGTGGAGACAGTATATAGGGTTGAAAACCTTAGCCGCCCATGGCTATGAATGGGAGGGGCCCGCGGCCAAAGGCCGTGGGAGGGACGAGGGCCCAAAGGGCCCGAAGGGTTTGAAACCCTATATACTGCGGAACGGAAGATTTATCGTAAATGGTTGATTATGAATATATTCATCGGATTATTAATCATCGCCATCGGCGCGTTCTGCCAGAGCAGCAGCTATGTGCCGATCAATAAGATCAAGGCGTGGAGCTGGGAAAGCTACTGGATTGTCCAGGGTGTCTTCGCCTGGCTCATTTTCCCGCTGCTCGGTGCCCTTCTCGCCGTCCCGTCGGGTGAATCCCTTTTCGCCATGTACGCCGCCAACCCCAAGGCCACGCTCCTGACCATCCTCTTCGGCGCCCTCTGGGGCGTCGGCGGCCTGACCTTCGGCCTGAGCATGCGCTACCTCGGCGTCGCCCTGGGTCAGAGCATCGCCCTGGGCACCTGCTCCGCCCTCGGCGCCATCCTCGGCCCCGTCTTCACAGGCCATGCCCATGACCTCACCTCTTCTGTCATCATCGGTGTCGTCGTGACGCTCGTCGGCATCGCCATCATCGGCGTAGCCGGGGCTATGAAAGCCGCTGCCCTGCCGGAAGAAGAACGAAAGAAGGCTGTCAAGGACTTCAATTTCGGGAAGGGCATCGCCGTGGCGCTGCTGGCCGGGTTCATGAGCGCCTGCTTCAACATCGGCTTGAGTTTCGGCGAACCGCTCACCTGGGCCGAGACACCCGACATCTTCAAGAGCCTGCCTGCTACCCTGCTGGTAACCTTCGGCGGCTTCCTGACCAATGCCGTCTATTGCTTTTCACAGAACACCCGGAACAAAACCTGGGGCGACTACAAGCAGAAGTCGCTCTGGAGCCATAACCTGCTGTTCTGCGCCCTCGCCGGCCTGCTTTGGTACAGCCAGTTCTTCGGCCTGAGCCTGGGCAAGGGCTTCCTCCGAGACTATCCGACCCTGATTACCTTCAGCTGGTGCATCCTGATGGCGCTCAACGTCGTCTTCAGCAATGTCTGGGGCATCATCCTCCATGAATGGAAAGGCGCCTCGAAGAAGACCATCCTGGTGCTGGTCATCGGACTGGCCGTGTTGATATTCAGTACGTTCTTGCCGCAATTGATATAATTGAGATTCCGGGTCAAGCCCGGAATGACGAACCATGCACATTCTCATCCAATACCCGGCCCTGCAGGCCGAAATCGACAAAGTCGCCGAAGTGGCCGGCTACCTCTGGCAAAAGGGCTGGGCCGAGCGGAATGGCGGCAATATCACCATCAACGTCACCGACTACATCGACGATGCCCTGCGGGCGCTGCCCGCCCTTACCGAGCCCCGCCCCATCGGCAAGGTGCTGCCACACCTTGCCGGCTGCTGGTTCTATTGCAAAGGTACCGGCCGACGCATGCGCGACCTGGCCCGCGACCCCATGGCCAATGGCTCCATCATCCGCATCCTGCCCGGCTGCGACAGCTATGAAATCGTGGCCGACGCCCCTGTCGATCCAACCTCGGAACTCCCTTCACACCTGGCCGTCCACGACTATCTGCTGGCCAAGGGTTCGCCCTATCGCGCCTCGTTGCATACCCATCCCATCGAACTGGTCGCCCTCACCCATAGCCGGAAATGGATGGAAAAAGACGCCGCGACGAAGATGCTCTGGTCGATGATTCCCGAGACCCGGGCCTTCTGCCCGCGCGGCCTTGGCATCGTGCCTTACCTGATGCCCTCCAGCGTGCAACTGGCCGAAGCCACCATCCGGACCCTCAACGAAGACTACGACGTGGTGATGTGGGAAAAACATGGCGTGTTTGCCGTCGACACCGACATCCTGAATGCTTTCGACCAGGTGGACGTCCTCAACAAGGCCGCCCAGATCTATATCGCGGCAAGAAACATGGGCTTCGAGCCGGAGGGCATGACCGAGGCCCAGATGCGGGATCTCAGCCAGGCCTTCGGCCTGCCGAAATAAGGCTATCCGTTGAGGCGCTTGCGCGCGTTGTAGAAGGACTGACGGTTGTTGAAACCGGACGAGAGAGCGATATCGTCGACATCCGCCTTGGGATGCGCTTCCTTGTAAGCTTCGGCGTGCTCCAGCCGGCAGCGGTTAATATAATTGAAAAAGCCGCCAAGGCTTTCATTCAAGACCACGGAAATATAGGTGCGGTTGAGTCCGCAGTCACGGGACAGCTTGCTGAGCGTGAGGTGGCTGTCGAGAAACAATTTTTCGTCTTCCACCTGATGGCGGATGGCGCGCAGGATCTCTTCTTTCCGCTCTTGCGGCAGGATATCCGTTTCCAGGGTTTTCTCCTCTTTTTCCACATTGATGGCCGCTTCCATCTGGTCGACTTCCACCGTCCGGTGCGGGTTCAGGGCGCCGAGCAGCAGGACGACTGCGAGGACGGACAAGATGAACAGGCCGAAGGAAATCGCCCCTGTCTGGCCATTGAAAGCCATGCTCCAGCTCATGATCAGGTGCAAGATGGAAACCCAGAGAATGAATTCGGTATACTCTTTCGGAAAATCATCGGGATTCGAGTAGTTCTCGTCCGAAAAACGGCGGAGGGCCTGGATGATCATGCGGAGGGCCAGGGCAAAACTGACCAGGTAGATCAGTGCCAGAATATCGCCGATGAGGAAGAACCAACGGAAAAAATCCCCTTGCATCTGTGTCCCGGGCATCAGGGTAACCACCAGGGCGATGATGGCCATCACTGCGTAGGGAACCGACAGCACATAAATGGGCTTACGCCACCACGTCACGTTGAGTATCTGACCGAAATAACTGAATATCAACACGGCACAATGAAAAGGCGAAGCCAGCATGAGCATCATGCGCAACTGCAGGACCGCATCAGTTTCGGCCGGAAGGAAAATGACCGGGCAGAGCACCACGTTGGAGAAGAAACAGAAGATGAACGCCCGCCAGTCCGGGAAGTAATAATCCATGTGCTTGGAATAGGCCGTACACCGGTGTCCCCAACGGATGACTGCCACTACCATGCTGACAGCCACATACGTCGCCGTCATAGCACTGAGGACCAGTTCCGGGAAAGTGTAGGTCATCGACGGCATTCCGAAAGCAGGTCTTCAAGGGATTTGCGGTCGGCCGGGTAGAACTTCACGACCGGAGCGATCGTGATCTTGGCTGTCTTGCCCAGGCTTTTCTCCAGATTATTATATTCAGCATACTGGGAAAGATACTCTTCTTTCTTTTCATCGGGAATCGGCAGGTCCATGCCCGCTTCCCGCATCATGAAACGGCTCTTGGCCGCCACGGAAAGCGCGATGTGCAGCTGCACGAAACAAATCACGTCGAAAAACACCTCCGGCGGGAAGGTCTCCTTGACCGACAGCAGGAACTGGCCCGTCTTGGTCTCGCCCAGCTGCCCCTCCTTGATGGAACGGAGCAAACCCACCTGCTTGTCAAGTCCCTTGTCGAGCCAGCGGTGGATCATGTCACCATCGTACTGGTAGGTCCAAACCAGCAAGCCGCCCATCGCCCCGAAAATAAAGACGAACTGGACGAGCGGATTGAAGTGGAAGGTGTTGTGGGCGACATGCAGCGCCGGAGCGGCGATCAGCAGGAAAGCGGCCATCAAAACGTCTTTCGTCTTGATGTCGAGCCTTGCCTTGCGGCGTTCCACGAGCCGGACGGCGAACATCAGGCCCGCCGCGACGATCGCGCTGCAACCCATATGGATCAGCGCCACTTCCAGGCCGCGGAAGATCACGGTACCGAAAGACAACGGGTCGCCCAGCACCAGGTAGAAGATATTTTCCAGAATGGAAAAGCCTCCGCCCACCGCGGCGCCGCAGATGACGCTGTCAATAAAGAACACTATCTTTTTTCGGCGCGCCAGTATCAGGAGCGGAATGCCCTTGATGGCTTCTTCCAGCACGGGCACGACGAAGTCTGACGCCTTTTCCGACAGGAACTTGTCGGTCAGCATGAACAGGCCGAAACAGACCAGCGCCGCTCCCATGCCGCAGAGTACCAGCAACAGCAGGCGTTTCACGCTCAAAAGCGCGAAGTTGTCGAGCTTGTAGACTACAAAAATGTAGATCGCGACAGGAAGCAGGGCGGCGACGAACGACATTACAGCAGCTTTAGGGAAATCATCCATTCATTGCCATGCCGTCCCGTCGGGAAGCCTTCCGGTGCGAACAGATGGCCGTAACCGACGGATAGCGTGGTCTTGAGATAAGTCATGAACACCAGTTCGGTGGTCATCTGGACACCGGCGCTGTAGTACATGTTGTGCTGGCCGGGATTCCAAGCCGAGAGACCGGCTCCGAAGAAGGAGAACTGCATCCAGGTCGGATAGAAGAACAGGAAGCCGAAATTGTTGAAGCGGATGGGCCGCAGGTTTAGCTCGGCCATCGCCTTGGCATAGGAGTGTGCCTTGATGGCATCGATGGCAGCGCCCGGCATAGCCAGGGATGTGCGGTACTGGAAAGCGTTGCGGTTATCCAGGATATTGTTGCGGAAACCGCCGAAGTAGGTGTTTCCGAAAGGTTGTTTAACATCGCCGAAGTTGTGGCCGGCCGCAGTCCGGAGCCAGAACGAATTGTTCCGGTCGATCGGAAGCAGGAAACCGAAATCACCCGTCCCCTCGATGGAAGGGAAGAATTGTCCGCCCACCAGATAGGCGTAGCCCTGCGCTCCCAGTTCGAATCCCTGCTCCCGCGTCACGGCACCCAGGGTGCTGCGCGTTTTCGAGATCTTTCCGTAGAGCGAAGCTGTCTGCATCGACTTGACGTCGACCTGGATTTCCTGGTAGAGCGGCAGGGCGTCCATGCCGCCGTAAGCAGCAATGGAAGCGCCCCATGAGCGGGTATACGGCACAATCATCGAATTGGTATGGTCGTAGGCCAGCGAGACCATATAACCCTTGCGGCTCGAACGCCGCGGGCCGACCAGGTCGTAGAAGTCAGAGTGGTTCCAGGCGGCTTTCAGCGTCCAGAAATAGTATTTCCACTGGAAGTCTGCGTGGATGCGGTTTTTCCAGTCGTGGTGGCTGAACGGCGAGACGCCGACATCGAGCTTGATGCTGCTCAGGCCCACCGGGTCGCTGAAGAAGAAGCGATAGCCGATGACGGGTGTCACCCGGTTGAACGATGCCGTATCGGTAAAACCGGTAACGGTGGGATAAGCCCCCGCGAAACGCATCTCCTTGAAAACGTTGTAGGGGGTAATGTTGTTGTAGACGTCGCCAAAGTCAATCTTGGGCAGGGGTTCCTTGAGCAGGCCGATCTGCTCGAGCGTCTCCGTATTGTTTTCGAAGGCCTTGTCACCGTAGAGCTGGATGGCGTTGGCATCGTGGATCACGGTGCGGTCGAGCGATACGGGCCGCAGGCCGTCGCGCTCGAACTCAAGCGCCAGCAGTTTGCCGGGAGCAATCTCCAGCGGGGCGAAGAGGCCGATGTCGGTATTGGAGAGCAGCTCCATCTCGCGCGTGGCGATGTTGATCTGCCAGAGATTGGAGACGCCGGTATAGTACGAGCTGCCGATCAGGTATTTGTCGTCGAGCGAGAAGCGGAACTGTCCCAGGTTGCTGTCTTCCCAGGTAATGAGTTCTTCGGGCTTGAAAAGGGCCTGGGCAAGGTCCTCAGTCCGGAAGAGCAGGAGTGTATGCTCGCCATTGTCGCCCTGCCGGGTCATCGAAAGCATCTTGCCGTCGTGGCTGATGTCGACGTCGAACACGCTCACGCCGAAGGGGAAGGCGTAGATGACCTCGGGTTTCTCCAGGTCTTTGTCGTAACGGACGATTGTCTGGGTACCGCCGTTCGAGAACAGGCCGTACAGGCAGTCGTTGGCATTGTCGTAGACGATGTTGTTGATGCGCTGGAAGTTCTTCTTCTTGACGACTTTCTTTTTCTGGAGGTCGTACACGTACAGGCCACGCATCTTGGCGTTGTTCGACGTGTAGATGAGACGGCCGTTCTTGCGGTCGAGGGCTACGAAGGCAGGATTGTAGAGCTGGATGCCGTAGATGTCGACGAGTTTCTTCTTTTTGCCGGTCGTCAGGTCGAGTTCCATCAGGTGGGGGAAGTCTCCCGGTGCGTTCATCGCGGCGTAGGCCTTGTTCGTGGCCGGATCGTAGAGCAAGGGCGAAACGGACCCGAGCGGATCCTTGGTCAGATTGACGGTCTCCGTCAGGGGATATTCACGGACAGCGGCCAGGTTCTCAGCCTGGTGCTGCTTCTCGTCTTCTTTCCAGTCGTTCCAGACTTTCCGGAGCGGTCGCCCGTACACTTTCTTGAACTGGGTGCCGAAATACGTGCGGCTGTCTGCCGTACGGTTGTAGAACTGGGTCAGCTTGTCGTAGCCGTATTCCTTGGTCAGGTAATTGATGAAACGGGTGCCGTAAAGATAGGCGTTGGCGCCCACCTGGAAGTCCATCGTGGAGCCCTCCGTCTCGAGACCGACCACCGAGAAGAGTCTGTCGCCGCCGTCGACAATGCTGCGGAAATACATCTCGTCGTAGCCGCCCAGGGCGCGGCCCACACCGCCGCCGAGCCAGGTTTCCATGAAGCAGGCGATGCCTTCCTGGTACCAGCGGGGTGCATACCAGCGGGGAACGGTCAGCGCACTGTAAAGCGCCGAGAGAGGCTGTGCGTTGTCAACGCTTACCTTCGTTCCGAAGAAACGCCGCCAGCCCAGGTCCCGCCGGTTGTATTTGTCCGTCATCACGATGTGGGTGTACTCATGATTGAAGAGCTGCCGGTAGCGCTCGCTCGACGGACTGACGTAATACGACATGTTCAGCGGAGCCATGCCGATCTGGATAAACGAACGCGGCAGCGGCGTTGCTCCGCCGTTGCCGTCGTCTTCCCAGTCTGTCAGAAGCAGCAGAGGCGCTTCCGGGACATACACGGAATCTGTCGTCCAGATTTGCCCGTGAAGCGCCTTGCCGTTCTGGAACATGCGCACCATGTGCGGGATGTAGCGCGAGAGGTTCTTGTCGAAGAACACCAGCCGGGCCTCATCCGTTTTGTACTGGTAATAGGTTCTGTTCTGAGCCTTCGATATTGCTGGAAGCAGCAGAAGGATCAATATTACAAGCAGGGGTTTGCGCATGTTCATAGTACTTGTGAATTATTCCCAAATCTTGAAGTGGCCGAGAGGAGCATCTACTTCGCCCGTAGCGAAGCCTATGATCTCATCGTTAATATGGAAGCAGACCGTTTCAATGCTCGATGCCGGGATGCTGCCGACAAAATTATCGAAATTCTTCATCATCTCCGGACTAAGGCCCACCATCATGTGGCCGAGGACTTGGTCAATCTCGCCAGGGCCGTTTTTCATCGCATCCGAGTGGCCGAGGACTTGGTCAATCTCGCCAGGGCCGTTTTTCATCGCATCCGAGTGGCCGAGGACTGTTTCAATCTCGCCACCAGCGAAACCGACCTTTTCCCAATAATTCGCCACCTTGTCAAAGATATCGGAATGGGCAGTCACCTCTCTGGTGAACTCGCCAAGCGGAACATTGGTATCGATATTGATTTCATTCCCGAGATCAGACTCTCTGCTGATGTAGCCGGCTACCACAATGTTCTTGATCGCATCCGGAGTGAGGGAATGTGCTATCGCGCAGTCCATGTCGAACGCATGGCTCATCACGGCGCCGTCATAGATATCAGAGACCTGTCCCACGGTAAACTGGTTCAGCGTAGAGGCGGTCTGTTCGGAATTCAGCTTGTAGCCTTTGTTCTGGAGTTCTTCGGCAGCTTTCTTGTCGCCTTCCAGGGCGGCGGTCATCCGCTGGTAGTCCACCCACTGGTCACGGACGAACTTGAGCTCGTTGCTGCCTTCATTATTCTTCAGGTAGTCATCGGTCGTGGCGATGAAGCGGTCGGCCAGGCTGTTCTGCTTCTGCAGGGTGGTGTAGGCCAGCGAAGCGTTGATGGTGTTCTGGGCCAGGTCCGGACGGTTTTCTCCGCTGAAGGCACCGTTCAGGTCGTCACCGGCGGTTGCCAGCGAAGCACAGACGTTGTCGATCATCGGTTTGGCTTTGTTCATGTCCTTGAGCAGGCCGTCGTATTCCTTGATGCCGCCGGCGACTTCGTTCGACATGTCCACGAGGGCGTCGAACTGTTTGGCGCGGGTCTGCATGACCACATAGCTGGCCACGACACCATTCTTGTAAGCCTCATCGTTGAGGATGAGTTCCTGTATGTTGCTGAGAGCGGTTTCATCCGCGGTCTTGCGGGAGAAACGGGAAGATTTGGCGATATTGCCGCTGGTCTTGTCGGTTTCGACATTCCAGTCGAGCAGGGGAGCAACGATCAAACCCAGTGCGCAGACAACGACGACAGAAGTCAGAATGATAATACCTTTCTTTTTCATGATTGACAGATTTTAAATGTTATTACTAATTTCCTTATTTTATTCCATCGCTTTCTTCCAGCCGGTGAACCGCATTATAATAGGTCTGTCGGTTGCGGAAACCGGAAGCCTTGGCGATCTCGTCGACCGATGCGCCAGGATGGTGCTCCTTGTAGGCAGCGGCATGGGCGAGACGGCAACGGTTCACATACTGAAAGAACCCTCCGAATTCGGAGGTCAGGACTGACGATACATAGGTGCGGTTGGTCTTGCACCTTTCAGAAAGAGATGTGAGGGTCAGCTGGCAATCCAGATAGGCCTGCCGCTCTTCAACCTCGCGAAGAATCGCTTTGTAAATCTCGTCTCTGGTGACCATACGCTTTTTCGGTGTCGTTCAAATTCCTGATGCAAAGTTGGGCAATTAGTAATAACCTCTGGTCAAAACCTTTCAAATTCAACGTAAAAATAGCACAAATTTTTTGTAAAATCCCGACAATTGACAGTTTTTTACATTTCCACGCCGATTTTTGTGGCGTTAGAAAGTATGCGACCGTCCGGCTCTCTCCTTCGCTGCAACGTACGCGCCTGACGGACAGTAACTTATACAAAGTTACCCCTCTTGTAGAAAGAGGGGTGA
>JAEETO010000138.1 GCA_016290385.1 Bacteroidales bacterium | reverse complement strand
TGTCAACCGCCAGGGTTTGCATCACGGGCTGGCCGCCACCCCTTTCGACTATCCGCACGGATCGGCCAATGCCTTCTTCCGGAAAGTATTAGGAAAGGAGAAAGACATGGAACTGATGCCGCCTTCGAAACGCTGCCAGTTCCTTCCTTCCAATGTAAGGATTCCAGAGCAATACCGGATGGCCCGATCCGGCCTCCTGTTGCGTGAAGACATTCTGGATACAGCCTACGTGGAAGAAGCCTATATCTCGCCGCGCAACTTCCTGTTTCACATGAACCGTACAGGCGAAGATGAACGGGATATCCAGGCGCAGAAGAACGAGAATGATACTCCACCCATCACCTTGGATCTGATGGAAACGAATGTCCCGGACTATGATCCGAAGTTGACGCGTACCTTCGAGCAAGGAAAGGTCAACCGCCATCGTATGACCGACATCGAACTCTGCCAATTGATTGACGGCAGACTGCTCCCCCGGATTTTCCGGAATCCGGAGGAGGCATCAGTCTATGCGCTGACACATAGCCAGCGCATCAAGTTGTACGACTGGCTCTGGCAGAAGAACCAGATTTCCTTGAAACGGCAGAAAGAATCGTTACTGAACGGCAGGTTTTTCTCCGAGGCCCAACTCCGCCGATGCCTCTGCATGAAGTATGCATTCAGCCCTGCCACAGAATGACGCTGGCAAGTCGGAGAGCCATTCTGTGGCCACGATTCGGGCGAAAACTGCGGTTTCCTGGCCACAGGATGGCTAAGGCAGCCCGTAGAGCCATTCTGTGGCTGGCGGGCGGGCATGTCAGGACGATTTCGCGAGCGGGAGCGAATTTGACGGCTATACCTGAACGATGTCGCCGGCGGAGACGTACCACAGCCAGCCTTCGACAGCGGGGTAGCCCATCTGCTGCAGGAGGGAGACGTATTCCTTGACCTGGCGGCGGTGGGCGGCGTGGGGAGTGCCAAACTTGTAGTCGATGACGATGACGCGGCTGCCGTCTGGCGCCAGCAGCACGCGGTCGGGACGTTTGATTTCGCCGGTGGCATCGACGATGGAGGCTTCGTTCATCACGCGGTAGGTGCCGTCGAACCAGTGGCGGTGGCCGCTCTGCGCTTCGAGCTCGGCGTCAATCTCGACGTCCGCCATGTCACGATGCTTGTTGATGCCTTGCCGGCGGGCGCTTTCTTCCTGCGCGAAATAGTCGTCCCCGCGCAGCGAGAGTTTCAGCCGGTCGGGGGACATGGGGACGCTGGCGAATACGGGCTGCGGGTCATCTTCCAGCTTCGTGGTGGCAGCTTTCCGGACAAACGGCTGGCGCGAACCGACAGTGAAAGATTGCTCCTCGTCCAGATCTTGCTGGAAAACCTGGTAGAGCAGGTCGCTGATCTGTGCCATCCGGGGCTTCTCGGGCAGCGGCGCATAGAGCAACATCCGGCTGCGCGCACGCGTCAGGGCCACGTACCAGTTGTTGACCACGTCGACATATTCGTTGATGCGTTCGAGGCGGTAATCTTCCGCAAAGCAGGTGTCCAGCAGCTTGGAAGAGGCCTTGAGCGGAATCAGGCCCAACTCGGCAAAAGGACCGGAAGTCTCGCACCAGATAGTCCGTTGCAATTGGGGACGGGGCAGGAATTCCTCGTCGACGAAAGGAAGGATGACCGCGTCGATGCTCAGGCCCTTGGCCTTGTGGATGGTCATCACGCGCACGGCATTCTGACCGTCGGGCGCACAGATGGACTTCTGGCAACCCTCCTCATCCCACCACTGCACGAAGCCGCGCAGGGAAGAACCGTATTTTTCCTGCCAGGCCAGGACGGCGTCCAGGAAAGCGTGGATGAAGGGCAGGTCGGATTCCCCGTGGGCCAGCACAGGCAGCTCCAGCAGCCGCTCGCACAGTTCGTAGAGCGAACCCGTTTCAAACGCCGGCAGATCGACTCCCAGTTCTTCGGCCAGCAGACGGTTCACGGGATCTTCGGGATCGACCCGCCAGGCCAGCAGCGCCATCAGGCGGCCGATGCAGGGCGAAGCGCTGATCTTCAGGGAGTCTTCGGTCAGCACGTTGATGCCGTTATCCATGAGATGCGAAGCCACCTCCGCGCCTTGTGAATTCTTGCGGACGATGATCGTAATTTCCTTGTAATCATATCCTTCCGCAACGAGCTGGCGGATGTCTTCCACCATGCGACCGAGCGCTTTCTCCTTCCAGCCCTGCGTATCATCGGAAGAAAGGAACGACAAGCGCACGTAGCCTTCGGGATCCGAAGCGTGTGCAGCCGGAATCTTCTGTTCCGCATCGTTGTAGATTTCACCGACTTCGTTTCCCACATCTTCCAGCCCCGTCCCCGAAGCCAGGAGCGTTCCCACCCGGGTGAATATCCGGTTGTTGAAACTGACCAGCGCGCTGCCGCTCCGCCAGTTTTCACTGAGCGGCTCCTCGACGATGGCCGCCCGTCCCAGGTCGCGATAAAGATAATCGCTCAGCAAGCGCCAGTCGGAACCCCGCCATCGGTAGATCGACTGCTTGATGTCGCCCACCACCAGATTGTGATAGCCTTGTGCCACGCTGTTGGCAAAGAGCGGCCTGAAATTGTTCCACTGCAGCAGCGAAGTGTCCTGCGCTTCGTCGAGCATCAGATGGTCGTAGCGGTTGCCAATCTTTTCATAGACGAACGGCGTTTCGTCGTCGGCGATGATGCGGCTCAGCAGTTCGGTCGACTGCCGGAGCAGCACCACGTTGTTTTCCTGAAGATAGGCTTGCAGATGGTGCAGCACGTCGGCATAGATGCCCAGCAGATGCAGGTTGTCGCGGATGAGCCGGGCGCTGTTGTAATCGCGGATGCCATTGTCGTACAGGGCGATGGCTTCCTCCACAATCTGGGACATACCGTCGTGGTCGGGGAAATCGTCGAAGGACTGGCGAAGCCGTTCCGCATTGGGCGCGGCAAAGTCGCCCGCCGCCCATTTGCTGAAAACCAGCATCGGGCCACGGCTCTTTCCCTTGAAGTCAGCCGGGCCGCGGCCATGCGCCTGCATCAGCGCCAGTGCTTCGGCCGCCAGTCGTTTCGCCTTTTGCTCAAAGCCCGAGATCATGGCACTGAGCTTGCCGCGGAAAGCCTCCACAAGGGCCTTGTCAGCAATGATGCTGGGAACGGACCGCATCTTGAGCAGGAAGGATTCATCGAGGAAATGGCCGGCCATCTCGCGCAGCGAAGCGCTGATGCTCCAGCTTTTCCCCTGTTCCACCAGGTCGAACGAATAGCGCCGCAACCAGTCGAGCAGGATGGCGCCCTCGGGCTCATCCATCGAAGCAAGCATCAGGTCGACTACCTGCGAGAGGACGGCATCGTCGTCGAGTTCCACGCGGTAGGAGGCGTACTGGCCGATCTCGCGG
>JAEETO010000005.1 GCA_016290385.1 Bacteroidales bacterium | reverse complement strand
AGCGATTCCAGCTTATTCGAGGGACAAAGGAGCGACTTGAGTTCCTTGCACTCGGAGCCATTCAGGGAGGAAATCCGTTGTTCGCCGCAGGAAATCCATTCCAGCCTGGGGTTATGGGAACAATCCAGCTCTGCCAGCTGGTTGCCGTCACACAACAAAGTCGTCAGCGCTTCGTTCCGGGAGAGATCCAGACGGGCAATGCGGTTGCCATGGCAATCCAGGAAAGTGAGTTTCCGGTTATGGGAGACATCCAGTTCCGTAAGCTGCCCCCGGTTCGCATTCTGGTTTACATTGAAGCAACTTCCACAGCTCAGATCTTCCAGATTATAGAAAAACTCGATTCCGGCCATTGTAAGGACGTCATTGGTACAGATATCTATCTTTGTGACGCCGTCCGCCTCGAACGCGGAAATCCGCCGGTCTCCGTCGCCATCATAGACAGAGAGCAAGTATTCATGGAGCGTCTGATCCTGGATGGGAATGAAAATCGGATAGAATTCGGTCGTCCCGTCAATTGAGAAGTTGTCATCCTTGACAATGTCCTCATACCGGTCAGGAGCGACATAGACCCATTTCAGATCCGGGCAGTCAGTGCCATCAAAGCGCTCCAGCTCCGTACAGAGGGAGATATCGATCGTTTCCAGCGGGTTCTTCCGGATGAACAGCTGGCCCAGATAGGGGTTTTTCGACAGATCCAGCCCGGTGAGCTGATTGTCGGAACAATTCAGCTCCTCAAGCCGGAAACAGCTTGAGATATCGAGCTCGGTAAGCTGGTTGCCGCTGCAATCAAGCCGGGTCAGTTTATGATTCCGGCTGATATCGACCTTGTGCAGACGCCCCTTTCCCGGGGAGGAACCCTGGCAAACCAGCGTATGAAGCGCCGGCATCCATTCGATTCCCTGAATGGAAGCGATCTGGTCGGTATTGACCTCGATGCTGGTCACCTCCTGCAGTTCCTTTTCGGACAGCCCGCCATCCTTGTTCTTGTCATACAGATTGACCAGGTAGCGGAAAAACGCCTCATCTTCGATGCTGACGAAACGCTCTTCATCTTTCATCAGGTACGGGCAAGGCGTAGTACTGTAACCGAAAACTTCCTGGCTGCCGGTGGCATTTTCCACATAGGCGAGAAAATAGTATGTACAGCCTTTTTCCATTGCGGGAAGCTCCGCCGTAAAAGAACCGTCCTCCGACCTTACCGCCTGGAACCGGTTCCGGCGGATCACCTTTTTGTCGGACGATTCGCTCCAGCAGAAACCGACTTCGCGAACCGTCCGTCCGCCATCATCCACAATACTGGAAACCAGCTTGTTGTTGACGATCGTCACTTCGGAAGGAGTGGCCGCCGACGTAAGCGGGACTTTCAGCGAGACATCACCGGAATATTTCTTGTCATGGCCGTTGGAAATGAAGGAGCGGACGGCATAGAATGCGCCTGGCGTGACTTCAGCCGTATAGCTGAACCGGCCTTCTTCATCCCGGTCCGTGACTTCGACGACGAGCTCGGGACTGTCATCAAAGTTGGTACCCGTCATCTCGAAACCATAGGAAACGATATCCTGCGCCTCCGGGAGCGTGCCGTTCAGCGTAGCTGAGATACGTGTCAGCGACTCGGCGTCAACCGACACGGAAGGAGCATCCGGATCGTTCTGCGGAGCAGGGAAATCCCGCATGCAGGCCGCTGCGGCGATGAACGCAAAGACAAGCAGCGCCCAGAATGTAAACCGTTTGATATTGCCCATAGCTACCATCTCCTACTTGTATTGAATCGCTGTGACATCGCTGTCATAAGATAAACGCTCGATTTCCTGGCCCCGCTTCAACCAGATCACGGACAAGCAGGGATTCGAACGGCAATCCAGGAGGGTCAGCGCCGTATTCGCACTGACATCCAGTTCACAGAGCCTTCCCAGCGGCAGATTGCCGTTTCCCCCAAGGGAACCCGCACAACGCAGCTGTGTCAGATTGGCAAAGAAAGCGATACCCGATACGGTCTCGATATCGTCGGTACAGACATCGATCTGCACGATGGCCGCCGCCTCGGCAACGGAAATCTGGTCGTCACCGTCCCGGTCGTAGCGGTCGACCAGATATTTCCTGAAATGGGCATCGGGAATCGGGATGATGGAATCCGGATTGAGCAGGAAGGACGTATGGGCGTCTTTCTTGTAATGGCCCTCTGCCCGGACTGACTGCTCCGGCGTGATGCAGATCGTCTGAAGCTGCGGGCAGGAAGTCGCGTCGAGTGTTTCCAGGGATGCGCACGATGAGACATCCAGCTGCGTCAGCCGGTTTCCGCTGACATCCAGCTGGCGCAGCAGCGGATTTCCGGAAAGATCCAGTCGTTCCAACAGTCCCGATCCGGAAGCGGAACCCCGGCAGGTCAGCGAGCCCAGTTCCGGCATCATCCGGATCTCCCCGATGTCGGCGATGGCGTCCGTATTGAGAGACAAGGACTTGATGCTTTTGATCTCCTTCAGGGAGATGTACCCGTTCTTGTCAGCATCATATTGCTGGATCAGCAGGCGGGCGAAAGCGGGATCTGCAATTTCCACAGGCATATCGTCCGTAACGGCCAGTTCAAACGGATGGAGACTGTATCCGAATGCCTCGCCCGTACTCTGGGAGGAGTTCTCCGCGTAGGCCAGGAAGAAATACACTTTCCCCATTTCAAAATGGGACAGGTCCAGGGAAAACGCATTGTCCTCCTCCAGCACGGCCGGAATCTTGTGGCGCTTGATAACCTCCGGCTCAGAAGCCTCACTCCAGCAGAAACCGACTTCGCGGACCGTCGTGCCGCCGTCATCCAGGACCCGGGCGGAGATCCTGCCCCGGGAATAGGAGACATCCGTAAGGCTTGCGACTGAAGTGGTAGGCGCCTTGATGGTCATGATCCTGGAATATTTCCACTGGGCGCCGTTGGTAACATAGGTCCGGACATTGTAGACGTGTCCGGGCAGGAGTTCGGCCCGGCAGGAAAAACGGCCTTGCCCGTCATTCTCGGGGTTGGGAAAGGTCCTGCCCGATCCATCTCCGAAAGAATCCTCGGCCATTTCAAAACCGTATTCCGTAATATCGGAACCGGCTTCGTAACTGCCTGTCAGGATCACGGAGGTACGGGTCAGGGATTCCGTCTCATAACCCACGGCAGGTTCCGCTACGTCGTTCTCGGGAGACAGCGGATCCTGCATGCAGGAGACGGGGACCAGCACGGCGGCCAGAAGCCAGTATAAGAACAATCGTCGCATCGGTCTCAGAACATTACGCCAATGCCTACATTGGCTTCAAAATACTTGAACTGATTGGTCTGGACACCGGCCGAAAAGGCAATGACGCCCGGCCGGTAGATCAGTCCCAGCTCCACTTCATAGCCCGTGAAGGAACTGGGTGTAACCCGGGCCCAGTCATAGTTGCCGTCCGCAAACATCTTCCAGGCGAGGACGCGGCTTCCATAGCCGCCGCCCACATACATGAACAGGGGATCGATGATCTTGCGCAGGTAGCCCCCGGTCACTGCCCAGCGGCTCTTCCGGGATTCGCCCGTAAACCACGACTGCACGCCGTCCACCTTTCCTTCTCCATCACAGGACAGCGTGGGATTGAGTCCGAAGGAAAAATCGGACTTGACGCGGATGTATCCGCCGTTCCGCTTGCAGATGCCCAGCATCAGGCCATAGGCATATTGGGACTGGTTGAAACTGAACGAAGGCATGATCAGTGTACGGAGCGGATTGGTCAGCAGGACGCCCAGGTTGAGGGTATAACCATAGGCCGACAGGAGCGGCTTGTCTTCGGGGAAATCGAAATGCAGCGGTTCGCAGCCCTCCGCGGCGACCTCGATCCATTCGGTCCCCGCCGGAATATAGAGAATCCATTCTCCCGGCCCGCCCGGCATCGACTGAAGGATGTTACCTTTGAATACCAGAGAATCCTTCGTGGTCAGGAAGACGCTGACCATGGACGATGGTATCCGGTTCATGTCGTAGACCGGATCCGTCTTCGCCCGCAATTCGAGGATATCCGGATCGAAACTCTTGACATAGATCCGTCTGTCCTGCGCCGACAGCACAGAAGAAAAGACGGACAAGAACAGCAGGATGGATACTATCTTTTTCATCGTGTGATTCTGAAACTGTTGATATTGATGATCTGGTCCTCGGGAATGGTCTGCGTCCTGGCCTCGTTCATCCAATAGGGCTGCCAGGTACGGACATGGATCTGGGGATGGCTCTCATCCCGGAAATCCCACAGCATGAACAGATATCCGTCATCTTCGTAGGTGGCGCCGCTCTTGAATACTGATTTGTATCCCTGCCTGACCAGCACGCCGAAATAGCCATCGATGGAAGGATGCTTGACCACTTCGACCGTCCCGAAAGAGACATCGATCGTTTTCGTATTGGGAAAGATATGGTTGCGCAGCCTGTCGAGGTATTCCTGCTTGGAATACTTCGTATAGGTGATTTCCGGTTTCATCTGGATGGCCCGGTCTCCTTTTTTGCGCTGGACGACCTTGCCCGTGATGATCAGCGCATCATCGCTGAACACCATCTCCAGGAAATCGATGTCTTTCTTTTCGTAGGACGTACGGAAATCCTCGACATAATTCAGGATGACCTGCCGCTGCCTGAGATCCGTCACCTCCGAACCGGACTGCATGATCTTGCGATAAAGATTGGCCTCGATGGCCTTGTTGACACGCGTGATCCGGCCGGCATCATCCAGGTCGATGACCATTTCCTTATAGACAGGATTCCCGTTTTCATCCAAAGATTCCAACGGAATGTTGCGGACCTGGTAGCCACCGTCATACGTCCTGATGACAGGCTCGACGATATCCGACTCATCGCAGCGGAAGGGATTGTTGTTCCAAAGCATACGGAAACCCGCAGCCGCTCCTTCCGTGATCGGGACACCGGAAAGGTCTGGCATTCCTTTGATGGCATACGCCGTGTTCATGGCAGTCAACAAGCCCGATACGGTGCGTTCGACAGCGGACTGGAGGGCAGGATCGTTCAGCCCCGAATTCACAGTAAACGTGACTTCCTGTGCAGAAACGGACTGAAGCGAAAAGGCCAGGACAAGGGACAGGATTACTCTTTTCATAGCCGGTTATTTATTTGTTTGACCATCGAGATAGACCCAATGGATGGGGAGTCGTTTATATTTCATGGAACTGGTGGGCTCACCGGTGCAGGCATTGGTCCGTTTTCCGGACGGATCGCGCGGTGTCATGATTTCCAGTATCTTGCCGGAGCTGCGGTCCCAATAGATCAGGTATCCGTCATCCACATACAGCTGGCGGGTATCCGGAGCGAGCTGGCCGGAATGCAGATAGGGGATGTCGCTCCGGGCAAGGACCCGGTCGAGCTCTTCTTTCGTCCGGGAGGCGAACAGGCTGCCGAGCAACTCTCCGACGGCATCTCCGGCGTCTTCAAGGACCGTGATTTCCTCCTTTTCCTTTTCCACCAGAGCTGCCTTGTTCACATAGGCCATCACACGGTATTGTCCGGGACGCTTGGAATAAGTCAGGAATTCGATGGTCCCTTCCTTGATATCCTCCATGCTCCGGAACATGGAAAACTTGTTCTGCGCCAGAAAGGGATTCAGCTGGTCGGACAAAACCAGCAGGGCCTCTTCCCGGGCCTGTTCCTCCGTGGCCATGTTGCCGATGCCGTAGAGGAACGACGTGTCCCGCTTGATGGCGTTGATTTTGGCCAGCACATCGTCCGGGCCCTGGGCCAGGGCGGGCAATGCGACAAACAGGCAGGCGACCAGACAAAAGACGCGTTTCATGACTTCTTGAAGTTAAGGGGTGTATAGAGATAGGCCCTGGCCTGCAGGGTGCCGGCTGCCTTGTCCAGCATCTCCGTATCGACCGTGAACTGGAAAGTATGGGAATAGCCCAGGGGCCGGTTGACCATGAAAAGGGTGGCGACAAGCGATTTCCCGTTATCCGCTTCGATGCCGACATAGGGAACACAACCTTCCTCCAGGCAACAATCGATCAGACAGTCCAGCGGGAAAAGCTTCTCTGTGGTTTTGAAGCCATATTGATGGAAGGCAGCCTGGATGGCATACTCTTTTTTCCGGCTATAGCCGGTGAGCAAGGTCATGACCGACTCCACGGGTTTTGAAGACTCGCAGAGAGGCAGGTAAACAAGACCTTTCTTCCGGAAGAAAGCGGTATTCTGGGCCGACTCGATCTCATAGTAACCGTTCTCCGATACATACAGGTCGCGCTCAACCCGCTTCAGGTTCCGGGGAATCTCCCGCTTCTTGATTTTCCGTTCCGCTGTCACGCTCCGGAGAAACGCCGTTTCCAATTCATCCTTCTTTTTCCCGGACAAAAGTTGGATTTCAGCAGGAAAACGGATCGAGAACACCGGCTCCCCGGAATCCCCGGTAAACACCACGCCTCCTTTCCCTTCTCCATCCAGCAGGATCTGGACGGAACGTTTCTCCGGCTTTTCCTGAAGGACGGCAAAGACATCGCCTTGCGTAACAACCCGGCCCGCCGAATTGCCTTCCCCGTGCAGGGACGGGCCGTCAAGCAGGGATTCCAGCATGTATCGCTCTACAAAATTGCAGACCAGGACGTTCTCCTGCCTGATATCCGCTCCGAAGAGATCCAGCCCGATATGGACCACCTCTCCTGACGCGTATTCCACGACCACGGGGACCTCTTTTCCCTGACAGGTAACGGCCAGCACATCCCGTTTCCCGTTCCGCCCGTCAGGAAGAACGAGCCCGGCCGCTTCCGCGATGGCCGCCAGCCTGCTGGATGCGAAACCAACAGGACGTCCCATGCAGGTAAGGGGAAGCGCCAGGAGCAGCAGGTATGTCAGGGTTTTACGCATTTTGCAAAACTATGGTCAGCCTGGAAGTCAGCATTGTCTCCCAATTCGATGAACTCCTTTTTTACGCCATCCGACCCGTACCATTCTCCATAATTCAGATGGCCGTTGTTCCATTCTCCCACGATATAGTCTCCGGCCTGGGCGACGCGTTTCCCGGGATCATGCATGTCGATACGGCGGGATTTCTTGAAAGTATAGGTTCCATAGCCGTCCGGATAGCCGTTTTTGATCGTACCGGTAAACGTATCGGCCGTGGTATCTTTCGTTGTCTTCGTATCTGTCCGGACAGGCGGAGTCTGGGTCTTGACGGTATCTTTTCGTTCCTTCACTACAAGGGCCGTCGTATCGACCGACAGGCTGTCGACCGGAATGCCGCCGCTTGCAGGGTTGGGCTGAGGTGCCGGCCGCAGGAAAAAGAACCAGGCGCACAATGCGATGAGCAGAAGCGCACCCACGACGGCATAAAGGACGCCTGGCTTGCGCGTCTTCTCCGTTTTGGGAACGGCGGGGCCGGGCTTTTCCTGGGGATGTTCCACCGGATGACCCAGCAGGAACGTAGCTATGTTCTGAAAATCCTGTTCCTGGTCACCACTCGAAGCAATCCGCTGCCGGGTGGCGAGATAATACTCCAGATCGTCATCATAGGGGCTGTCATCCAGGCAGTAGGGAAGAATCCGCTTCGTGTTGTTGATGGCCAGGTTGATTTCATTCTTGACATGCTCGGATTTACCGGCATCCTTGGAATAGACCAGCAGGAAAGCCTCGGCCGACTTGATGGCACGTGTGATCTCCCCGGCATAGTTGGAAGCCGAGGGGATATCCCTGGGCGCGATCCAGCATCGAAGGCCCTGGCGCTCCAGATAATCGCAGAGGGCTTTCGCGATTTTCTGGTTTTTCGTCGAATAGCTGATGAACAGTTTTCCCATAATTAGCAAATATAGCAAAAAAGACTGAGAAATGAAAGGGAAAACCTGAAAGCCGTGTTACGGCCGGTGCATCAGGTACATCAAATCGGAAGAAGGACTTTCGTCTTCGCGGGAAACGGTCTGATAGCCTTCGTGGTTGAGGGTGACTGACTTCGTCTCGCTTTGTTCCGCCAGCGGGAATACGATGCGGAAACAACCGTCAGCGTCTGTTTCATCGCTCCTGTTCCCGACAGAAATCTTCACCCCGGCGACCGGAACGGAAAGGACATCGTCGGCATCTCCGTCGAACACCCGCCCGGCAAATACGGCGAATGTGCTGTCCCGCCGGACAGGCAGGACAAAATGCTGACGGACGCCGGCCCTGATCGGGACCCGGGCCGTCGTATCCTGATAGAAGCGGTCGGCATGGAAGGAAATCGGTACGGTCTTGAAACGGAAGTAGCCGGGCAGCGTTCCGAGCGACAAGGTTGTATCGGGCCTGCTGAAGGCATATTCACTGCCGTTCAGGTTCAGTGTACCGTCCTCCATTTCAGGGAGTTGGCATGCCTCTCCCTGTACGGAGACCTGCAATTTGACAGGGACCATGAACCAGTAGGACAAGGCCAGCAGCGCCACGGCGCAGACCGACAGGATGACGGCCAGGCGGCGGATGAAGCGTTTGTGCCGCTGCCAGAGCGCATCGAACCGGAGGCCGAGGATATGGGCGACGAGCCGGACAAAAGCCTTCTGGCGGTCGGTCTTTCCATCGTCCGTCACGGCGATGCCCAGCAGGTTCTTGTCGGGATGTTCCTGGTTCCACTGCCGCAGTGCGAGCGGGAAACTCTCTTCGGGCGATCCTTCCACGATGAACGGAACAATCTGTTCCACGCGGCCCATCTCGATGAAAGCCCGGATCTCCTCGCTTACCCATTCCGATTTCGCGGAATTCGGCGAGCAGATGACCACCAGGAAGCGGGATGCTTCCAGATGGGCCCGCAGGCTGTCGTTGAGAATGCCTGCCGTGAGGGTGTCCCTGTCGCGGAAAACGGGACGGATATAGCGCGAATCCGAAAACTCATTGTGCGCCTCCGTCGGGAGTCGGTACCATTCGAGTTTTTTCTGCAGCCACTTGGCCCATTTTACATCCTTGTGGTTGTAGGAGATGAACACGAAGTTCGACGAGGCAGATGGCGTGGGGTCCTTCATAGCGTTACGCAAATCGTTGTTATTTGATCAGTCCTTTCTGTTTCAGCCCGTTGTACAGGTCCGTCCCGTCCTTGAAGCGGGACAGGAAATCCGGATCGAGTTCAAGCACTTTCTTCCACATCTCCAACGCACCGCTCTCGTCGCCCATTTTCAAGAGGATTTCACCTTTGGTATCATAGTTATTGGCCTCTTCCGGCATCACGGCGATGGTCTTGTCCAGATATTCAATGGCCCTGGGGTAGTCCTGCCTGGCATTATACAGAGACGCCAGGTAATTCTGGGTCCGGACCAGATCCGAACGGTAAGCATCCGGATTCTGCTTATACAGCAGCGTACGGTTTTCCAGCGACTGCAAAAAGTATTCTTCGGCTTGGGCATAGTCGCGCCGGGAACGATAGAGAATGCCCAGATTGCTCTGGATCCGTGCAAGACGCTCACGATAGGCATCGGGATCCTGGTCGAACGACAGCTTATAGTTTTCCAATGCCTGGAGGTAATAGATTTCCGCTTTGTCATTGTCGTGCCGGGCGGCGCGATAGAGGGCCCCCAGGTTGAGTTGGATATCGGCCAGATTTGCGCGGTAAGTATCCGGATCCTGGACAAACAACTGCGTATAGTTGTCCAACGACTGAAGGTAGTACTCCTCCGCCTTTTCATAGTCGCGGATCTCGTCATAGAGATAGCCCAGGTTGAGCTGGGTCGTGGCCATGTCATAACGGAGGGCATCCGGATATTCGGCATACAATCGGGAGCGCAGCTCCAATGCCTTGAGAAGGGCTTCTTCAGCCTGGGTGTATTCGCCCTGGAACATATAGATTGTTCCCAGATTGTTCCAGAGCGTCGCCTGCCGGTAGATGCTGTTATCGCCATGCAGGCAGATAAGCCAGAAACGCTCCGCTTCCTCGTAATCCCTCTGGCACTGGGCGAAATAGGCATACTCCCACACTTCGGCGACATCGGTCGTGTCGGCCAGGGCATTCTCCTTGAGGATGCGGCCGATCTTGTCGTAGTTTTCTTTGCCGCCGGCCAGTTTCAGCGTGGCGATCTCCCGTTCCTGCCTGGCTTTCAGCTCCCGGATAGCCTCTTCCTGGCGGGCTTTTTCCGCTTCAATCCGGGCCTTGGCCTCTTCCAGCGCCTTTTTGCTTTCGCGGGCCTGACGCAGCTTTCCGCTGATGTCCAGTTCTTCGTAAGCCTTGACCGCCTCGTCGATCCTGCCCGCTTCCACCATTTCCAGGATTTGCTGTTCCTCGGCTGAGACTTCGCTCAAATCAATGCGGGCGAACTGGTCGATATAATTGTCCAGGTTGGAGAGCTGGATCTGGTACTGATCTTCTAGCGCATCATATTTCCGGTTGAATTCCTCCTCTTTCAGCTTTCCGGCTTTCTTCTGCTGTTCCAGCTCCCGGATGGCCTGCTCGTACTTTCGCTGGTAACTCTCGGTAGAGGTTTCGGTAAGCTTTGCCTTCAATTTGTCGAAATAGTCTTTTTTGACGAGCACGAGGGTAAATGACGTCTGGTCGCGGGAGATATTCCACTGTTCAACGGCTTCTGCATTGAAAAGCTCAAAGCCCGCCTTCTTCGCGCTGATAAGCTTGACTTTGTCGCCCGGTTTCAGGGTGCGGAAGGTAAGGGTCAGTTTGCCATCTTTGTCTGAGACCGTGCTGCCTGCGTTGCTTGCCATGACCTCCACGCCAGGCAGCGGTGTTTTCATCGACTTCTGATTGTACTGCTGCACCAGGCAAGGCTGCGTGGACTGCGCTGACACGAAATTCAGGCAAACGGTCAGGGCGACGGCACAAAGGAACAGACGTTTCATAAAAAAGCGCATTTATCGATTCTTCTCAATCCGATATCCCAACTTGACAATCAGCTTGATGGCGTTCATCGCAGTGGAACGGTCGTATTCTTTTTCACTTTCGGGAAGTTCGGCATAAGGCCGGAGGCCGGGGTGCTTCAACGCCTTGTCATCGCGCTCGGGACCATACGTCCACCCATCCTCCATCCGGTTCAGGGACCATATCTCGTGCGTATTTTCGGCAATGGCTTCAGTGAGTTCGAGGAGAGATTCGGGCAGCCGGACGTCTGACACATCCAGCGGAGCAGGCTTGTATTCTGCTATGTTTGACTTTTTAACCATGTGACAAAAATAGCAAATATTGCGTATTATTATCATTTTCACTGCGCGGATGTTCCCATCCTCACCCAGGGCCTCCAGCGAGGATGGCAGGCCGAAAAACAGACTCCCGTCCTCATTTCAGGCAGAAATTGAGGACGGGAGGTGTGAGATGCCGGATCGGGTCCGGCATGACGGTTCCCCGATCAGGTCGGGGATGAGGACTACTTGAACAGCAGCTGCGCAAACGTGTTGAGGTACAGACGCCAGTTCGACCAGACGTGGCCGCCGTCGGAGACGAAGTACACGTGGTCGAGGCCCTGCTCGGTGAGTTTGGCGTGCATCTCTTCGGCACCCTGGAACAGGAAGTCCGTGTTGCCGCAGGCCAGGAAGTACAGCTTCACGCCAGCCTTCTTGAGGGCTGCGATCTGCTCAGGCGTAGCACTGCCGGCAGCGGAGAGCGGGCAGATGTAGTCGAAGAGCTCCGGATAGAGGATGGAAGCGGAGATGGTGTGGCCGCCACCCATCGACAGGCCGGCGATGGCGCGGGATGCCGGTTTCGGAATCGCGCGGAAGTTCTTCTCGATGAACGGAACGATTTCCGTGCAGAGGCTCCGCACGTAGCCGTTCATGACGAGGTCACGCTCGGCTTCGCTCATCTTCGCGAAGGCCTCGCGGTCCCAGCGGTTGCCCATGGGCTTCTCCGGGATGTTGAGGGTGCGGGCGGCAGCCTGGTTGGCGTTGCCGTTCGGCATGACCACGATCATCGGCTCTGCCAGGCCCTTCTCGATCAGGTTGTCGAGGATCTGGGCGGTGCGGCCCATCGAGATCCACGCTTCCTCATCACCACCGGCGCCGTGCAGCAGGTAAAGGACCGGATATTTCTTCTTGGGGTTGTTCTCGTAGCCGTAAGGCGTGTAGACGGTCAGACGACGGTCCATGCCCAGGATGTTGCTGTGGTACCAGGGATGGCTCACGGTGCCATGCTGGTGGGCTTCGCCGTAGTTCTCGGTGCGCTCGCCCGGGACCAGCAGCATCGGCAGGTAACGGGTACCGTCGCGCTGGACGAGTACGTTCTGCGGGTCATTGACAGCCACGCCGTCGACCAGGAAGTAGTAGGTGTAGATTTCCGGAGCGGGGAGCGGAACGGTCACCGACCAGACATTGTTCTCGCCGCGGGTCATGTCGATGGTGCCCGTCCAGGGGTTGGGCAGCCAGGAACCGCTGAGTTTCACGACGGTGGCATAGTCGGCCTTGAGACGGAAGGTCACGCTGTCCTGCGTGAGCTCGGGAGAGATGATGGGTTTCTGACCGCCGAAGGCGAAGTTGGTCAGTTCCTGGGCGTGCAGCGCGCTGACTGCGAGCAGGCACGTAGCGAAAAGGATAAGGATTTTTTTCATGATATGAATGGATAAAGAATTTTAAATCGTTACTTCTGCCTTCTGGCGGATGTCGTCGGATGCGGCACCCAGCAGCAGCTGCAGCTTGCCGTGCTCGAGATCCCAGGCGTTCGTGGCTTCGTTCCAGTAGCGCAGGTCTTCGAACGGAATCTCCAGCGTGACTTTCTTGCTCTCGCCGGGACGCAGGCTGACGCGCTGGAATGCCTTAAGCTCCTTTTCGGGCCATTCGACGGAGGAATCGATGCGATGCACGTACAGCTGTACGACTTCGTCGGCCGGCATCTTGCCTTCGTTGGTCAGCTGGAACGTGACTTTCACTTTGTTGCCGCCTGCGGAAGCCTTGATGTCGCTATAGTTGAAATCGACGTAGGAGAGGCCGTGACCGAAGGCGTACATGGGCTTGACCGCCTTGGTGTCGAACCAGCGGTAACCCACGTAGAAGCGCTCCGTGTATTCGGATACCGGTTTCGGAAGCGATTCGATCAGCGCCTGGCGCTCTTCCGGGCTCATCTTGATGACGTCCGGACGGAACATCAGGGTGAAGAGGTCGGCACCGGTGTTGTTGCCCGGGAAATTGCCCATGGCATACGCCGGCGAGTCTTCCAGTTTGACGGGGAAGGTGAAAGGCAGCTTGCCCGAAGGGGCGATGTCGCCGAAGAGCACTTCGGCCAGCGCCGTGCCGCCTTCCGTGCCGTTCCACCAGCCCTGGACGATGGCCGGCGAAGCGGGTTCAAGCACCTGCAGGTCGGTCGGACCGCCGGAGATCAGCACGGTGGCCAGATTCGGATTGGCTTCGTAGAGGGCCTGTACGAGGGCTTCCTGCCCGCAGGGGAGCTTGATGTCCTTGCGGTCGGAGCCTTCGGTCTCGATGCTCTTGTTGGTACCGCCGAAGAAGAGGACGAGGTCGGCATCTTTGGCCAGGGCGACCGCCTCAGCCAGAAGGGCCGGATCGGCCGGTTCGTCGATGGCGGCTGCTTCCAGCGGGTTGGGCTCAGCGGGAGCCGGTCCCCAGCGGCGGCCCGGGAAGTTCTTGTAACCGGGCGCATAGGAAACCTCGATGCCGGCCTCTGCGGCACGGCGGGTGATGCCTTCCAGCGGCGTGACTTCATAAAGGGCCTTGACACCGGCACCCATGCCGCCGCTCTGCGTCTTCAGGACGGCATTCTGGCCGATGACGGCAATCTTCTTCACCTCAGCCTTGATGGGGAGGACGCCTTCGTTCTTGAGCAGGACGATGGACTTCTCCGCCACTTCGCGGGCGATGCGCTGGGATTCGGGCTGTGAGGTCATGACCTTGTTGGCCACGTCAGCCGGAACGGGCTCGATGGCGTAACGGACACGGAGGATCTGGCGGACTTTCTCATCGACGAGGTCTTCCGTCAGTGCGCCGGTGGCGATGGAATCGATGACCGGCTGGCCCAGGTAATTGGAACCCGTCATCTGGACGTTGAGGCCGTGGAGCATGGCACCCATGGTGCTGTGCGTACCGCCCCAGTCGGAGACGGTCATGCCCTTGAAGCCCCATTCGCCGCGGAGGATCTCGTTGAGCAGGTGTTCGTTCTCGGAGCAATAGTCGCCGTTGACCTTGTTGTAGGCCGGCATCACGCTCATGGCGCCGCCTTCGATGATGGCGCGCTCAAAGGGCTTGAGATAGATCTCCCGAAGGGTGCGTTCGTCGATCTTGACATCGACGCTGCCGCGGTTGGTCTCCTGGTTATTGACGGCGAAGTGCTTGATACAAACGGCCGTTCCCTCGTCCTGGACGCCTTTCGTATAGAAGAGTGCGAGGGCGGCCGACAGGATCGGGTCTTCGCTCAGGTACTCGTAGGTACGTCCGCCCACGGGCAGGCGCTGGATGTTCACGGCCGGGCCGAGGATGACGTCCTTGCCGCGGAGCCGGGCTTCCTTGCCCATGCCGGTGCCGTACTTGTAGGCGAGGTCTTCACTCCAGGTGGCCGCCAGGGCGGAACCGGTGGGGAAGTAGGTGGCCGAGTCGAGGGTCCAGCCGGCGCTCATGAAGCCGTTGGGCTGGCCTTCTTCGCGGATGCCGAAAGGACCGTCGGCATAGTTCATGTCGGCGATGCCCAGGCGCTCCACGCCGGCGGAGGACATGTTGGTCTTGCTGTGCAGCATTTC
Source organism: Bacteroidales bacterium (assembly GCA_016290385.1). GTDB lineage: Bacteria > Bacteroidota > Bacteroidia > Bacteroidales > UBA932 > Cacconaster. Next base: position 40,619 of record JAEETO010000005.1, on the reverse strand, counting down.
CACTTTTTCCTCGAGGGTCATCTGTGCGATGACGGCGTCGATCTCGGCGTCATGCGCCGTGAGTTTTTCCTGCAGAGTCTGCGGCGTGCTGCAGGCGAAGGCCAGCAGGCACGTTGCAATCAGGAAGAAGATTTTTTTCATGATATGTGTTTGATTTTAAATTGATTATCGGAACAGGGTGGGAGCGAGCCTGGTCAGGTCGGCGCGCCAGGTGGTCCAGCTGTGGCCGGCCTGTGCATTTTCCATATAGTCATATTTGACGCCGGCTTCCTTCAGGTAGCCGAGCGCTTCATGGCAATTCTTGTAGGCGATGTCGGCCGGGCCGCCCTGGGTGAAGACCAGGTCCTTGAAATTGCGGTTCAGGGCGGGAGCGATCTTCTTCAGTTGGATGCGGTCCACATATTCCTTCTGCTTGCCGGGGGAGAAACTGGAGCTCAGGACCCAGACCTGGCGGAAGAGTTCGGGATGCAGGAAGGCCGTCTCGATGGTCTCCATGCCGCCCATCGACAGGCCGGCCATGGCGCGGTGGTCCTGGTCGGCCAGCACGCGGTAGTTGGCTTCGACGAAGGGGATGATGCTGTGGACCATATCTTCGGCAAAAAGCGGAACCTCGCCCATCATGTCACCGGCCTCGATCGTTCCGTTGGGCATGACCACGATCATCGGGACGATCTTGCCTTCTGCCAGGAGATTGTCGAGGATCCAGCCAGCAGCGCCCACGCCCGGCCAGGAGGCGTCATTGTCGCCACCGCCGTGGATCAGGTAGAGGACGGGAAGGGCTTCCGATGATTTTTCATAACCGGCAGGCGTCCAGACATGCATGCGGCGCTGGCAGTTCAGGGTGGAAGACCAGTACCAGCGCTGGGCCATGGCCCCATGCGGCACGTCCTTCACGTAGCTTTCGCCCTTCGTCAGGACGGAAGCCTGTTCGGCGGAAAGCGGCGCCTTGGGGTCCTGGACGCGGACTCCGTCCACCAGGAAACTGTAGCGGAAGCAGCCGTCCCCGAGGCCCTCGCAGTATCCCTGCCAGACGCCGTCGGCATTCTTTTCGAATTTGACGGGCTTGTCCCAGGGCAGGTCGCCGGTCACGGCGACGCTCTGTGCCTGCGGGGCATAGATCTGGAACAGGACGATGCCGTCGTCAAGTACGCGGACGGACTGCAGCGTATCGTTGGGCGTGGGTTGCCGGAACCATTGTGCCGACATGGGCAGTGCGCAGACGAGCAGGACTGCCAGGAGAAGGGTCTTTTTCATGGATTTTCTTGTATTTCTATTTCTTGTATTTCTGTGTTCTTTCATCGTTGATGACGCCGTTCCAGCCAAGGCCGTAGCCAAAGTCATAGGCGTGGCCGTCGGTATCGACGTGGCAGCGCATGTCGTGCGGCTTGTCTTCACACTGCTCTTCGACGGTCCGCATGTTGGCGGGCAGCTGCATCGGCAGCAGGCCGGAGGGCTCTGCCGCGCCGCTGACCAGGTCGAGGATAGCCTGGTGCTGGACGCCGAAGCCTGTCAGGATGGCGTCGGCGAACGGTTCGAATTCGGCCGGGACGAAGGGCCGCGTGGCGGAGATGACCACCACCACCGGCTTGCCGCCCATGGCCTTGCGGGTGGCGATGACCGTGTTCAGGTCGTCGATATTGTCGGTCATGACGGTCTTTCCCCGGTACGAACGGTTCGTGAAGTTCTCTTTGGGGTCGCCGCCGCCGATGGACTCGGCACGGGCATAAGTGGCGGTGTAGGGGAGATACTGCAGACTGATGGGCACGTAGCCGTTGCCGCCTTTTGCGCGGTCTTTCACGTCGTAGCCCGTGCCGCTGTACGGCTCCTGGATCATCACGAGGGCGAAGTCGGCTTCAGCCGGGCTGTCTACCCATTCATAATACTGTTCGACCAGTTTCCGGTCGATCGGATAATCCCAGTAATCGGGATGTGCGCCGAAGATGCCGAAACGTCCGGCAAACGCGGGATAGTGCCGCTTGGGAACATACACCCTGATCCGGCCTTCCTTCCCGTCATTCCGGGCTTGTCCCGGAATCTGCGGCAGGACGTTCCCGTGATTCTTCAGCATGACCACGGATTTCAGCTGGGCGTCATAGCCTTCCTGCATGAATTCCGGCTTGCCCACAGTGGCCGTGGCGGCAGCCGGGTCCACATACGGATTCTCGAAGAGCCCGGTGCGGAAGATGTTCATGAGCAGACGGACGGCCGATTGCTCGAAACGCGCGCGGGCGCTTTCCTCGCCGTCTGCTTCCGACCACATCCGGTAGGCCTCCAGCACGGGCCCCTTGTCATTGTTTCCGCCGAACTGGTCGACGCCGGCCTTGATGACGGCGTAGTGCCGTTCGGGAACCGTCAGGGTCTCCATGCCCCAGCATTTGCCGTCGAACGACTCGATGCTGGCGTTATCATGGGTGATGCCCCAGTCGGTGCAGACCACACCGTCGAACCGGTACCGGTCGCGCAGGAGCTGGCCGATGATATATTCACTGTAGCTGTTGCCGGCATTCTTTCCCGACGGATCGATTCCGGTAGAAATGGTATAATAGGGCATGACCGCGGTGGCCGAGCCTGTCCGGCCGTCGAGGCGGAAGGCGCCTTCTACGAAGGCCCGGAGATGGTCGGCGAAATCGCCGCCGGGATACACGGCATATTTTCCATAATTGAAATGTGCGTCGCGACCGCCTTCTTCGGGGCCACCGGAGGGCCAGTGCTTGACCATGGCGTTGACGCTCTCGCCACCCCATCCGTCACGCGTCCCTTCCGTGGTCTGGAAGCCGTCCACATAGGCCCGGGCCATGTCGGTATCCAGGTCGGGATCCTCACCGAAGGTGCCGACAAAACGGTTCCAGCGCGGTTCGGTGGCCAGGTCGATCTGCGGGCTGAGAGCCGTTGCGATGCCCAGGGCCCGGTATTCTTTCGAAGCGATGTCTCCGAAACGGCGGACGAGGGCCGGATCGAAGGTGGCCGCCAGTCCCAGCGGAGTGGGCCAGAGGGAGATCTGGCCGCCGGCACCTGCGTTGTATTCGGCCGTCACGGCCGTCTCGTTGCGGGGATCCGAGCTGTTGTTGGCCGGAATGCCGTGTCCCAGTCCTTCCACAAAGGCCTGGACGTTGTTGTTCCAGCGTGCTGCGACTTCCGGACTGGCGACCGTGGTCACCAGCACATGGCGCAGGTTGTCTTCACCCAGGAATTTCTGCTGCGCTTCGGTCAGCTCGGGCGCGGGAACGGCCTGGTGGCTGCTGTAGAGCATCAGGCCGGCGATTTCCTCGATGGAAAGCTGGGAGGCCAGGTCACGGGCACGTTCGGCGGCCGGTTTGCGCCAGTCTTCGTAGACGTCGAGGACCCCGTTGCGGTTGAGGTCCTTGAAAGCATAGCCGTTCTTCTCGAGGATCGGTGCGGAAACGTAGCCGAGGGTCGCACCGTCGCGCTGGGTGATGAGCTGGTAGCCGTCGGCTTGTCCGGCCTGCCACTTCGGACCGCACGAAACGGCCAGAAGGACGAGGGCCAAAATAGAAAGGGAGGGAAGGAGTCGCTTCATGAGTTGCTTGATTCTGATACTACGAAGGTAAATAAAAAACTCCGAACCGATACTCGCCGCGGACAGTCGGACAAACATTTGAACGGAGAAAAAAACCTTGGATTCCCGGGTTTGCATTTCCGTTCATTTATTCATATCTTTACGAATTGGAATAGAAAAACTGCGATGGTTTCCGATACTAAACTCAATCCGCCGCTCGCCCTGCTGACGCGCATCCTTTTCAATCCGAAGGTCCATTATCTCGATCCCGACCGGAAGGACGAGATCCTCGCCGAACCTTCCATCATCGTGGCCAATCACACCGGTCATGTGGACGGCGGGATCATCAATACCGCCCTGTATAAGTTTCCCGTCCATACCCTGGCCGCCAAGGACCGTTTTGAGCAGCGCGGCTTCGGCTTCCTGCTGCGCCATTCGGGCTGCATCCCCATCGACCGGGAGCATGCCGACACGAGCTGGATCCACGATTCGCTGGAAGTGCTCCACAAGGACCGTGAGCATATCGTCATCTATCCCGAAGGCCGTCACGGGGAACACCGCAAGCAACTTCCTTTCCATCCTGGCGTTGCCATGCTGGCAGCGATAGCCAATGTTCCGATCGTCATGATCTATCAGGACGGGCCTGCGCGGAAGTATCACAGCAACCACCTGATCATCGCACCGCCTTTCCGTTTCGAACCGGGAGGCGGGATGGATGCAGAATCGATCCAGGAAAAGACACAGTTGCTGCAGGATCGCATGAAAGAACTGATGGAAGCCTATATTGAACGATACGATAAAGCATAACATTATGAAAAAAGAAATTATGTCGATTGGTATATTGACGTCCGGCGGTGACTCCCCGGGCATGAATGCGGCCATCCGCGCGGTCACCCGTGCCGCCATCTTCGAAGGCCTGAAAGTCTACGGCATCTACCGGGGGTGGGAGGGACTCATCAACGGCGAGATCAAGGAGTTCACCAGCGAATCTGTGAGCAACACCATCCAGCGCGGCGGCACCATCCTCAAGACAGCCCGCAGCGATGAATTCCGTACGGTGGAAGGGCGCAACAAGGCCTATGAGACCCTGAAAAAGTATCATATCGGCGCGCTGATCGTCATCGGCGGCAACGGCTCGCTCTCCGGAGCGGAGGAACTGGCCCGTGAGCACGACGTCACGGTCATCGGCCTGCCCGGCACCATCGACAACGATCTCTATGGCACCGACTCGACCATAGGCTACGACACGGCGCTCAACACTATCGTCGACTGCGTCGACAAGATCCGCGACACCGCCACCTCGCACGACCGCATCTTCTTCGTGGAAGTGATGGGCCGCGACGCCGGCTTCCTGGCGCAGAACAGCGCCATCGCCGCCGGTGCCGAAGCCGCCATCATTCCGGAAGACCGCACCGACATCGACCAGCTCGCCCAGTTCATCGGGCGCGGCATCCGCAAGAGCAAGAACAGCTCCATCGTCATCGTGTCGGAAAGCCACAAGGATGGCACAGGCGGCGCGATGCACTATGCAGAACGTGTCCGGAAAGAGTATCCCGAATTCGATGTGCGGGTAACGATCCTGGGCCATCTCCAGCGGGGCGGACGTCCTTCGGCCTACGACCGTATCCTGGCCTCGCGCCTGGGCGTTGCGGCCGTCGAGGCCCTCAAGGAAGGCCAGCGCAACATCATGATCGGCATCAAGAACGACCAGATCGTCTACGTCCCCATCAGCAAGGCCGTCAAGATCGACAAGCCCATCGATCCGGAACTGATCAACGTCCTGACGGTCCTGTCGATCTGATCAGCAGATGATTCCCATGATGTAATCGTTCATGAAGTAGCCATGCCCGATGGGCGAATGTGATGTCGGGGTTGGTCCTGCTAAGTTTTGGGGTAGGTCGAATGAATAGTGCCAGACCTATCCCGCAAACTGGCTTCACAGAGCATAGGGTGATGTAGGTCCCGGCCCTTCCGTTCGACCTACCCCAAAATACACCGACACCTATCCCATCTGATAATTCCGCGGATCCGTTTTTATAGATGCGTTAATCTTTTCAAAACAGTTTCGTACATTTGCAGGGCAAAAAAGAAAAAGAAATGTTCGTCTATCGCCACAAAATCAATTACTACGAGACCGACCGGATGGGTGTCACACATCACTCCAATTATATCCGTTTCATGGAAGAGGCCCGTATCGCCTATCTCGACACCGTCGGCGCCAGCTATGCGAAGATCGAGGCTGACGGCGTCATCTCGCCGGTCATCGGGGTTGAGGGCAAGTTCATGCATACCACCACTTTCGACGATGTGCTGGAAATAGAGGTGTTTGTCAATTCGATGACGACATTCAAACTCAAGCTCGGCTATAAGATGCGCTGCAAAGGCGTCGAGGTCTTTGAAGGCTGGTCACTGCATTGCTTCCTCGACAAGGAGGGCCATCCCCTCGCCATCGACGATCACTATCCCCAGTTACGTCCGAAGAATCAGGCATGAGTTCCGAGTCGCTGTTCTGGCTGGTCATCGTCATCGTCGTGGCCGAATATGTCTGGTCCACGATCCTGACCCTGCTCAACATACAGGCTTCCCGGCAGCCGGTCCCCGCCTTGCTGGCGGATTTGTATGACGAAGAGCGCTACCGCAAGCAGCAGGCCTATGCGATGACGAACCGCAAGTTCTCGCTGATTTCCGGCGCAGTAAGCACACTGGTTACGCTCGGCATCTTTGCGTTCGGCGGCTTTGCCGTGTTCGACAGCATTGCGCGCTCCGCCAGCGCTTCCCCGGTAGTGCAGGCGCTCGTTTTCTGGGGGATTTTCTTCCTGATTTCCTGGGTCATCTCACTGCCTTTCGACATCTACCGGACCTTCGTGATCGAGCAGCGCTACGGTTTCAACCGTACGACGCCGAAATTGTTTGCGACCGATGCGGTGAAAAGCCTGCTGACGAGCCTGGTGATCATGGGCGCGGTCCTGGCGCTCTGTGCCTGGATCTATACCTTGACGCCGCGCTGGTTCTGGCTGCTGGCCTGGGGCGCCGTATCGCTCTTCTCGCTGTTCATGCAGTATTTCTATTCGCAGCTCATCGTGCCGCTCTTCAACAAGCAGATGCCGCTACCAGAAGGGGAGCTGCGCTCAGCCATCGAAGCGTTCGCGGCCCGCGTGGATTTCAAGCTCGACAATATCTTCGTCATCGACTCGTCGAAGCGCAGCAGCAAGTCGAACGCCTATTTCACGGGCTTCGGCCGCCGGAAGCGCGTGGTGCTCTACGATACGCTGATGGAGCAACTCTCGACGGAAGAGATCGTCAGCGTGCTGGCCCACGAGATCGGGCACTACAAGCACCGCCACATCATCCTTTCACTCCTGGAAGGGTTTGCTACGAATCTGCTGATGTTCTGGCTGTTCAGTCTGTTTATCGGGAATGAGGCACTGGCTGCGGCGGCAGGCTGCGGAGCGGCGTCCTTCCATGTGAACCTGGCAGTCTTCTCGCTGATCTACACGCCGATATCTCTGGTGCTGGATATCCTGACAAACATCGTCTCCCGCCGTCACGAGCGCCAGGCCGACGCCTTCGCCGCCGCCCATGGCATGGGCCCCGCCGAGGCCTCCGCCCTCAAGAAAATGAGTGCCAAGTCCCTCGCCAATCTTACCCCGCATCCCGTCGTCGTCTTCGTCGAGTACTCTCACCCGACGCTCTATGAGCGGGTGAAGTTCCTGCAAGCCTGGTTTTGCCGAATAGGATAACCGCCCTTACCGGGACTTGGGCTTGGGAATCCGCTTGGCGGCGTCGATGGCGCCGGTCGGACAGATGAGCAGGCACAGGTGACAGCCTACGCATTTGGCCCCGTTCAGGCGCGGGCGACGGTCCTCGCCGAAAATGATGGCCTGGTGTCCGCCGTCCTGGCAGGAAATGTGGCAGCGGCCGCAGCCGATGCATTTATCCAGATGGAATTTCGGAAAGACGATGGTGTCCCGGTCGAGTTCGGCAGGCGTCACGAAATGATGGATTTCCGTGCCGACCAGATCTTTCAACTGCGTAACCCCTTTTTCCAGCATATAGTTCTGCAAGCCGAGTTTCAGGTCGTCGATGATACGCTGGCCGTATTGCATCACGGCCGTGCAGACCTGGACGTTGGCGCAGCCCAGCCGGATGAAATCGAGGGCATCCCACCAGCTTTCGATACCGCCGATTCCGCTCAGTTCCAGTTTTTTCCGCAGCGGGTTGTTGGCTATTTCCAGGATGAAGCGCAGGGCGATGGGCTTGACGGCCCGGCCCGAGTAGCCCGAGATGGTCTTTTGCATACTGACGGCCGAGCGGTTGTTGAGCGTCACTGACTTGATGGTGTTGATGGCGGAGATGCCGTCAGCGCCGGCCAAGTGGGCTGCAAATGCCACATTCGTCATGGCTGCCAGGTTGGGCGTCATCTTGGCGATGACCGGGATCGAGACGTTCCGTTTGACATAGTCTGTATACGTGGATACCAGTTCGGGGTTTCTTCCCACGTCGCTGCCCATGCCGGCCATGCGCATCTGCGGACAGGAGAAATTGAGCTCAACGGCATCGACACCGACCTTTTCAACCTCCCGGGCAAGTTTGATCCAGTCGGCTTCGTCCGTTCCCATGATTGACGCAATCACCACTTTCGTCGGATAGTTCTTTTTCAGGCGCCGCATAATGTCGAGGTCGAGACTCACGGAATTTTCGGAAAGCTGCTCCATGTTGCGGAAGCCTATGAACGACTCATGTTCGTTGCGGACGGCATCGAAACGCGGAGATACTTCATGAATATCCTCGGTGCAGATGGTCTTGTAGAACACGCCGCCCCATCCGGCTTCCAGCGCTGAGGCGACCATTTCATAATTGGTGCTGACGGCAGAGGACGCCAGGAAAAAGGGATTTTCGCAATGGATGCCGCAGAAATCGATGGCTAAGGAGGGCAGCTTGTCCATGGCTGCGGGCTTGGGCAGCGCGGCAGCAAGTTCCCGGAAACGGATAGGCATGTCGTAATGGATGCAGGCTTTCTCTGCGGCTTCCAGCTCTTCCGGTGTCGCTCCGGCGAGCCAGTGGCCGGCCACGCCGGCATTTTCAAATCGGATGGCGCGGATGGCGCGGGCAGGGTCTGCTTTCCTGCAGGCAGCGCTGCAGGGTGCATTCTCGCACAGGAGGCAGCGGGCGGCTTCTTTTTCAATACGGATCATGTCTATCGAATTTTATTCTTTGCCTTTGATATCAATGTGGAAACCCTCGTCGATCAAGGGCTGGACAAACTGGCGCATCTGCTCGACGGTAAATGCTTCCAGGCCTTTTTGCGGCGTGGGGCGGTCGATGGTGTAGACCATGATCTTGCGGGGCTTGAGGTGACGGACGATGTCCATCCAGCCCTTCAGCACCTCGGGCGTGGAGGAGTCGAAATCCGGGCTCTTGAGAAACATGGTCTGGAGGATGAACTGGCCGTCGAAGCGGGCGAGCGCGTCGATGACGCGTTCCAGCGAATAGCCGGGCGCAGGCTGGTTGATTTTCGCTACGAGGGCGTCGGTAGGGGCATCGATCTTCAGGATGGGGTTGTCCACCTTGCAGAGCGCCGCAAAGACTTCCGGCACGTGGACGCGGGTGGCATTGGAGAGCACCGACACTTTGGCATCGGGACAGTAGGCATCGCGCAGGAAGAGCGTGTCGTCGATAATGCGGGGGAATTCGGGATTGAGGGTCGGCTCGCCGTCGCCGGAGAAAGTGATGGAATCGATGCGCGTTCCCTCGAGCATCAGTTCCGTCAGCTTGTCTTCCAGGTCGGAACGGACCTTGGCGGCCGTCGGAAGCACGGTATCGTCGCGTCCGTCGCGGTTCCAGCCGCATTCACAGTAGATGCAGTCGAAATTGCAGATCTTGCCCCGGGTCGGCAGCAGGTTGATGCCGAGCGAGCTTCCCAGGCGGCGGCTGTGGATCGGTCCGAAGACCGTTTCTTCTCTCATCATGGCAATTATCTCTTAATGTCCTTGTGGTATATATTTCCTTCTATGGCCTTTGTCCAGCTATTCTCAAACGGCTTACTGTTGTTCCTCTGATATGATATGCACGTCGCGCTGCGGGAACGGGATGGAGATTCCGTTCTCGTTGAGCGTGTTGTAGATCATCTCCTTGGCACGGGCCATGTAGCCGAAGCGTTCCTCCACCAGCACGTACTGCTTCATCGCGATGTCGATGCTGCTGTCGCTGAATTCGTCCAGTCCCACGGAGATGCCCCGTTTGGGATCCACGATGCTCCGTCCGTACTTATCCTTGCCCATCAGTTTCTGGGACGCCTCCAGCAGCAGGGAGCGTACCTTTTCAATGTCCGTCCCGTAGCTGACGCCGACGACGACCTTCGTGTATTCATAGTCGCTGCCACGCGTCAGGTTCTTGAAGTACTTGTTGAACAGCGAAGCATTCGTGAAGGCGATCATGGTATCGTCCATGGCCTGGACCTGCGTGGTCTGGTAGTTGATGGCCGTCACCCTGCCCCGGATGCCGTCGCATTCGATATAGTCGCCCACACGCAGGCGCCCGCTCATCAGCTGGATGCCGTAGATGAAGTTGTTGAGGATGTCTTTCATCGCCAGGCCCAGGCCGGCGGCCAGGCCGGTCGCGATCAGCGACAGGGTGCCGATCGGAATCTTGAACATGATGAGGAGGATGACGATATAGGTACCCCAGACCAGGATGCCGATGACATTGTTGGCCAGGGTGAAGTTGATCTCGTTGTCCTTGATCTGCGTCTTTCCTTCCTGTGCGGCCAGCTTGGTGAAACGGTACCGGCGGTAGAAGGCTTTGATGACGTAGTTCAGGTATTTGAACAGGAAGTACAGGGCGCAGGCCACCACGAGCTTGAAGAGCGACAGATGAAGGATGACCTCCGCCTTCTTGTCGACGATGTTCAGGAAAGGCTCGAAGAAGAGGGACCTGCTGATTTCTGACATGTCGAACACGTCGGCCGCCAGCCAGAGGCACATCGGGAACGACAGGATGGCAGCGACCGGGATCAATGCCATCTTGATGAAGTCAAAGATCCAGGTCACGGCGATATAGGCATCTTTCCGGTCCGGTTCGTAGATGGTATGCGTCTTCTTGTATTCGAGCTTGCGCTTGACGATGTATTTCTTGTCATAGCGGTCGAGCAGGACGGACACGGCCGTGATGGTCTCGATGGCAGCGAGCTGGAAGACCCACCAGATGAAGAACTGGATACTCAGGAGCACGTATCCCAAAAGTGCCGTCACCGTCGTGATCAGCATGATCGCGAAAGTGATCCATGCATAGATCATGTCGCTGCGTGCCTCCTTGTCGTTGCGTGCCTTCCGGCAGATGACGTATTGCCAGATGGTGAAGCCCAGGATGAGGGGCGGAAAGATGAGGTTGGCCAGCCTGTTGGGAATGAAGATGATACGGAACGTGATGACGATCAGCCCCATCAGTACGACCGGAAGGTAGAGCTTCCAGATCTTGCGGATGTTGGTGGCAGGAATGCGGATCAGCAGCGATGCCAGGATGGCGACCACCAGCCAGGCATAGACCAGCAGCAGTCCGGATGCCATCTGGATGAAATTATGATGGACCGCCAGCATGGCGACCATCACGGACAGGGCAAACAGCAGCACGCCGTAGAGCAGGGTGATCAACGGCCTGCGAAGCTCGAATTCCTCAGTCTGGAATCGGGGATCTTTCTTGCTGAGCAGCCGGATGATCCATTTGCTCAGCAGGGTGGTCAGGGCGATGTATCCCAGGATGAAAATGACGAACATCGTCACCAGCGGACCGCGCCACTCGCTTTGCCGGAAGGCAGGGATATCGCTGTCTATTCCATATTTCCGTCCTGCGTCCTGAATAGACATGCGCGCATAGTGGGGAAGGCTGCGCAGCACCTTGAGATAGTTGTCCTGCCCGTCGATGAAGATGCCCCGCTGGATGAGCTGGTAACGGGAGCGTGCATAATTGTAACTCTCCTCCAGCCGCTTGTGCATCCCTTCATAATGGTCGCTGTCCATCGCGACCTTGTTGCGGGAATCCTTGTATAAATACAGTAGCGTAAGCGTGTAGGCCAGGCAGGAATCGCGGTCAGCCTGTCCCTGTTCATCCAGAAAGAAGTCATCATGTTCCGTTTCCGTCATTTCACCGAACTGCTCGATCAGCTGCGCTTCGTGGGGAAGTTTGTTGCCGACGAAATCAAAGTCGTCTTCGTGGTGATGCGTCGCTTCATGTACCAGGATGGAATCCATCACGGCAGACAGGGAATCGGGGACGGCATCGATCTTGTCGAGGACGGGTGGCAGGCGGCGCAGCGCTTCGGCCAGGTGCTCATAGCGTTCGATCTCGAGGTTCATGTGATCCAGGATCTCGTCGTAGGGGACACGCTGCTTCTCGAAATCGTTGTATTGCCGGGTCACCTCTTCGAGTGCGTAGGTCAGGTCGAAGGTGTAGTCCTGTCGCTGCGAGTAAAGGATCAGTGCCAGCTCGTTGCACTTCCTTGTCATTTCGACCAGCTGCTCGTGCTGGCGTTCATTGTTGCTTTCCAGCCGTTCGCGCATCATGTCCATCTTCAGGATTTCCTGCTGGAGTTCCGAGCGGAGGATGCTCAGCGTCTTGGAGAAATTGCGTTCGTTGAAAACGGCGAAGGCGGGGATGGCCAGCGCAAAGGCAAGAATGAGCAGGGCGGTGATTCTTTTCTTCATCGACAGATGTATTTACTATGCAAATATACAAAATCAAGAGATTTTTATTATCTTGCACAATTAAATAATATGGACATGCGTTTCTCTTTCTACCGGCTTGTCTGCCTGTGCCTGTTTTCCTTCTTATTGCTGGAAGGTTGTTCCCGCGGCAAGGTTCCCATTACCGAACCTGCTGACCTGCGGGGCAAGAGCATGGAGGAACTGCAGCAGCTGCGCAAGGACATCCTCCAGGAGAAAGCGGGCAAGGTCCTGTCGGACGAGGAGCTGGCCTGCATTGAAATGATCCGGGAACAGGAACTTCGTCTTGCGAATCCCTGGATCTTCGGCGAGTGGCGGGAACGGCACGGACGGCGCCTGATCTTCCGCGATGACGGGACGGTGAGTGTCGGCGCACGCAACGGGGCTTACGATGAACTGGGCATCTACAAATACTTCTCCGCCGAGGAGCCTTCCTTCGAGACGGTCTGGACCTTGCTTCTGGACGCGGCGGGCGATCCGGTGGCCATGATTTCCCAGCCCTATGGCGAGAATCTGCTCTATCCGTTCCACAAGGACCGGAATCATGTCTATGAGCAGGTTGGAGACATGCAGATATCCCGCGAGACAGGCTGCTATTTCACGAAAGTACAATAACCGCATAATACATCTAGCTATGAGTGCAAACAATTTCTTTTCATTTCTGGCGGGCGCTGCCGCAGGTGCAGCCGTCGCCTGGTTGCTTACCTCCGAAAAAGGACAGGAGACCGTGGCTGAGCTCAAAGACAAGGCCGCTGCCGGCATGGACCAGCTGGGCAATGCCTTTGAAGAATTCAAGGACAAAGCGAAAGCTTCTGCCAAGGCTGCCGTCGAGACCGTAGAAGAAGCCGTCAAGCAGCAACAATGAGCGAGGTCAAAGACTATGTCGACCTCCGGATCGACGAACTGAAACTGCTTGCCACGAAAGGATTCTCCCTGGCGTTGGGAAGGGTAGCCACAGCTTTGCTGCTGGTCGGCTTGATGATCATCGTGCTCGGCCTGCTGAGCGTGGTGCTGATCCAGTGGATTGGCGAACTGACCGGCTCGCTGGCAATAGCCAGTTCCATTGTCTGCGTCCTGTTCCTGATCATTCTTGTCGTGCTGTTATCCCTCCGCAAGCGCCTTTTCCGCGACACCTTCGTCAAACTGTTCGTAAAAGTGTTTTTTGAAGATGACAAGCAATAAAGGTTTTTCGAACATCCAGACCTATGATGAGCTGGAGGCTTCCCTGCGCATGGTGCAACGACAGATCCGGCAAAGCCAGGTCTCGCAACGGGTCAGCACTTTCTTTTCCGGCGGCGGTGGAAAGCCCGTGATCAACTGGACCAACATCGCCCTGTTCGTCCTCGGGATCCTCAAGCAGCGGCTCTCCAAATAAGACCATGGAAGGCACGCAACCGACCGGTCCGGTCATCCGTCGCGCCACCCCGGAGGACATTCCGCTCATCCGGGAGTTGGCCGGCGTATGCTTCCGCGATACCTACCGCACGATCCTCTCCCCGGAGCAGATGGAATACATGATGGACTGGATGTATTCCGAACGCTCGCTGCAGAAGCAGATGGAGCAGGACGGCCATGTCTATTTCATCACTTCCATGGAGGGAGTGCCCTGCGCATACTTCTCCATCCAGCCCCTCGGCCTGCAGGAAGACGGCGCCTATCTGTTTGAATTCCAGAAGATGTATCTCCTTCCCGCGTACAAGGGGAAAGGAATCGGCCGCCACATGGTCGGACATGTATTCCAGTTCGTCCGTGATGCCGCCTGTGGCTGGCCCTGCCGCATCGAGTTGCATGTCAACCGCTACAACCCCATCGTGAACTTCCATAAGCACATGGGTTTCTCCATTCTCCGCGAGGGCGATTTCCCCATCGGGAACGGCTACTACATGAACGACTACATCATGGGGATCAGCTGCTGATCCTTATTTCACCCGCAGCTTGCGGCCGACTTTGAGGATGGTGGAGGGGGTGATGCCGTTGAACTGGCAGATCTTGTCGATGGTCGTGCCGTATTTTCTGGCGATCCGGTAGAGGGAGTCGCCCTGGACCACCGTATGATAGACTTTTTCCGGCTGCGCCGTCTGCCCCGTCGTATCGGCTGCGGCCACGGCCTTCTGCGTCGTGTCTTTCGGCGTGACGGCCGGCTTCGGTGCAGGTTTCTGCGCCGGCGTGGTGTCCGGTTCCAGATCCTTGGGATCGGGCAGCAGGGCCGTCGCCGGAATGACGACTTTCGCTTCGCGGGCGGGAGCCCAGTTGCCGTCGCCCGTCAAGATGAGCCGGCCGCCCTGATCCGGAACCGACAGGGTTCCGTCGGCCGCCACGTACGCCCATTTCCCGTTCTCGAACAGCACGATGCGCCGGTCCGCGTCGGAGAGCACCAGGCTGTCCGGCGCGATGTGTACGCCCTCTTCCGGATTGAACGCGTAGCTGGCCGTGCTGTCGAATTCCACGTTGTAGTCCACGAAATCGGGGAGGATGCGCCGGGCACCGAGCAGACGGTTGGAGTAGTAGGATTCGGTATAGATCGAGCTGTAGCGCACGCCGTGGTTGGAGGCGTGGATGAATTTCGGATCGTTGTGCAGCGTGTCCAGGCCGATGAAGATACCGACGTGCCCCACAACCTTCGGATTGCGCCGGCTGCCCAGCAGCAGGATATCGCCCTTCTGCAGGTTGTGGAAGTCGGAGATATCCACTTCGCGTCCGTCCTTTGCCTGGTCCTTGGCGGAGCGGCTGAGCTTGTTGTAGCCGAAATGCTTGAAGACGTAGCGCGTGTAGCCCGTGCAGTCAAAGCGCTTCGGCCCGTTCGCCCCGTAGCGATAGGGCGTGCCCAGGAAGGTGGCGGCATAATCGAGCAGATGGTCTGCCACTTCTTCGGCTGTCATCTCGATCTCCGTCGGCTGCCCCTGCGAAATGACCGTTTCCTGCGCGAAAACATGCGAAACCATTGCAAGCGGCAAGGTCAGCAGCAGGAACGACAAGCGGAGAAACCGGTTCATTTGGATGAATAGAAGTTGAATCCGTGCTTGATGCCTTCGACAACGGCGTCCCAGCGGATGAGGATGCCGATGACGGCGACGAGGCCGATCCACAGCAGGGCTTTCGTCGTGTCGGTCTGGGCGGAATACCAGGTCTTGATTTTCTGGAACAGGTTCATGGTCTGTTCGCAAAGGTAGTGAAAAATTGGAGAATTGCCTTTTTTTTAGTAATATTGCTGAATCGAAACGAAGAGGGTACAGACATGGACGAACGCGTCAGGAAAATCCACGAAGCGGCAGCCTTCATCCGGGAACAGATCGGCGGCAGCAAGCCGGAAATCGGCCTTGAGCTGGGCAGCGGACTGGGAAAGGTTGCTTCGGCGGTGACCATTGACACCATCGTCCCTTATACCGAAATACCCCATTTCGCCCGGGCTACGGCCCCGGGACATGAAGGCAACCTCGTTTTCGGGACCATCGCGGGCAGGCAGGTCTTCGTCCTGCAGGGACGTTTCCATTATTACGAAGGCTATTCGATGGAACAGGTGACCTTCCCGGTCCGTGTCCTGGCCGCCCTGGGAGTCAAGACACTGCTGGTCACCAACGCCGCCGGCGGCCTCAACCGCAGCTATGCTACGGGCGACCTGATGATCATCCGCGACCATATCAGCCGCATGCCCAATCCTCTGACCGGACCCAACATGGACGAATTCGGCGAACGCTTCATCGACATGACGGTCACGTATGATCCGGATCTCATCAAACAGGCGGAACGGATCGCCGACCACGAGATGATCAAGCTCCAGAAGGGCATCTACCTGGCCAATCCCGGGCCCTCCTTCGAAACGCCGGCCGAATCGCGCTTTTACTTGACCATAGGCGCCGACGCCGTCGGCATGTCCACCGTCCCCGAAGTCATCGTCGCCCGTCACTGCGGCATGCGTGTTTTCGGGGTGTCGGTCATCTCCAACCTGTCGAATCTCGACAACGACAACAACGTGGCCAGCGTCGGTGACGACGTGCTGCAGGCCGCCGATGCCGCCGCCGAAAAGATGCAGACCCTCTTAACCCACCTCATAGCAGCCATCTGACCGTGAAGAGCGTATTCCCTTATGATTCCGTAGAACTCAGCGCGAGCGGGCGCGAGGTGGTCATCCTCGACCAGTCGCAGCTGCCCAACCAGGAGCGATTCCTGCACCTGACCACCGCTGAGCAGATTTTCTATGCCATCACCCGCATGAAGGTACGGGGCGCACCGGCCATCGGCATTGCCGCCGCTTTCGGCCTGGCCATGTGCGTCAACCGTTTCCGTACCCGTTCGCTGCAGGCCCTTGAGAAAGAATTCCTCCGTGTCAAGCACTACCTGTATATTTCCCGTCCCACCGCCGTCAACCTGATGTGGGCCCTCGACCGGATGGAGCGCTGTTTCTATGCGACGAAACAGTCGCTCGACGAGGCCGATGAACGCCACGCCATCGAGACGATGCGCAATGCGTTGACCGACGAGGCCCGTGCCATCAAGTCCGAGGACGTGGAGATGTGCGAAGCCATCAGCGAGCACGGCTTCTCGCTGCT
The DNA here is from genome assembly GCA_016290385.1 of Bacteroidales bacterium. GTDB lineage: Bacteria > Bacteroidota > Bacteroidia > Bacteroidales > UBA932 > Cacconaster. The sequence goes on along the minus strand of JAEETO010000005.1, from coordinate 23,838 downwards.
CCGTTCGGGCTGCGGCATCCTGACCCATTGCAATGCGGGTCACCTGGCGGTTTCGCGCTACGGGACGGCGCTGGGCCCCATCTACCTGGCCCAGCAGCAGGGCTATTCGCCCCGCGTCTATTGCGACGAGACCCGGCCGCTCCTGCAGGGAGCGCGCCTGACGGCCTACGAGCTGACCAAGGCTGGCATCGATACCACGCTGATCTGCGACAACATGGCGGCAACGCTCATGTCGCAGGGAAAGATCGACTATGTGTTCGTGGGTTGTGACCGTGTGGCCGCCAACGGCGACGTGGCCAACAAGATCGGTACCAACAGCGTGGCTATCGTGGCCAAGTACTACAAGGTGCCGCTCTATGTCTTTGGCCCCACCAGCACCATCGACCTGGAGTGCCGGAGCGGCGCCGAGATCATCATCGAGGAGCGTCCGGCCTTCGAGGTGACAGACATGTACTACAGCAAGCGCATGGCCCCTAAGGACGTCCGTGTGTACAACCCGGCTTTCGACATCACTCCGGCATCCCTGATTTCAGGCATCGTTACCGAGAAGGGCATCCTCCGGCCCCGGGAGATCAAGTATATCCACAGACTCAAATAAGATGGTCCGGTTCCTGAGCCTTTCGAGTGGAAGCAACGGCAACTGCTACTGGTTCAGCGACGGCCGCCAGTCCTTCCTCATCGACCTCGGCGTCGGGACACGCACCATCAAGAAACGGCTCGCCGAACACGGCATCGACCTCGGATCGGTCGATGCCGTCTTCGTGACCCATGACCACTTCGACCATATCCGCAGCCTGGGAACTTTCACGGAGCGCTACCACAAACCCGTGTATCTTACCCGGACGCTCGAACAGGCCCTGCGCCACAATATCTGTACGGCAGGCAAGCTGAAGGGCTGCGTACGCTATCTGGAGGAGGGGCGGGAAATGGTGCTGGACGGCGGGCTCCGCATCACGCCTTTTGTCGTGCCGCACGACGCCGCCCAGACCGTGGGCTATCATTTCACGCTTTCCGGCGAGCGCTTCACCGTGATGACGGACCTGGGCGAAGTGACCGACGACGCGGTACGCTATGCGCGTCTGGCCGACCACCTGGTCGTGGAATCGAACTACGACGTGGACATGCTCATCACCGGCCCGTACCCCAAAGAGCTGAAAGAACGCATCCTGACCCAACATGGCCACCTGTCCAACGAACAGACATCCTCGCTGCTGGTCCGCAGTCGGCACGAGGGCCTGCGCAACGTGTATCTCTGCCATCTGAGCGCCAACAACAACACCCCGGCCCTCGCCCTGGCCGCCGCAAAAAAAACGCTTGAGAGCATCGGCTCCCAAGCGTCCTTGCATTGCCTTCCGCGCGGCAGCGCGTCGGAACTATTCACCTTTTAAGGCATTGAGATAATCGTTGTACTTGTTGTACTTCTCCATGTACTTCGGATCTTCGCGGAAGATGAAGCAGATGGTCTTCAGCGGCTCGGCGCAAGCGGTCTTCAGATCGGCATCCGTGGCGTTGTCGAAAGCGATCTCGAACGGCTCGACGGCTTTCTGCAGTGATTCTTCCATCTGTTTCTCGAGGGCGGCGTACTTGGCATCGTCCAGCTCGTTGGAAGCTTTTTCGCGCAGGTCGACGAAGTTGTTGTAATAGAGGGCGCCCAGACCGTACATGCCATAGAGGTAATTGTTGTCGACTTCGTAGGATTTGCGATAGAGCTTCTCGGCATTCTCCAGATCTTTCAGTTTGTTGTAGACCTCGGCCTCGGCATAGTAGAGGCTGGCGTTCTTCGGATCGATGCCCTGCGCGGTGTGCAGCAGGTCGAAGAGCTTGGCCGTATCCTCGTTGGTCTCCATGTAGAGGTTGATCAGGCCGACCAGGATGCCGCTGTTTTCAGGGAACTTCACGAAACCTTCTTCCAGCATGGCCTTGCGGTTGTCGTTGTCACCCAGTGCACGGTAGACGTCGGCGAGGTTGGAGTAGGTATTGCCGTCCTGATAGAAACCCAGGTCGAGGCACTTCTTGTAATACTCGACGGCCTGTTCCTTGTTGCCGGCCAGGTTCGATACGAGGGCGCAGTAGTAGGTGTTCTGGGCGTCCTCTTTGCCGAGGAGCGGGTTGGCGGCGCAATCGGCGGCTTTCTTGAAAAGACCAGCTGCCTTGGCGAAGTCACCGGCCAGGTACTCGGAGAGCGCTTCGTTGGCATACTTGCCATGGATGTCTTCCATCATAGCGGTGATGTCTTTGGCCTTGGAGTCTTTCGGGTCAACGGCCTTTGCCTTCTCGAGTGCGTCGATGGCCTTGGCCAGCATGTCACCTTCGAGGGCCGGTTTGGTCACCAGGTAGAAGTCGAGGATGCCGGCTTCGTTGTAGTAGAGATCCTTGTCAGCGTAGGATTCAACGGTGTAGTTGCCCTCGGTGCATTGTTTCTGGCTGGTGCTGAGAACCTTCTGATCTTTCAGGAAGATTTTCACCTCACTCTGGGGCGTTCCCGTGAGGATATTCTTGGAAGGCTGTTCATAGGCCTCGATGTACGCCTTGGCGACGGCGATCCAGGTTGCCGGTTTGGTAGCCTTCTTTGCATCTGCTGCAGCTGCCTCAGCCTTGGCAACGGCCTTCTGGGCATCTGCTGCGTTCTTGGGCTGTGCACTGACCATCGTCAGGGAGAGGATGAGCGACAGTGCGATGAGAATTTTCTTCATAACTTCTTTCGTTTAGATTATTGATTGTTGTTTTCTGTTTCCGTATTTTCTTCGGGAACCACGGGGTTCTCGCTTTCTTCTTCCTTGCTGACGACGCAAACGGCTGCGATGCTGTCTCCTTCCCGGATACTGATGAGTTTTACCCCTTGTGTCGCTCTGCCTGCCACCCGGATGCTGTCTGCCGGCATGCGGATCGTGATGCCCGAGCGATTGATGATCATCAGGTCGTTTTCGTCGCTGACAGCCTTCAATGCAATAAGTTTGCCAGTCTTTTCGGTAATGTTGATCGTCTTCACGCCCTTGCTGCCGCGGTGGGTCTTGCGGTACTCTTCGAGATCGGAGCGTTTGCCGAAACCGTTCTCGCTGACTACCAGGATGTCCAGCGGTTTGAGCGCCTGTTCTGCGGGGTCGATGCAGACCATGCCGACGACGTAGTCGTCTTCCTCCAGGTCGATGCCGCGGACACCCGTCGAATTGCGCCCGATGGCCCGGGCTTCTTCTTCTTCGAAGCGGCAGCATTTGCCCTGGTTGCCGGCCAGCAGGATCTCGCAGTTTCCGCTGGTCAGGGCAGCGCCGATCAGGGCGTCGCCTTCGCGCAGGTTGACGGCGATGATACCGTTGGCGCGCGGGCGGGAGTAGGCCTCGAGCAGGGTCTTCTTGATGGTGCCGTTGGAGGTGGCCAGAACGACGTAGTGGCTGTTGGTGAATTCCTTGTCTTCGAGGTCCTGTACGTTGAGGTAGGCCTGGATGCGGTCTTCCGCCGTGAGGGGCAGGATGTTCTGGATGGCGCGGCCTTTCGAGGCCTTGGCGCCTTCCGGAATTTCGTAGACCTTGAGCCAGAAGCATTTGCCGCTCTGTGTGAAGAACATGAGCGTACTGTGCATGTTGGCCACGTAGATATGCTCGATGAAATCTTCGTCGCGGGTGGTGCTGCCCTTGGCGCCGACGCCGCCGCGGCTCTGCGAGCGGTATTCGGACAGGCTGGTGCGCTTGATGTAGCCGTAGTGCGAGATGGTGATGACCACATCCTCGTTCGGATAGAAGTCTTCGGGGTTGAAGTCCTCGGCCGTGAGGGCGATCTCGGAGCGGCGCGGGTCGCCGTATTTCTCTTTCAGCTCCTGCAGTTCGTCCTTGATGATGCCCATCTGCATCTCCTCGCTCTCGAGGACCTGCTGGTAGTAGTGGATCATCTTTTCGAGCTCGTCGTACTCGGCCTGCAGCTTGTCGCGTTCCAGGCCGGTGAGCTGGCGGAGGCGCATCTCCACGATGGCGTCGGCCTGTTCCACGGTGAAACCGAAGCGTTCCACCAGTCCGTCGCGGGCGTCGGCCACGCTGCGGGAGGCACGGATCAGGGCGATGATCTCATCGATGATGTCGAGGGCCTTGAGCAGGCCTTCGAGGATATGGGCGCGCTTGAGGGCCTTGTTGAGCTCGAAGCGGGTGCGGCGCACGACCACTTCGTGGCGATGGCGTACGTAGTACTTGATGAGTTGCTTGAGGTTGAGCTGTTTCGGGCGTCCGTCCACCAGGGCGATGTTGTTGACCGAGAAGCTCGACTGGAGCGGGGTGAACTTGAACAGGCTGTTGAGCACCACGTTCGAAGGGGCGCCCTGCTTCAACTTGATGACGATGCGCATGCCGTCGCGGTCGCTCTCGTCGTTGATATAGGAAATGCCGTCGAGTTTCTTGGTCTCCACGAGCTCGGCGATGCGTTCGATCAGCTCCCGCTTGTTGATGGCGTAGGGAATCTCCGTCACCACGATGGTCTCGCGGCCGGAGGACGACACTTCGATATTGGTCTTGGAACGGATGACGATGCGGCCGCGGCCGGTCTCGAAGGCATCGCGGATGCCGCGGGTGCCCTGGATGATGCCGCCGGTGGGGAAGTCCGGACCTTTGATGTACTGCATCAGGCCGTCCACGTCGATGTCGGGGTTGTCGATATAGGCGCAGATGGCGTCGCAGCATTCGCCGAGGTTGTGTGGGGCCATGTTGGTGGCCATGCCCACGGCGATGCCGTTGGAGCCGTTCATCAGCAGCAGCGGGGCCTTGGCCGGCAGGACGGTCGGCTCCTGGAGCGATTCGTCAAAGTTGGGTTTGAAATCGACGGTATCCTTGTCGAGGTCGGCCAGTACTTCCTCGGCCAGTTTCTGCAATTTGGCTTCGGTGTATCGCATGGCCGCGACGGGGTCGCCGTCGATGGAACCGAAGTTGCCCTGGCCGTGGACGAGCAGATAGCGCAGGTTCCAGGGCTGGGCGAGGCGGGCCATGGCGTCGTAGACGCTGGAGTCGCCGTGGGGGTGATATTTACCGAGGACGTCGCCGACGATACGCGCCGACTTTTTCACGCCTCCGCTATAGGTGACGCCAAGGTTGCTCATGCCGAACAACACGCGGCGGTGCACAGGTTTCAGTCCGTCCCGGACATCGGGCAAGGCTCGGGCCACGATCACTGACATGGAATAGTCAATGTAGGCCGACTTCATCTCATTTTCTATATTGATAGGAATGATCCTACCGCCATTCTCTTCTTCAATCTCCATTTTTTATGCTATTCAATTGCTTTCAAAATATCGTGTAAAAATACGGATTTTTCATGAGTAATACAAATTATTATTTCGGCAATATTTTTGCTAACTTGCGATTCATTCAAATTGAACAAGAATGAAAGACAAGATGGACAATGGATATTCCAATGAAGTGAAAATCGTGCTCAACTATGCGCTGGAAGAAGCGGCACGGCTGGGCAGTTACATAGCCACCCCCGACCATCTCTTCCTGGGCATCCTGCGCTACCGTGAATCCGATGCCGTGAAGATCCTGGAAGGGCTGGGCGTGGACATACGGAAAGTCAAGAAAGAGATCGAAGACAAGATCGCCGCACCGGTTCCCATCCCCTTCGGGCAGAGGGGCTCTATCTCCCTGAGTGACAAGTCGCAGGAGATTCTGCTCTCGTGCCGCCGCATGCACGGGGAAGTGACCCCGGCCCAGCTCATGGCAGAGATTCTGATGTCGTGGCACGGGGCCTGCACCACCGCGCTCGAGACCAGCAACATCGACCTGGCCAAGCTGCCCGGCAAGCTGCGCGAAGTGATGGAGCAGACCATGATGTCGGCGGCTGACGTGCCGGATGACGAGGCGGATGGCGGTGCAGCTGCTTCCGCTCCGGGCGGAAAGGGGACTGACAAAAAGTCACTGGTCGAGTCATACGGATACGATCTGACACGGGCGGCTGTCAGCGGTGAACTCGACCCGGTGGTCGGCCGCGAGGCGGAGATCGAGCGCCTGGCCCAGATCCTGAGCCGCCGCAAGAAAAACAATCCCGTGCTCATCGGTGAGTCGGGCTCCGGCAAGTCGGCCGTGGTGGAGGGCCTGGCCCTCCGCATCGCCGCCAAGGACGTGCCGCGCTCCCTGCTTTCGAAACGCATCATCTCGCTCGACATGGGCTCGCTGGTGGCCGGTACCAAGTACCGCGGCCAGTTCGAAGAGCGCGTGAAAGCCATTCTCAACGAAATCAAGAAGAATCCCGACCTGATCCTCTTCATCGACGAGCTCCACACCATCGTGGGGGCCGGCAGTTCGCCCGGTTCGCTCGACGCGGCCAACCTGCTGAAACCGGCGATGGCCCGCGGCCAGATCCAGTGCATCGGCGCCACGACGCTCGACGAGTACCGCGAACACATCGAAAAGGACGCAGCGCTGGAACGTCGTTTCCAGAAGATCCTGGTCGAGCCTACGGACTACGCCCAGACCCTCGCGATCCTGCAGGGCATCAAATCCCGGTACGAGGAGTATCACCATGTCCGCTATACAGACGCAGCAGTCAAGGCCTGCATCACGCTCTCACAGCGTTATATCTCAGACCGCTGCCTACCCGACAAGGCCATCGACGTGCTCGACGAGGCGGGTGCCCGCGTGCATATCGGCGACATGAAAGGCACCGATGAAGCAGTGCGCCTCGAGAGTTCGCTGGAGCCCATCCGGGCCGAGAAGCGCAGCGCGGCGCGGGCGGGCGATTTCAAGCGCGCGGCTGAATTGCACCGTCTGGAACTCGAGAAGGAGCAGGAAGTGGCGGAAGCCGTGAAGGCGGCCGGGGCTGTGGAGGATGCTTTCCGCACGGTCGACGAGGAGACGGTCTCCCGTGTCGTTTCCGTGATGACGGGCATCCCGGTCTATAAAGTGGCGGAGAGCGAGGGCGAGCGGTTGCTGAAGATGGAGGAAGTGCTGCGTGGCGTGGTCGTGGGGCAGGACGAGGCGCTGTCGAAAGTCGTGAAGGCCATCCGGCGCAACCGGGCCGGCCTGAAGGATCCGAACAAGCCGATCGGCACCTTCCTGTTCCTGGGACCGACGGGCGTGGGCAAGACGCATCTGGCCAAGAAGATTGCGGAATACATGTTCGATTCGGCCGACAACATCATCCGGATCGACATGAGCGAATACGGGGAGAAGTTCTCCTCGAGCCGGCTGATCGGTGCGCCTCCGGGCTATGTGGGTTACAACGAGGGTGGCCAGCTCAGCGAGCAGGTGCGCCGCAAGCCCTATTCGGTCGTGTTGCTCGACGAGGTCGAGAAGGCGCATCCCGACATTTTCAACCTGCTGCTGCAGGTGCTGGACGAAGGCCGTCTGACAGACAGTGCGGGCCGTTACATCGATTTCAAGAACACGATCCTGATCCTGACGTCGAACGTGGGCAGCCGGGAGCTGAAGGATTTCGGCCGGGGGATCGGTTTCTCCACGGGGACGGAAGATCGTTCGGCTTCGCAGAATGCGTTGATTGACAAGGCACTGGGCAAGGTCTTCACGCCGGAGTTCCTGAACCGGCTCGACGAGCAGATCTATTTCAATTCGCTGACGCAGGAGGACATCTACAAGATCATCGACATCGAGTTGAAGGAACTGCACAAGCGCATGAAGGAGCTGGGCTATTCGCTGTCGATCGACAAGGCGGCCAAGAAGTTCATCGCCGACGTGGGTTACGATCCGAAGTTCGGCGCCCGGCCGCTGAAGCGCGCCATCCAGCGTTACGTCGAAGACCCGGTCTCGGAGGCCATCATCGAAGGTCTCCCCGCCGACGCGAAGTTGAAGGTGAAACTGGGCAAGGACAAGAATTCCACAACTGTTGTAGTGCAATGAAAAGATATTTGATCATGTTGGCCGTCGTGCTGCTGGCTGCGGCGTCGGCCGTTGCGCAGGATTGGGGCGGGCTGCAGCGTTTCGCGGATGCGAACGCTGCGTTGGCGGCGCCTGCCGAGGGACAGCCGCGCGTCGTTTTGATGGGCGATTCCATCACCGAAATCTGGCCCGACAATCACCCGGCATTCTTTGATGGAACCGGCTATATCGGCCGCGGCATCAGCGGCCAGGTGTCTGCGCAGATGCTGGTTCGCTTCCGGCAGGATGTCATCGACCTGCATCCGGCGGTGGTGGTTATCAATGCGGGGACAAACGATGTGGCTGAGAATCAGGGGCCCTATAACGAAGACTTCACGCTCGGCAACATCATCTCGATGACCGAACTCGCGCAGGCCAACGGCATCGCCGTGGTACTGACATCGGTGCTTCCGGCAGCCGGTTTCCGCTGGCGTCCTGCCCTTACCGATGCGGCCGACAAGATCGCCGCGCTCAACAAGCGGATCCGTGCCTACGCCGAGTCGAAAGGCATCCCGTATGTCGACTATTACGCTTCGATGGTAGTGGACGATCCGTCCCGCGCCCTCAATCCTGCCTATTCCAAAGACGGCGTCCATCCTGTTCCGGAAGGCTACGCCGTGATGGAGCCGCTGGTGGTCGAAGCGGTCAACGCCGCCCTCAACGCCGCCACCCAGCCGGATGAAGACTGTGCTGCCTGCCGGAAGTGGGGAGAATGAATGTTCTGTTAACAGAGATGCTCGCGCACGCCGACCCTTCGCAGGTCGACGGTCTTTCCCGTTTTTTCAAGACCGGGCCGGGTCAGTATGGGGAAGGGGACAAATTTCTGGGCATCAAGGTGCCGGTGACGCGCGAAGTCGTCAAGGGCTGCTGGCGCGCGCTGGATTTCGCCGACCTGGAAGAATGTGTTTCGAGTGAATATCATGAAGTGCGTCTGGCCGCGCTGCTCGCGCTGGTGGAGATCTTTGCACATGTGGACAAGAGACCCCGGGTCAAGCCCGGGGTGACGGAAACGATCAAGCCCGGGGTGACGGAAACGATCAAGTCCGGTGTGATGGCAACGAAGCTTGATGATACGTCATTCCGGACTCGATCCGGAATCTCACGGGAGTCTTGTGTCGACTTCTATCTGGCCCATACCCGGTATATCAACAACTGGGACCTGGTGGACCTGTCATGCTATCCGCTGCTGGGCGTGTGGCTGCTCGACAAGGACCGCGCGCTGCTGTATGAACTGGCCCGCAATGGCAAGACCATCTGGGAGCAGCGCATCGGCATCGTCAGTACGATGACCTTCATCCGTCACGGCCAGCTCTCCGATACTTTCGCCATCGCCGACATCCTTCTCCATCATCCCCACGACCTCATCCAAAAGGCTGTCGGCTGGCTCCTCCGCGAAGCCGGCAAGCGCGACAAAGCCGCCCTGGAAACCTGGCTGCAGGAGATCCCGGGTCAAGCCCGGGATGACGAAGGAGGTCAAGCCCGGGATGACGAAGGAGGTCAAGCCCGGGATGACGTTTCCGTCATGCCCGGCCGCGACCGGGCATCTCTCATACCGCGCACGATGCTCCGATACGCCATCGAGAAATTCCCCGAGGACGAACGGCAAAGGTATCTTCGCGGGTAGTCCTGCGACTGCCAGCGGGGGATTATTCCGCTTTTCTGAAAAGGGCCTCCTCGCCGGTAATGAAATTCTTGACAGGATTGTCGCCCGGACCGCGATAATCGATAATCCAATAGAATACAGCTTTGTAGCTTTCGTTTTCATAGACCAGCAGCTGCTGGCCGGAAGCCTCTGCGTTCAGCCGGTCCAGAATAGGACATTGAAGCAAGGTATCTGGTTGCTGTTTTTTGGATAAGAAATAAACCCTTACGGAATCTTCCTTCTGAATGTATTCCTCCGGAGGGACCAGCATGGTAAAATCGCCCAGATCGACTTTTTCGGTCAGATTGTGCTCGATTCCATCCTTGTTAGGATGATACAGTTTCTCACCTCTCAACAGGACAAAAGGACATTTCCCATATGAACCATACCGCTCTTCAAATGCATCGGGAGGCATGTTCGTCTTCAGGTAGTCCCAGCCTTCCGCAACCTGCTTCCAGAGAGCTTCCACCGCAGGATCCTCTTCAGCTTCCGTCCAGTTGACGGAAACAGGGAATTTCCCGTCAACCAGCACCTCGGGCAGGATCCGCTCCAGGCGCCTCTGCTGGCTGCGGATTCCCAGATCTTTCGCGGAGATTCCCGGAATATAGGTCAGGAGCACAGCTACACAGGCCAGGATCAGGGCCATCGGCTGGAAGTTCCACGTGCGCTTGCGGAAGAGCATCAGCACGAACAACGTCATCAAGACCACCAGGGCAAGGAGATACACCCGGGAAGTGGTCAGCCCATAGTCTGAGAGGCGCCGCAAAGACCCTATCCACAACAGCACCAGCAGGGGCAGGCAAATGAGGGAAAGATGATCGAAGAACCAGGCGAAATTGCGCTCTCCGAAATGGGTACGCAGCAGATAGACGGCCAGAGCGACAGCCAGAAAGCTCAGTACCATATAGGCAACGCCGCCGACGGGCAATTCCCAATGAATCAGGATGATGGCGGCGTACACATACAGAATCATTGCGTAGAGCACAAGAGCCGGAGCCAGCACCTTGTCGGTCAGGATCCCAATGATGCGGGAATTATCGGAAGACGGTTTCTCGGACAGCAGGGTGCAGCAAAGCAAAGGGAAGAGGATGAAAGCGACAAACACCGCTATATCTGCAAGCATCTTGTCAATGCTGTTCCTCCCGCTTGTGAAAAGATACAGGATACTCCCGAATACAGCCTCCAGCACCATCAACAGGGTTCCGCCGATGAGGAATGCGATGAACGTCTGCCGGACGACATGCACGTCATGCTCGGCAAGGGCATCATCCTCCAGCTTCTTGTTCCCGAGCAACAGTAGGATGACGGCCAGCAGCCAGGCGATGCCGATCGCCCAGCCGGATTCCTTGCACAGCAGTCTGACGGGAATCCAAAGGAAATACGAAAGGACATAGGGTATTTTCCAGTTGAGGCGCTGCAGGGTGAACGTCAGGACATAGAGCGGAAAGAAAGACAGCCAGAAAACATCGGAAGCATGATACTTCTCATCTAGGAGATACAGCACGAAAAAAGTCACGCCAAGCAGCGCCTCGACAGGGAAGGACGCGGCACTCCGGACAAGCTGCCGGGGGAAGGAGCGTATTCTTCCGGAAACGGTTTCCATATTATTTGACGTCTTGCTCGATAAAGGAAGTAACCAGCTTGAAAACAGGAATGTAGCTGTCGAACTTCACGGTTTTCATGTTGTCGGCCGGGGTGTGGTAGTAGGGGAAGGCGTCGCCTTCCTGGTTCTCCAGGAAGATGCAGGGGACGCCGCGGGTGGCGAAGGGATAGTGGTCGCTGTTGGCAGCCAGTTCTCCCCGGTTCAGGGCCTTGAACAGGCCGTGCGCTCGGTTGACGGCCTCAAATACTTCATATTTCGGCATGCCGGCATCGCTTACCTCGCAGTACTGGACGGGATTGTTGTCGCCGATCATGTCGAGATTGAACAGATAGCGAATCTGGTTGAGCGGCACGACCGGATGCTCCGCGAACCAGGTCGAGCCGCGCAGATTGGCGTCCTCGCCGGAGAAAGCGATGAAATACATGTCGTATTCAGGCTGATTTTCAGCATAATACTTCGCGAGCGTAATGATGGCGGCCGTACCGGAGGCATTGTCGTTGGCGCCGGGATAATAGACTTTCTTGCCCAGGTTGCCCAGATGGTCGTAATGGGCCGTGAAAACGTAGCAGCCGTCGTGACGGCGGCCATTGACCTTGGCGATCACGTTCTCTGTCTGGTAATTGGGCAGGAACTCGTTGTCGATGTTGACTTTGATGGACTTGACACCGGCGATGGCTTCAGGAGTTACCCAGATGATGGGCTTGTCGACCACCTTTTCGCCGTATGCCTTGTAGAACTTGATGGGGGAGGTCCATTCATAGAGCAGGCCTGCGTTCGTGCATTCTCCGGCTTTCTGCAATTTGGAGAAGGCCGCGCGGTGCTTATAGGTGAACCAGAATTCGCAGCATACGAAGCAGTTGGCATACTCGGGCCGGGCCAGGTCGGCGAACAGTCGGTCCGCATCGAAATTGGCGGTGTCCACGTGGTAAACGGGATATGTGCCGTGCGCGCCCGGGGAGTACTCCCGCATCGAAAAGTCGTAGCCGGCTTTCAGTTTCTTCCCGTCTGCCCACATTTCCATATTTCCGCAGAAAGTGTTGATATTCAGTGTAAAGGGCTGCATCGTCACTTCATCCACGCCCGATTTTTCAAATTCCCGGGCGATATACGCGCCAGCCTTGCGGACCCCGTCACGGGCGTAGCCGCGCCCCTGGTATTTCGCGCTGCTGAGTTGTTTGACCATCTTCTTGAAACGGGGCAGGTCCTGCGCCTGAACGCAAGGGACCAGCAGCAGGACTGCCAGTGCTGCCAGAATGATATTGCGAATCGTTTTCATGATGTAAAATTAGCGAATTTTTGCCCAACCCGGCCAAAATGTTTACTTTTGCTCCGCTATGAAAGACACCACCCGCACGCTGATCATCCTGCACACAGCCGTCTTCCTGGCTGGCTGGACGGGCATTTTCGGACGGCTTATCGCGCTCAGCGGAATTCCGCTGGTGTGGTACCGGATCCTGGTCAGCGTGGTGACGCTGGCGCTGGTGATGGCCGTGGGCGGGCGGCTGCACAAGGTGGCACGGCCGGCGCTGCTGCGCATCGCGGCCTGCGGCATCCTGCTGGCCCTGCATTGGGTATGCTTCTATGCGAGCATCCAGGCCTCGAATGTGTCGGTCGGCGTAGCGTGCATTGCCACGACCTGCTTCTTCACGACTTTGTTCAATCCGGTCATCGGCCACAAGAAGTTTTCCTGGCCGGAGGTCCTTATCAGTTTCATTTCCATCGCGGGCGTCTTGTTGATCTTCAGCCTGGACGTGCGCTACCGGCTCGGCATCGCCTTCGGCCTGTTGTCGGCGGCTATCTATTCGGTATTCGCCATCTTGAACATCAATGTGGCGGAAAGCACCGGGGAAGATACGGCTACGATGCTCCTTTGGGAACTGGTGGGCGGTGCGTTGTTCCTGACGCTCTGCATGCCGCTCCACGCCTGGCTGTTTCCCGCCGAACCCCACGCGCCTGTCGGCATCGAGATCGTCTGGCTCCTCCTGCTGGGTTCGGTATTCACCATCGTGCCCTTCCTCTTCCAGTTGCAGGCCCTGCGCAAGCTCAACGCCTTCACGGTCAACCTGACCTATAACCTGGAACCTGTCTACAGCATCATCATCGCCGCCATCCTCTTCGACGAGATTCACGAGGTCGGATGGTCGTTCTGGATCGGGCTTTCGCTCATCATCTTTTCCGTCGTCCTTCAAACCCGTCGCGTGAAACGCGCCTGAACGATGCTGGCAATCTGGCACTATGATTCGCCGCTGGGCGGCATGACGATGACGGGCGACGGGGAAGCGCTCCTCAGCCTCGGCTTTGACCGTCCCTCGTCCAGTTCTGGTAAGCTTTGCTTGGACAGTGTGACCCGCTTGCTTCCTGTCTTCGAAGACACGGTGCGCTGGCTCGACTGCTATTTCAGCGGGCATGCGCCTGATTTCACACCGCCGCTGCTTCTGCAAGGAACTCCTTTCCGCAAGTCCGTCTGGAAGATCCTGCTCGAAATACCATTCGGGACGACGATGAGCTATGGCCGGATAGCCGCCAGGCTGACACCGCCCGACCGGGGCTTTGCGCTTCCCGGGAGCCGGTTTGCCGGATCCGGCCGGATGTCCGCGCAGGCTGTCGGCGGCGCCGTGGGCCATAACCCCATCGCCATCATCGTCCCCTGCCATCGCGTCATCGGCGCCGACGGCAGCCTCACCGGTTACGCCGCCGGCCTCGACCGCAAAACCTGGCTCCTCCGCCACGAAGGCATTATCCTTTGATACCTGCCACCTGAATTGTGTTTTGTGGGTTTTTCGTGGCGGATAACCGATTGATTATGAATAATTTAAACAAAATCGGTTGCGTAAATAAGCGCAACCGATTTTGCCTATCTATTTGAGTGTCAGTGATTTTAGTGCCACGGTTTCATCTGGTCAGGTGAGAGGCAGCTGCAGGTACTTGGAGATCTGGCGGGGAGTAGCACCTGTTTCTGCTGACAGTATCCAGGCGATTCTTCGTTTTTCCATGTCAGACAGAGCCAGTACTTCCTTCATGTCTTTGAAATGCGTCATCTTTTTGATTGTCGCGGACATTTTTTTGAAAATGGTGTCTGAGCCCGGCGTGATTTCTTCTTTGATCTGGTATTCACTTCCGGTATTGGAGTGAACAGCGATCAATAGCGTCTCAAAATCATCGTAATAAGAAGATAAGTCTTGATAATCGACACAGTTATATTGGATGATGATATAGTCGGTCAACTGCCTGATTTCTTTGGGAGTCAAGCCTTTGATGATCCTGTCAATGAAATCGTATCCCAAAGGAATATCTGATTCCCGAAGAACTCGCACTTCCGCAACTGCCCGGCGCATTACCCGCCGGGCCGATCGGATAGTAAAAGGTTCTGAAAAAGGATGGTCATTTTGTGAATAATCTAGAAAATTCCATTGGAACTCTTCGGCTTTTCCACATAAATGTTTTTCAACAGGATTATTGTACAGATAGGCGATGGCTGTACGAGCCTTTTTTTCTTCCACCTTGGGTGCACTGCCAAACCGATGACGGAAGAAGTCTCCCTTTCTTTGGTAACGGATATTCCTTTGCCGGGAGAAGCGACATGTATATTCCCGGACAAAAGCAGACAGATCTTTTTTTGAGGAAGCCTTTACCAGCAGATGGATATGGTCATACATCAGACAGATTCCCAGCACTTGGATATTGTACTTTCTGGCAATCGTACAAATCAACGTGAAGAAAACGAGAAAATCCCGTTTGTCATAAAAGATCAGATAACCATCGATGGTCCGCTGGTAGATGTGGTGGAGCGCTCCCACCTTGAAAACCCTGTTTCTTCCCTTCATATCGTTCACACATTAAGGTTTCTACAAAGATACAACGCGAAGACTCTTTTATGCAAATATATTTTTATCCGTGGCAGGCAAATGTTTGACAATCAACGATATAAAAAGAATCGGTTGCGTCAAAATGCGCAACCGATTTTGAGTAAAACGCTCATCTACAGCGGCTTATCTGCCACGGTAGTTTCTCGCTGATGTCTAGCGGAGAAATAACTCCTTCGCGGTGCGGGCTGCCAGGCGGGCGTTGTTCAGGACGAGCTGGATGTTTGCGTCCAGGGAGTCACCGCCGGTGAGTTCTTTTACACGGGCGAGCAGATAAGGCGTAACTTCTTTGCCGTGAATGCCCAGGCGACGGGAGTCGGCGACAGCCTGGTCGATGGCCGCATTGATGCGGGCCGGATCCATGGAATATTCCTCCGGAATCGGGTTGGTGACAAGCATGCCACCGCCCAGGCCCATTTCCTGCTGGGCACGGAAGGCCGCGGCGAGTTCTTCCGGTGTGTCAATCCTGTAATCAACCTTGAAGCCGCTGGTCCGGGTATAAAACGCCGGCAGTTCTTCGGTTCCAAAGCCGATGACGGGTACGCCCTTGGTTTCCAGATATTCCAGCGTCAGGCCCAGGTCGAGGATGGCCTTGGCACCGGCACAGACGACCATCACGGGCGTCCGGCCGAGTTCTTCCAGATCAGCCGAAATGTCCATCGTAGTTTCTGCGCCGCGATGGACGCCGCCGATACCGCCTGTGGCAAAGACTCGGATACCAGCCAGATGCGCGATAATCATCGTAGTAGCCACGGTGGTGGCGCCGTCGGCGCCGCGGGCGACCAGTACGGGGAGGTCGCGGCGCGAGGCTTTGGTGACGGCCGGTCCTTTTTTTCCGAGATATTCGATTTCATCGGCCGTCAGGCCAGCCTTGAGGCGGCCGCCGATGATGGCAATAGTAGCCGGGACGGCACCGGATTCGCGTATGGCCTCTTCCACCCGCAGGGCCGTTTCTACGTTCTGCGGATAAGGCATACCGTGGGAAATGATGGTAGATTCCAGAGCGACGACCGGTTCGCCGGCCATCATGGCGGCCTTTACGGCCGGGGAGAGTTCCAGATATTCTTTCATAATGGGAGATACTTCAATTGTTCATTGACAGCCTCGTCGGCTTCTACCGCGCAACGGGCGCACAAAAGGCCGATACGCGCAGCTTCTTCCACGGAGGCATCGGGGCCGGCGTGGACGATGCCTGCCAGCAGCGCATCGCCGCCGCCCGTGGCGTTGCGGACTGTGCATGGGAGGGCTGGAAACAGAGATGTCCGGCCGCCAGCCGTCACTTCAAGTCCTTCAGCGCCTCGCGTGACATAGCGCCGCGTAAAAAGGTTCACACCGGAGAGCGTCTGTGACTCCAGCGCATTGCATTTAAACGAGAATAAACGTTTAGACTCGCTTAAATTCAGTGCTTCTACCAGGCGGACAGCCTTGGGCCCGGAGACGGCATCGATGTAAAGAGGGGCTGTCACATGGTCGATGAGCCAGGCGAGCGTTCCGGGCAGAAGATTCGTATCAGCCACTATGGCGTCGGCCTTGTTGATGGCATCGATCCGTTCGGTCAGCCAGCCGGTCGAGATGCTTTCAGTCACGACCATATCTGCCACGCCGCCCAGCATTTCGCCATTGCTGTCGTTGATGCTGGCGAAACAGGCGCTGGGCAAGGTGGGACAGGCCTCACAGAGCGAGATGTCCATCCCGATCTCCCGACAGGAAACCTGCAGCATCTGCCCGAAGGCGTCGCCGCCAAAACGCGTGACGAAGCAAACGTTGTCGCCCAGCAACGCCAGGTTGTGCGCAATATTGCGCCCTACGCCGCCAAACGAAAGTCGCACCGTGCCGGGATTTGAATCCCGCGCAATGAAATGATTCCTTGAAGTGGCCGTGATATCCACATTGGCCCCGCCGATGACACAAACTTTCATAATTTCAAATTTACAGAAGATTCAGAATGCCATCGATGGAGTCGACGACGGCGTCGAAAAGTTTGTACATCAATTCCGGCTCCTGTTTCTCAGGAATGTAGACGATGGTCTTCAGGCCGCGGCCGGCGAACCAGCCGGCCTCAGTGTGGGCGCTGCGGCCGCAGGGCAAGACGAGAACACAGCATTCTGCCCACTCCATCGCCCGCAAATCGGCGCCGAAGCCTTTCTCAGCCACCGGATGCTCCAGATGGTCGATGTACTCACGGGGCGACCACTCCTGCCAGTGATGGTCAACATCCGCCCAGTGGAATCCACCGGGATTCTCTTCCGGATCGCGGAAATCATATACTTCGTGCCCCGCCGCACGCAATTGCGCAACAACCGCAGGTTGATAGGGATTCCGCCAACTGGAGGCGACATAGACTTTTGCCATGAACGTTCTTCTTGTGATGGACAAAGATACGATTTTTTCCGTTGAAAAGATCCGTGGCAGATAACCCACTGACATATAGTTCTTTAAATGAAATCGGTTGCGTCAAAATGCGCAACCGATTTTGCATAAAACGCTGAAATCCAGATAGGTAAATGCCACGGCTTTCCGGCCGGGGCAGCTAGGACCGGATCCATTTCTCTACATGAAGGCGGCCGTCGTCGTCACGGACGACGGTATCGCCTTCATCGATCGTCACGATGCCGTCGTCCGTCAGGATCGACAGAATGGAGAAGCCCATGCAGAAGTAGGGAGCAAGCAGCTTGTCTCCACAGAGCTGCTTGACTTCCTGCATGTTGCCGCCCGTGTACAGGACCCGGCTTACCACTGCTCCCAGTGGATGTTCTCCGGTTTCCATTTGTCCTTGGGAGCCGGGTTTTCGGCCGGGACGCCGACAGGGATGATGCAGAGGGGCACTACTTTCTCCGGGATGCCGAGGGCGGCGGCGATGGGAGCGATCCGCTCCTGGGCCGGATAGCCGGCTGTCCAGACGGCGCCGAGGCCGAGGGCATGAGCTGCCAGCAGGATGTTTTCAGCGGCTGCGGAGCAGTCTTCGTACCAGAACATGTTGGGCTGTTCGGTTTCGGGACCGTCGGGCTGGCCGAAGGGTTTGCGCATTGCGGTCGTCTGGCCGCAGACCACGATGACGGCGCCGGCGGTCGTGAACATGCCGCTGCGCGGGCCTGCACCGAACACGCTCGCGATCTTGTCCTTGTCGGTAACGACGACGAAGCGCCAGGGTTGGCCGTTCATGGCGGTCGGTGCGGCCATGCCGGCTTTCAGGATGGTCTCCAGTTGTTCTTTGGCGACAGGTTCACCGGTAAAATTGCGGATGCTGGTCCGGGTCATGATGACATCCAGGGCCGAAGGCGCGCATTCCTGGGATTTGCAGTTGCAGCCCGGGAAAAGCAGGGCCGCCAGCAGGATGATGAAAAAGGAGCGTTTCATGGATTTATTTAAAAATAAATGGATTTCTTATTGGGAAACGAGTTTCAGGACCATGTACTCCGAACGGGTGCCGATGCGGATGGTCGGACCCCAGATGCCCAGACCGGAAGTGACGTAATAGTGTGTTCCGCCCCGCGTAAGATGGCCCCAGGATTTTTCATACATGGAATCTATAATCCATGTGATGGGCCAGACCTGTCCGCGGTGCGTGTGGCCGCTGAACTGGAAATCAATGCCGGCGGCTTCAGTTTCATCCAGATTATAGGGCTGATGGTCCAGCAGGAGGGTAAACGCACCCGTTGTATCTGCCAGCGCTGAAAGCGGCTTTCGCCCGGCTTGCGACCGGTCGTCACGTCCGATGATGCGGATGCCGGAAAAATCCACGACTGTATCCCGAAGTAGCCGGATTCCGGCTTCCCGGAAGAAATCCGAGGCTTTTTCAAAGTCGTCATAGTAGTCGTGGTTGCCCGGAACCGTCCAGACCGGGGCTTGGAGCCGGTGAAAGGCTTCGGCAAGGTTCCCTTCCAGTACGGGCCTCAGCCGGAAATCGATCAGGTCTCCGGCAATGAGCACCAGATCCGGATTTTCCGCATTGATCAGGTCGATCCAACGATTCAATTCCGGCTTGCCGTTGTGATAGCCGAGATGAAGATCGCTGGCCAGCACGATGGTCAAGGGCTTCTCCAGCGCTTTTTCCGTTTGGAGGGTGAGGACTTCCCGGTATTTGTGCTTGTAATGGAAATGACCGGCCAAAAGCAGGACGGTGATCAATCCGATGACAGAGCAGAATCCTGCCGTACTGTCTTGTGTGAGCGATTTCGGCAGAATGCGGCAAAGCGATGCCACATCGGCCACAAGGAAGAGAATCAGCAGATACAGGAAAGCAATCATCCACGGATGTCCCACCTCATTCAACCGCGTCGCCCAACGGACAGGCAGCCGCTCGGAAAGGACGAACGTACTGAATGAACTGGCCATCCAGAGCAGGAACAAGCCTGCCACCACCACTTTGGCCACCCATCCCCACGGCGTAATCCGCACCAGATGCCAGCAGACATAGCCCGCCAGCAGCAACACCAGGACGAATGCAAGCAGAATTCTCATTCTCAAGGACAATCAGCGCAAAGATATTGGGGTCAGGGAATAGGGTTTGTCGGCGGGAGAGAGACCGCGCTTGCGGTTCGGGCGCTCGCTCATGTCAAATTCGAGGGTGCAACCCTGCATCAATTCTTCGTGAGTCAGATAGAGGCGGGAGATCGGCTTCCCGTTGAGGCGGACGCTGTGTACGTAGCGTTTGCGGTCGCTGACGCCCGGCGCCTTGATCTCGATGGTGTTCCCGTTTTCCAGCGTCACTTTCATGTATGGCAGGTACGGCGCTCCGAGCACGTACTGGTCGCAGCCCGGTGCCACGGGATAGAAGCCCATCACGGAGAAGATGTACCAGGCGGACATCTGCCCGCAGTCGTCGTTCCCGCCCAGGCCGCGGATGTCGTTGCGGTACATCCTGTCGAGGATGGTGCGGATGCGGTCCTGCACCTTCCAGGGCTGCGTGGTCCAGGCATAGAGATAGGGGATGTGGTGGCTGGGCTCGTTTCCGTGCACATAGCCGCCGATCAGGCAGTCGGCCGTAATGTCCTCATTGTCTTCGTAATACTTCTCGGGCAGGTCCATGTCAAAGAGCGCGTCGAGCCGCTCCCGGAACACTTTCTCGCCGCCCATGCAGTCCATCAGCCCGCGGGGATCCTGGGGAACATGGAAGGAGAAGTTCCAGGAGTTTCCCTCGATGAATCCTTCGCCGGAGGTCTGCAGGGGATCCATGTCCGCCTTGAAATGGCCGTCCTTGTAGCGGGGCGAGGCGAAGCCGCTGGAAGGGTCGAAAGTATTCTGATAGGAGCGCGCGCGATCCAGGAAAGCTGCCGCGATGTCTTCCCGTCCCAGAACCTGTGCCGCATGGCAGATGCTCCAGTCGTCGAAACTGTATTCCAGCGTATTGGAAGCCGCCGTGCCGTCATTGTCGAAAGGCGCGTAGCCGTACCGGATGTAATCCTGCTGGGAAGGCCAGTACGGGCAGTCGGCCGTGGCTACCATGGCGGCGAAGGCCTCATCCGGGTCGATCGCGGCGCCCTTGACGAGGGCGTCTGCCACCACGCTGACGGCATGATAGCCCGTCATGCACCAGCCTTCGTTACCCATCAGGCTCCACACAGGCAGCATTCCCACGGGATTCTCCTGCCAGTGCGCCAGCATGGAGCGGACCATGTCGGTGTTGCGGCCGGTCTTGAGCAGGCCCAGCAGCGGATGCTCGGCCCGGTAGGTGTCCCAGACAGAGAACACCGTATAGTTCGTAAAACCTTCGGCCTGATGGATTTCCCCGTCAACGCCGCGGTAGCGCCCGTCCACGTCCATGTAAACGGACGGATTGATCATCGTGTGATACAAAGCGGTATAGAGGCTCGCCTTCTGGTCTTCCGAGCCTTCGCACGCCACTACGCCAAGTTCGCGTTCCCATGCCTGCGCCGTCTCGCGCCGGACCTGCTCGAACGATTTCCCGCCAGCTTCGGCGGCCAGGTTTTTCAAAGCGCCCTCCTCCGAGACGCCCGATAGGGCGACTTTCACCTCCAGGTCGGGGCAGGAACCGTCGAATTCAAAATAGGCCGTGACGGCGCGCCCGGCAATGTCCGGGAAGTTGTGGTGGATGTCGAACTTGCGCCAGAAGCCCCGGTAAGCCGGGTTTTTCCGGTCGGCATAGCCATAATTGACAACGGGTTTGGAGAAGGAAACGGCAAAATAGGTATAGTTGCCGCGCGACCAGCCGTCCGTGATCCGGTAGCCGACCAGCAAGCTGTCGCTGAGTACCCGGATGCGCGACCAGAGCACTTTGCCGTCGTAGTTGTAAATGCCGTGCAGCAGGTCCATGACCAGCCGCTGCGGGCTGCCTTCCGGGAAGGTGTAGTGATGCACGCCGACCCGCTGCGTCGCGGTAAGCCGGGCACGGACACCACTGTCCGACAGCGTCACTTCGTAATAGCCCGGCTCAGCATGCTCCGTTTCGTGGCTGAATCGTTGCCGGTAGCCGCTGTCGGGATCCCCGGCCGTGCCGGGATTCAGTTGCAGCGCGCCGGTCTGCGGCATGAGCAGGATGTCGCCCAGATCGGAATGGCCCGTGCCGCTGAGGTGTGTATGGCTGAAGCCCACGATGGTGTTGTCCGTATACTGATAGCCGGCGCAATAATCATAGACGCGCGCCTGGTATTTCCCGTTCACATTGTGGGGGATGGTATCCGTGTCGGGCGAAAGCTGCACGGCGCCGAAGGGTGCGCAGGCGCCCGGGAAACAGTGCCCCATGCCCGTGGTCCCGATCATCGGATTGACATATTTCGAGACCTGTGCGAAGGCTGGAACGGACAGCGACAATGCTGCCAGCATGCCAAGCAGCGGCAAAGCGAATCTCTTCATAAATTAATGGATTTCAGTCAGTTCTCCCGTTACCGAATCGATGATGAAGCCGCGCACGACGATATCTCTCGGGACGAGCGGATGGCTGACGATGGCCTCTACGGTCCTGCGTACGGAAGCCTCCGTGTCGTGGAAGCCGTCCAGCCATCGGACGATGCCTTTTTTCTGCCACGCAGCAAGGACTGATTCCGGAATGCCATATTTCAGCATGTGAGGCTTGAACGCATCGTAACTCATGTGGCAGGCACCGCAACCTGTATGATGGATCACCATCACTTCCTTGACACCCAACTCGTAGATGCCCACGAGCAGCGAGCGGATGGCTGAATCCGTCTCCGACAGGATGAGTCCGCCGGCGTTTTTGATGATTTTGGCGTCGCCGTTCCGCAGGCCCAACGCCCGCGGCAGCAGCTCCGTCAGCCGCGTGTCCATGCAGGTCAGCACGGCCAGTTTCTTGGCGGGATATTTATCGGTGATGAGGGACTCGTAGCCTTTTTCCGCCACGAACTGCTTGTTGTACTGAAGGATGTCGTCTATCATGGGAAAGGAAGATTGCAGGGACACTAATCGGACCAGCGGAAGCCGAAGGGTACGCGCCCAGGGGCATTGATGGCCTGCTGGGCGCGGATGCTGTTGAAGGGGACGGGGCCGCTGATGAATTCGGGAACATTGTAGGAGAAAAAGAGCTCGCTGTAGTAGTCTGCCGGATCGCGCTGCGGCAGCATGAAGGGTTTGCCGGCAACGCCGTTTTCGTCGATATGGGCGATGTACAGGCGCGTGAAGAGCCCGTCGTCACGACGGCTCGAGAACACGAACCAGCGGGAGTTGGAACTCCAGTTGTGGTAGCTGTCGGTGTCGGCGCTGTTGACTTCGTTCAGCGGGCGGCGCGCTCCGGTCTGCAGATCCAGCAGCCACAGGTCGGATTCGTGGTGCCAGATGGAGAAGGTGCCGTAATCACAAAGGGTGTACATCAGGTAACGACCGTCGAAAGAAGGCTTCGGGAAACAGATGCTTCCTCCCTCAGAAGCCGCGTCGATCAGCAATTCCACGTCCTTCCCGATCGTGCCGGTTTCAGGATCGAAGCTCACCTTCATGAGGTTGTAACGGGAATTGGGCAGTTCGCCGGGAATCGCCACTTTTGCGGCTGCAGTGAAATAGAGGGTTTTTCCGTCCGGCGAGAAAGCCGGAAAAGTTTCCCAAATGTCGGCCTGCTTTACCTGCGGTGCGGTGATCAGTTCATTGCGTTCCACATCATAGACCTGCAGGTCGGAATCCAGGTCGAACACCTCGATGATTTTGTCGGGTTGCACGTGGAAGCCCTGGCGGGTGTTGTTGGTGGAGAAGGCGATATATTTTCCGGAAGGATGCCAATAGGGATAGACGCAGAAGCCCAGCGTACTGTCGGTGCGCGTCTCATAGGCTGTGATGTCGCCTTCTTTCAGCAGAAGTGTGGCGCCATGGCTGCCACGGATGTGCAGGGTCATGGCAGAAGGGTCGGTGTGGTTGTAGGCGTGGCAGTTCACGCAACCGTCAAAGCGGGTGTTCTCGATGAGCGCCTGCTGCTTGAACGAGGCGAGCTCCCGCTCGTAAATGCCCATCTTGCTGTAGATTTCATAGCCCGGTTCCAGCAGGCGGTAGGTCAGGCCATAATCGATGCTGTCGGGTGAAACATAGATGGAAAACGTAGCGTAGCGCGTCCATTTTCCATCTTGCAAAGCGCTGACACTCACCCGGATTGAATCATTCACGCTCTTCCGCAGCAACTGCTTCCACTTGCCCTCGCTGAAATGCGTGGCACCTTTTTCACGGCTGCGGAGTTCCGTTCCGTCGGCTGCGGTCAGCAGTACGTCAAGTGCCTGTGCGCCTTTGATCGTGAAATCGAGCGGTGCGATGGTGGCGGGCACGGTCACGCCGACATAATCGGGATAGATGTCGGGCAGCGCGCTGGCGGAAACGGCATTGTGCGCTTCCGGATGACAGGCCGCCAGCGCAAACAGGGCCAGGAGGAGTATCGTCAATCGTTTCATGCGGGAGGCTAGGGTTGGCTGGATCGGTAGCGGTAATAATAATAGA
>JAEETO010000049.1 GCA_016290385.1 Bacteroidales bacterium | reverse complement strand
ATCGTGGACCACATTTTTAGAGCCGCAGAAAAAGCATTTTTTTTAGCATATCAGTGATAATCTCCGCAAATATAAGGACATCAACCTATTACACGGATTTTATCACCCAAAATGTCCATTAACCCGCTTTTTTGCGGTTGCAAATCTCATTTTTATCTCTATCTTTGCACATGTCATTAATGGGTGACACATTCTTAAGCGACCCATAAAGCAGACATCTATCCACTAAATGGGTGTCTGCTTTCTTTTCCAAACAAGGACCCTAACCGAGGGGAGGTACTGTGACAAGGGAGCGAAGTCCTTACAGCTTAAGAATAATCCATTAATGAAAAGAAGGACTTTCCGACGAACTGTACGCATCTCCGTTAGAGTGGAGGTGAAACGTGTTGTCAAGGTGAAGGCGTACCAACGCATCCGCCGTGGCAAAGTTGAGAAGGTTAGGACACACTATCGCAGATATTAGTGGTATCTGTGATTGGGTAGAATAACCTGTGCCGCAAGGCACTCTACTCTATCCCCTCGGTTTTTTTTGATAACGGCCAGCAATAGAGGTTCAACATTTCGACTGGAAGGGGAGCACGAAAAAGCATCCGTCGAAATGCTGGTTTTGTCTTTTTTTCGTTTTTCGCCATTATTTGCATAACTTTGCAAGTTATTCAGCCGGAAGAACCCCATGGACATCAGCTTGTTCTCGAAATGCGTCAAGGACCTTATCGTGGAAAACGACAGGGTTGATGTCCCGTATCTCGGCAGCTTTACCGCCGAGATGCTGCCAGCCACCTATTCCGACCACCAGACTACCATTCATCCGCCTTACCGCAAGATGTCGTTCCACAAGGAAAACATTTCGCTGGAACAAGGCCGCATGCTGCTCGAAAAAGTGATGAAGGAATCGGACGTGTCGCTGGATCAGGCCGGGGTGGAGCTGGGCTGGTGCCTGAGCCGGCTGAGTTCGGAGCTCGAAGGACACAAGAGCTGCAAGCTGCCGGGGCTGGGCGTCATGCGTGCCAATGCGCGCAACGAGTTTTTCTTCGTCCCCGACGACCACCTCGACATCTGGCCGGACGGTGTGGGTTTCGAACCTATCTCGATCAAAGTATCCGAGAAGGAGCAGGAAAGGGAAGTCGTGCCTGCTGCGGAGCCCGTTCCGGCAACGAAGCCCGTCCCGGCGATGCCCGGCTGGACTGTCCAGGAAAAGCAGGAGCCGCGCCGGCAGGTCCGTCCCGTCCGCCTGGTGCTCATCATCCTGGCCCTGCTCGTCGTGCTGTTCATCATTGCGGCCTATGTGTTTACCGATGAGATGTCCCCGATCCTTGACCGGCTGCTGTATACGAAAGAAGAGTTGGAGCTCTTGAGGAGGTAGGATGATCGATCGCGCTACTGTCGAAAAGATTCTGGATGCCGTCAGGATCGAAGAGGTCATCGGCGATTTCGTATCCCTGCGCAAGCGGGGTGCGAACTATCTCGGCCTGTGCCCTTTCCATCAGGACAAGAATCCTTCGATGAGCGTTTCGGCCACCAAGGGCATCTTCAAATGCTTCGCCTGCGGCAAGGCCGGCAATGCCGTCACTTTCCTGATGGAGCACGAGCACCTCAGTTACTGGGAGGCCCTGCGCTATCTGGCCAAGAAATATCATATCGAAATTGTCGAGAAAGAGGAGACGGCCGAGGAGATCGCCAGCCGCATGCGCTACGAGAGCATGCTGGTGGTAAGTGAGTATGCCCAGAAATTCTATGCGGACGTGCTGTGGAACAGCGAAGTGGGAAAGGCCATCGGCCTGAGCTATTTCCGCGAGCGCAAGTTTACCGACGAGACCATCCGCAAGTTCGGCCTGGGCTACGCCGCTTCGCGCCCGCTGACGCTCTCTGCCGCCGCCCTGAAAGCCGGTTACAAAAAAGAATATCTCGTGGCTTCAGGCCTCTGCCTCGAACGCGAGGGGAGCGGCGAACTCTACGACCGCTTCTTCGACCGGGTGATGTTCCCGATCCATTCCATCAGCGGCCGCGTCATCGCCTTCGGCGGCCGGACGCTCAAGACGGACAAGAGCGTCGCCAAATATGTCAACAGCCCCCAGAGCGAAATCTACGACAAGAGCCGTTCGCTCTACGGCATCTTCCAGGCCAAGAACAGCATTGCCAAGGCCGACAAGTGCATCCTCGTGGAAGGCTACGCCGACGTGATCTCGATGCACCAGGCGGGTGTCACCAATGTGGTGGCTTCGTCGGGCACTTCGCTGACCGTGGAGCAGATCCGCTTGATCAAGCGCTTCACCGACAAGATCACCATCATCTACGACGGCGATGCCGCCGGCATCAAGGCGGCCCTGCGCGGCATCGACCTGGTGCTGGAGGAAGGCTTGAGCGTGAAGGTGGTGTTGCTGCCGCCCGAAGACGACCCGGACAGCTATGCCAAGAGCCATTCCCTGATCGAGATACAGGAATACATCGAAGAAAACGAGAAAGATTTCATCTCTTTCAAGAGCGAGTTGCTGCTGAAAGAGACGGAACGCGACCCGGTCCGCCGCTCGCAGGTCATCCGCGACATCGTGCAGAGCGTGGCCGTGGTGCCCGATCCCATCCTGCGCAATGTCTACGTGGAGATGGTGGCTGAGAAATTCGAGATGAAGCCCGATTCCATCCTGGCCTCGATCGCGGAATTCCGCCGCAAGAAGCGCGCGCTGGAACGCTCCCGCCGCCGTTTCGACAGTGCACCGCAGCCGGAGCCTGAAGAGTTCATCCCCGAAGACCTCCCCGACGCGGAAGCTCCAACCCGGCCTGCGCAGGTGGACCGCTACGCCCTGAAAGACGGCTATCTGGCCGTGCCCGAGCGCGAATTGACCTACTATCTCGTGAAGTTCGGGGAATACCCCATGTACTTTGAGGACGACATGTACTACGGTGCAGAGCAGCACGAAGAGATGACCGTGTCGCAGTATATCCGCGACGCCCTTGCCGACGACGACCTGGTGTTCGTCAACGACCTGTACCGCACCATCTTCGAGCGCTACTACGCTTATCTGGCCACGCTGCCCCGCGAGGAAAGCGAGGTCATGCAGCAGCGCATCATCCGCTTTTTCACGGCCGGTGACGACCCTGCCGTCGCCAGGGCTGTGCTCGACCTGATCCTGGAAGAGCATCCGCTGACCGTGCGCACCTACGAGGAATCGATCACTCCGGAAGAGCAGGCGCTGGGCCGCACCGTGCCCAAGTCCGTGCTGCTCTACAAACTCCGCATCACTGACCAGCAGTGTACGGCCACAGCCCGGGAAATCACGCTTGCCCAGCGTGGCGGCGATCAGGACAATCTCCGGGAACTGGTGGCCCGCCTGCAGGTACTCAATACCGTAAAGAACAGATTATCTAAAGAATTGAATAGATTATGAAAAAAAGGAATCTCATCACTTGCGCGTTGCCCTATGCCAACGGTCCTGTCCACATCGGCCATCTGGCCGGCGTCTATGTCCCTGCCGACATCTATGTCCGCTACCTGCGGATGCGTGGACGCGAGACCCTTTTCGTGTGCGGCTCCGACGAGCACGGCGTCCCCATCACGATCGCGGCCCGCAAGGAGGGATGCTCCCCCCAGGATATCGTGGACAAGTACCACAACATCATCAAACAATCGTTCGCCGATTTCGGCATCACCTTCGACATCTATTCGCGGACCACGTCGCCCACGCACCACAGATACGCCGCCGAATTTTTCCGCAAGCTCTACGATGAGGGCAAGTTCATCGAGAAGGAGAGCGAGCAGTTCTACGATCCGGAAGCCAAGGTGTTCCTGGCCGACCGCTATATCGTGGGTACCTGCCCCAAGTGCGGCAATGAAGGCGCCTACGGCGACCAGTGCGAGAAATGCGGCTCCACGCTCAGTCCGGAGGAACTCATCAACCCCCACTCCAAGGTGAGCGGCGCCGAGCCCGTCAAGAAGATGACGAAGCACTGGTACCTGCCTTTGAATGAATACGAACCGTGGCTCCGGGAATGGATTCTGGAAGGCCACAAGGAATGGAAGACGAACGTGTACGGCCAGTGCAAGAGCTGGCTCGACGGCGGCCTGCAGCCGCGTGCCGTGTCGCGCGACCTGGACTGGGGCGTGCCGGTGCCGGTGGAAGGTGCCGAGGGCAAAGTGTTGTATGTATGGTTCGACGCGCCGATCGGCTATATTTCCAACACCATCGAACTGCTGCCTGACAGCTGGGAGACATGGTGGAAGAGCCCGGATACGCGGATGATCCACTTCATCGGCAAGGACAACATCGTGTTCCACTGCATCGTGTTCCCTTCGATGCTCAAAGCTTACGGCGATGGCTTCATTTTGCCGGAGAACGTGCCTGCCAACGAGTTCCTGAACCTGGAAGGCGACAAGATCTCGACCTCGAAGAACTGGGCCGTGTGGCTCCATGAATATCTGCAGGACTTCCCGGGGAAACAGGATACGCTCCGCTACGTGCTGACGGCCAACGCTCCCGAGACCAAGGACAACGACTTCACCTGGAAGGACTTCCAGACTCGCCACAACAGCGAGCTGGTGGCCATTTTCGGCAACTTCGTGAACCGCGCCGTTGTGTTGACGCACAAGTATTTCGGCGGCTGTGTGCCGGAGCCGGGCAAGCTGGAGGCCATCGACCGCGAGGTGCTCGCGCAGATCCCGCAGCTCAAGCAGGAGATTGAGGATAACCTGGAGACCTTCAAGTTCCGCGAGGCGCTCAAGGCCGCGATGAACCTGGCCCGTCTGGGCAACAAATATATCTCCGATACCGAGCCGTGGGCCGTAGCCAAGACCGACCTGCAGCGGACGGCCGCCATCCTCAATACCTCGCTCCAGATCACGGCGAGCCTGTCGGTGGCCTTTGCGCCTTTCCTGCCTTTCTCGGTCGAGAAGCTGAACCGTATCCTGAACGTCCGGCCTTTCGGCTGGGACGATCTGGGCAAGGCTGAGCTGTTGCCGGTGGGCCACCAGCTCAATCCGGCCGAACTGCTCTTCTCGAAGATCGAGGATGCCGAGATCGACAGGCAGGTCGAACGGCTGGAGCGGATCAAGGCGGAGCGGCTGGCCGCCGAGGCGGCAGCTGCGGCGGCGGCCGCGCCGAAGGTGGAGCCGGCCAAGGAAGCCTGCACTTTCGACGACTTCAGCAAGATGGATATCCGTACGGCGACCGTCCTGGCGGCCGAACGTGTCCCCAAGACCGACAAGCTGCTGAAGCTGACCATCGACACCGGCCTTGACCAGCGCGTCATCGTCAGCGGCATCGCCCAGTACTACACGCCCGAAGAGATGGTCGGCAAGCAGATCTGCATCCTGGCCAACCTCCAGCCCCGCGTCATCCGTGGCATCGAGAGCAAAGGCATGATCCTCATGGCCAAGCAAATCGACGGGAAGATGCGCATCGTCACCCCCGAGGAACGCCTCTCCAACGGCGCCACGATCGGGTAGCGGCTACAGCACTGGCAGCAGATAATCCCAGATCAGGTTCAACTCCTGGCGCATATTGGGGATGTTCGCTGTCGTGACGATGACGGCATCCTGGTCCGGGAGGATGAGGATGTACTGTCCGTTTGCGCCGTCGGCGCGGAAGGCGTCGTGGCGGCAGCGCCACATCTGGTAGCCGTAGCCTTGCATCCAGTCGCTCTGGTCCGGATCGAAATAAGCGTAGAAGGGACTCGTCGGATCCTTCCGGATGTCCTCCACGATCCGCTCGTTCACGCCGGCATTGACGGAAGTTACCTGCGCGGCTGACATCTCTCGTACCCATTCGGCTGGAATCACCTGCTTGCCGCAGAACTTGCCGCCTTGAAGCAGGCAGAGGCCCATGCGGGCCATGTCTTCCGTCCGGAGGAACAGGCCCCAGCCGCCCGTATTGATGCCGGCCGGACTTTCCTGCCAGTACGGTTTTTCGATGCCCAGCGGCTGCCACAGGCGCGGTTCCAGATAATCCACGACTTTCTGCCCTGTCACCTTCTGCACCGCAGCCGACAGCACATAGGTACCCAGGCTGTTGTAACAGTAACAGGTGCCCGGCTCATAATCGATGCGCCATTCCAGGAAACCCTTCACCCAGTCCCCGTCGCCTGAACGGACAACATAGGTAGGGTCGGTCCCGTGGCCGGAATTCATCGTCAGCAGATGCCGAATCGTCATCCTTCCCACCGTATCGGATACCCGCTCAGGAAGCGACTCCGGAAACAGATCCACGATCCGGTCGTCGAGCGACAACAACCCCTCAGCAATCGCAAAGCCCACGGCCGTAGACGTAAAGGTCTTGGAGACAGAGTTCATGATGTGCGCCGTATCGGGAACGGCGAAGTGCTCCTTGAGCACCTTGCCGTGCTGAAGGACCATGATGCTGTGCAATTCTTCGGAACTGTCGGCGACGGCCTGGAGATAGGACGTGAACGCCTCGTCCAAAGCCGGGGAGGCTGTTCCGCGCGGCAGCGGATCCTGCGGTTTCGGTTGCGAACAAGAAGCCGCCAGAACCACGGCGGACAGCAGGGCGGAAAAGAGGAAAGATTTCATGTTATTTTTTCTGAAGGTGCGTGTCGATGGCGGCTTTGACAAAAGCGGCAAAGATGGGCTGCGGCTGTTCCGGCGTACTCTTGAACTCGGGATGGAACTGCGTACCGATAAAGAATGGATGTGACGGGATTTCCACGATCTCGACCAGGCCGGTGTCCGGATTGGTGCCGGAAATCACCATGCCGGCTTCTTCAAATGCGGTGCGGTAGGCGTCGTTGAATTCGTAGCGGTGCCGGTGGCGTTCCTTTACGTCCGGCTGCCCGTAGATCCGGGCTGCCAACGTGCCGGGAACCAGTTTGCAGGCATAGGCTCCCAGACGCATCGTTCCGCCCTTGATGGTGGTGGTCTTCTGCTCTTCCATCAGGTCGATGACCGGGTGCGTCGTGGCGGGCTGCATCTCCGTGGAAGCGGCATCCGCATAGCCCAGCATGTCGCGTGCGAACTCCACGACGGCCATCTGCATGCCCAGGCAGATGCCGAAGAAAGGAATACCGTTTTCGCGGGCATGGCGCACGGCGGCAATCTTGCCGGGAATGCCCCGCTCCCCGAAACCGGGAGCCACCAGGATTCCGTCCATGCCGGCCAGCATTTCGGCGACATTGGCTTCGCTGACCTGTTCGGAATGGATCGTCTTGACGTTGACTTTGCATTCATTGGCCGCACCCGCGTGTACCAAAGCTTCCTGAATGGACTTGTAGGCGTCCTGCAACTCCACATATTTGCCCACCAGGCCGATCGTGACTTCGTGTTTCGGATTTTTCAGGCGCTCCAGGAACTCCTTCCATTTGCCCAGTTCCGGCTGGGTAAAGTTCTCGATCTGGAGCTTGCGGACGGCCAGCTCGTCAAGATGCTCCTCGTGCATGTTGAGCGGCACCTGGTAGATGCTCCAGGCATCGATGCTCTGGATCACGTGGCCGGGCTTGACATTGCAGAAGAGCGCGATTTTCCGACGGAGCTCCGGCGTGAGGGGCTGTTCCGTCCGGCACACGATCACATCAGGCTTGACACCGCTCTGCTGGAGCATCTGCACGGAGTGTTGCGTCGGTTTGGTCTTGAGTTCCCTGGCTGCGCGGAGATAGGGGATCAAAGTCAGGTGGATGGACATGCAGTCCTCATCGGGCAGTTCCCATTGCAGCTGGCGGACGGCCTCGATGAACGGCTGCGATTCCATGTCGCCCACCGTTCCGCCGATTTCAGTCAGGATGATATCATAGTCGCCGGTGCGTCCAAGCAGGAGCATGCGGCGCTTGATCTCGTCGGTAATGTGCGGAACGATCTGGACTGTCTTGCCCAGATAGGCGCCCTCGCGCTCCTTCGTGATGACGGTATTGTAGATCTTGCCGGTCGTTACGTTGTTGGCCTTGGACGTATGGACACCCAGGAATCGTTCGTAATGGCCCAGGTCCAGGTCGGTCTCGGCGCCGTCTTCCGTGACGTAGCACTCACCGTGCTCATAAGGATTGAGCGTACCGGGATCGATGTTGATGTAGGGATCGAATTTCTGGATGGTGACGCGAAGGCCGCGCGCCTGCAGGAGTTTGGCCAAGGAAGCCGCGATGATGCCTTTCCCAAGAGAAGAAGCCACTCCGCCCGTTACGAATACATACTTGGTGTTCATGGTTCAAGACGTTAGATAACGGGTTTCAAAAGTAAAAATAATTTGGGAATCCTCCGAAAAAAACTTCTATTGCACGATAAGAGCCGCCTCTTTTGCAAGAAGCGGCTCCGCACGTCCGGAGGAATATGCGTTTTCCGTTTTTTCAATTTCTCGAAGAACTACATAAATAACCGGGAAAAGTCCGGATTTTACACCATAATATATTAAATATCTGGAAATTGCGTTTTTGAATCGATTTTGTCGTCTTACAGGCGCCTTCTGTTGGATTCGCCCTACTTTTGTGCAAAAAACACCAATGAGCATGTATTACAATTTGACGACAGAACAGATGGAGAAACTCCATGAACAATCCGCGCGTTTCAATGAGGCTTGGACCGAGGAAGAGAAGCAAGCCGTTTGTCGGCTGTTCCAAGTAGGGAAGCGCGTTGATGAAATCGCACAAATGCAGGGAAGAACGGTCAACGCCATTCGAATCAAGTTGGTTCAGGCCGGAGAAATAGCGCCTAACCTTTCCCGTCGAGGCCAGCCTTGGACGGAGCAGGAAGAGGAACGGCTGGGTCGATTCCACTCACAAGGCTACCCGGTGGCCGGCTGCGCAAGACTGCTGGGGAGACGTAGAAAGGAAGCGGAAGACAAACTAATTGAAACAGGACTGCTCGCGCCCAAGGAGAAAAGCAAGGCACGCAATGCAGATTACCCGAATGCTTATGAACCATGGTCACAAGAGGAACTGCGGCAACTTCATGCAGAGTTGTCGGGCTATCGGGAAACGTTGACGGCGATGGCTGCCATTGCCGCCAGCCACGGCCGCTCCATCGGTTCCATTATCTCCCGTGCAGCAAAAGACGGCCTCTGCGACGCAAAATGAAAAAGATTTATCACATCAGCCTGTCATCGCACGAGGAAGTCCTGTTCCGGAATGACAGGGACTTTGCCATCGGATTCAATTGCCTGGCCGAAGCCGCCTTCGTCACGGACAGCAAACTGTTGGCCGACGGATTGATGTCGACCCATTGGCATAGTATTGTCCTGGCAGATGATCCTCAAGGCTTTGTCCATCGTAAAAGATACGCATATGCACGTTTTTTCAATGCTATGTATGGCCGGACGCAGGACAGGCGCACCCTGTTGGGACAGGCAGCACTTTGTGGAAAGACGGCTTCTGAGGCGCAATTGCGGCGCTGCCTTGTTTTGCCGCGACGACACGCTGAGTAGGCTGACAGTGTCGTCGCGGCAGCGAAAAGGGCCTTTCGGCAAAAAAACCTGCCGCGAGAGCATGCTGGGCTAGTCCGCAGTGTTCTCGTGGCAAAACAAGGTGGTCATCCGTCATTCCGGCCCTGAAACGGCATGACGGAACGCTCTTGTTGTCAGCTATGGCTCATTATCCAGTAAATCACCAGCAGGTGGACTGGGTAGAACAAATAAAACAGGTATTTGGCGACGGGTCCCTGAATGAAGCCTCTTTTGCCATTGTACAGATTGATGGGGATAAAGGCAAGGCCTGCGATCCAGCGGCCGCCAAGCACGCATGAACCGATGATGGCCTGCAGGATCTTGTTGTCTTTCAGGACATAGAGCAACAGAATGAAGCCGTAGCCGCTGCAGCCGTAATCGGCGCGCAAAAGAATGGAGAAGACCAGCAGCCCCAGCAGGCTCCAAAGAAGGTTTATTTTGTCGTCCTTGAAATGTTCGATGGCGCACAGGCCGAGATATCCCAGAAAGAGTGTAAAGAACACGTTCTGGCTCGGATAGTGCCAGGTGCCGGAATGGACCAGGTTCCAGGGGATTTCCGACAGGAATGCGAACAAGAGCAGATTCCGTCCGTAACGGACCCGGCTCCGGGTATGCTGGAAACCCTCCACGATCAGGAAGGCGAAGATCGGGAATGCCAGTCGTCCCAGCATCCGCAGCAGTATGTAGAGCGTGATTTCCCTGTGCCCGATGGGGAACAGAACCTCCCGGAAGGCTGGCAGACGATACCATACGAACGCATCCAGGTGGTCGATCAGCATGATCGTCACTGCCAGGACTTTGAGCCAGCTCCCGCTGAGAATCTTCCAGCGGCTGCTGGTGATTTCTGTCGACGCTTGTTCCATTAGGTTTGTCGCTTCTGCAAAGATAAATCAAAATGAGAAGGTTCGAGCAATTTTTGTATATTTGCTATTCCAACTTCAAGAAATTCACATAATACCATGGAATTCAAATACGCACCTATGTTCCAGCTCGGGGAAGATACCACCGAGTACTACAAGATTCCCGGATCCGAGGCCTGGGTCTCGGTCGGCGACTTCGAAGGCAAGCCCATGCTGAAAGTCCAGCCGGAAGCACTTACCGTGATGGCCAACACCGCCTTCCGTGATGTCTCCTTCATGCTCCGTCCGGCGCATAACGCCCAGGTGGCCAAGATCCTGAACGATCCTGAAGCATCCGAGAACGACAAATATGTCGCCCTGACGATGCTGCGCAACGCCGAGGTGGCCTGCAAGGGCAAGCTCCCGTTCTGCCAGGACACCGGCACCGCCATCCTGCACGGCGAGAAAGGCCAGCAGGTCTGGACCGGCTTCTGCGATGAAGAAGCGCTTTCGAAAGGCGTCTTCAAGACCTACACCGAGGAGAATCTGCGCTATAGCCAGAACGCTCCGCTGACCATGTACGAAGAGGTCAACACGAAGTGCAACCTGCCCGCCCAGATCGACATCGAGGCCACCGAAGGCATGGAATACCGCTTCCTCTGCGTGACCAAGGGCGGCGGAAGCGCCAACAAGAGCTACCTCTACCAGGAGACCAAGGCCATCCTCAATCCCGCGACGCTGGTTCCGTTCCTCGTGGGCAAGATGAAGACCCTTG
Organism: Bacteroidales bacterium; assembly: GCA_016290385.1. Classification (GTDB taxonomy): domain Bacteria; phylum Bacteroidota; class Bacteroidia; order Bacteroidales; family UBA932; genus Cacconaster. The sequence goes on along the minus strand of JAEETO010000049.1, from coordinate 5,718 downwards.
GCACGGCAGCCTGCCCGCCGTACCACATCGCCTTCGTCATCGGCGGCACTTCGGCCGAACGCAACCTGCTCACCGTGAAGCTTGCCTCCTGCAAGTACTATGACAACCTGCCGACCACCGGCGACGAGACGGGCCGTGCCTTCCGCGACATCGAACTCGAAAAGAAAGTGTGGGAAGAAGCCTGCAAGATCGGCCTCGGCGCCCAGTTCGGCGGCAAGTACATGGCCCACGATGTACGTATCATCCGCCTGCCGCGCCACGGCGCCAGCTGTCCTGTCGGCCTGGGCGTCAGCTGCTCTGCCGACCGCAACATCAAATGCAAGATCGATAAAAACGGTGTCTGGATCGAGAAGCTCGACGACAATCCGGGCCGTTGGATTCCTGAAGAGCTCCGTCAGGCCGGCGAGGGCAACGCCGTGAAGATCGATCTCGACCAGCCCATGGCCGATGTCTGCAAGATCCTGACGAAATACCCTATCGGCACGCGCCTGAGCCTGAACGGCACCATCATCGTGGGTCGCGACATCGCCCATGCGAAGATCAAGGAGCGCCTCGACAAAGGCGAGCCGATGCCGCAGTATCTCAAGGACCATCCGATCTACTACGCCGGTCCGGCCAAGACACCCGCCGGCATGGCATGCGGTTCGATGGGTCCGACGACGGCCGGACGCATGGATCCCTACGTCGACCTCTTCCAGGATCACGGCGGAAGCATGGTGATGCTGGCCAAGGGCAACCGAAGCCAGGCCGTGACCGACGCCTGCAAGAAGCACGGCGGCTTCTATCTCGGCTCGATCGGCGGACCTGCCGCCATCCTGGCCCAGAACAACATCAAGAGTATCGAGTGCGTCGAGTACCCGGAACTCGGCATGGAAGCCATCTGGAAGATCCGCGTCGAAAACTTCCCGGCCTTCATCCTCGTCGACGACAAAGGCAACGATTTCTTCGCGCAGTTCAAATAGCTGGAGGATAAGAAGCTGGAAATCAGCGACATCTTAATAATCACCCTCCCCCGTCAAAGGGAGGGTGATTTTTCGTTATGCGTTGCAAATCAGACGATTAGTCTCCAGCCGCTATAGGTCGTTCCGCATGAGGAACTCTTTCATAAAAGCGTTGAGGTCGCCATCGAGGACGCCTTGTGTGTCGGAGGTCTCGTAGCCGGTACGCAGGTCCTTGACCATCTTGTAGGGATGCAGTACGTAGGAACGGATCTGCGAGCCCCACTCGATGCGCTTCTTCTGGCCTTCGAGCTCAGCCTGTTTCTCCTGGCGCTTCTTGAGCTCCAGGTCGTAGAGGTGCGACTTGAGGATGCGCAGGGCGTTCTGCCGGTTGTCGAGCTGAGAGCGCGTTTCCGTGTTTTCGACCGTGATGCCCGTGGGAATGTGCCGTACGCGCACACCGGTCTCCACCTTGTTTACATTCTGGCCGCCGGCGCCGGACGAACGGAAGGTATCCCATTCCAGATCGGCCGGATTGATCTCGATCTGGATCGTGTCGTCGACCAGCGGATACACGAAGACTGAGGAGAATGTGGTCTGCCGCTTGCCCTGCGCATTGTAGGGAGAGATGCGGACCAGGCGGTGCACGCCGTTCTCGGCCTTGAGATAGCCGTAGGCATAGTCACCTTCGAACTGGATGGTGCATGACTTGATGCCGGCCTCGTCGCCTTCCAGCAACTCGGTGACGGTCATCTTGTAGCCGTTGCGCTCGCCCCAGCGGGTGTACATGCGCATGAGCATGCTCGACCAGTCGTTCGCCTCGGTTCCGCCGGCACCGGAGTTGATGGTCAGTACGGCGCCCAGGTTGTCACCTTCTTCGCCCAGCATGTTGCGCATTTCGAGCGCCTCGAGCCGTTCGACGAGCGCTGCATAGGCAGCGTCGATGTCGTCGGCCGCGTCTTCTCCGAAATCGAAGAGCGTCTCCAGGTCGGAGAGGCCTTCCTCCAGGGCGTCATAGCCGTCGACCCAATACTTGACGGCAGAAACTTCTTTCATGAAAGCCTCGGCGGCCTTCGGGTCGTCCCAAAAGTCAGCAGCTGTGGTGCGGGCTTGTTTTTCAGCTAAATCAGAACGTTTCGCAGGGATGTCAAAGAAACCTCCCCAACGTCTCTATCCGCTGTTTAACCGTTTTAATCTCTTCTGAGGTAATCATAAATCCGTTTAATTTCTTCGTAGCCGTAGCCGCGTCCGAGTGCATAGCGGAAAAACCTGGCTTCCTTGCGGGCTGGATCCTCCTCGCGGGCGAGGGCTTTCCATTTGGCCCGGAGCAGCTGTTCCATGCGGGCGTCTGCGGCCGGCAGGTCGATGGATTCCAACGCCGTGGCGATGACATCCGCATCGATCTGTTTCTGTTGCAAAGCTAATCTAATTTTGAGACTTCCCCAACCCTGGAGTGCACTTTTGTCGTGCGCGAAAGCGCGGGCGTAGCGCGCATCGTCGAGATAGCCTTCCCGGCAGAGCGTGTCAAGGATGTCCTGCACATCTGCGGCCGGAAGCCCGGACAGTTTGCGGCGGATCTCGCTCCGGCAGCATTCGCGTCCGGCGCACAGGCGCATCATGCGTCCCAGCATCCGTGTCTTTTCGTCGTTGTCAGAAGGCATGTCCGATGCTGATGAAGGCGCCGACTTTCCGGGTGTGGTTCGACCAGAACAGGTTGAAAGACAGGGGACCGATGAAAGAGTTGTAGGCGTAGCCGATGCGGGCGCCGATGATGGGTGCGTTGTCAAAGATGTTGTCGAGATTCTGGAAATCCCGGGCATAGGCCCCCGACAGGAACACGTAGTTGTTGTTGAGGAACTGGTAGCGTAGGTCCAGCGTGACGTCGGTCAGTACGTTCTGGTACACGCGCGGCCGGCCGAAGCCGATGAACGGCAGCTGCTGGTCCATGTAACGGCCATACAGGCTGCCGCCCATGACGTTGGCATAGGCCATCGGAAGCTGCTTTCCGAAAAGGGTACGGTTGTCGATGGTGGTGATCAGGGCGAAATGCCTGCCCATGGGGATGACCCCGGAAAAATGCACCCGGGCCGTCATGAAATTGGTCTGATCTCCCTTGAACATGCTGTTGAAGCAGTAGTCGAATTCGGCATCCAGTTGGGTGCCGCGGCTCGGGAAGTTCGGGTCGTTGCGGCTGTCTGCCTGGAAGCGGGCATAGGCGAAGGGAAAAGCATTGCGCGAATAGTCGATGTCATAGCCCGGGAAATCGGTGGCATTGATCTGCGCCCGGTAGCCGAACAGTTCCATCCGCGCACCCAGGTCGATGGAAATGTTGCGGGCCCGGGTGGCAAAGGCCAGGTTGAAACTGTGCTGGTCGAAGCCCATGTTGAACAGCTCATCCAGATTCTTCATGTTGAAGCTGGCCTTGCGGAAGCGGTAGCCCGCCTTGAACTGGGCCAGCGAGCGGAACACGTAGGAATACTGCGCCTGCGCCTGCAGATTGTAAGCGATCTTGGCCGATACATTGAATTTCGATCCGTAGAGCGTATTCTCATGGAAACCCACCGAAGCCAGGATGGCGGCGATTTCCTCGCTGTCGAAGCGGACGCCCACGCCGATCATCGATTTGCGGCCCGGGACGAAAGTGAGTTCCAGGTCGTAGGGTTCATCCTGTCCTTTGAGCATGTAGGTCACGGACTCAAAGGCGGCTGTGTTGTAGAATCGGGCGATCTCGGTGTTCAAGTCGACACCGCTGATGCGAGCACCCGGCTTTAGGCAACTCTTGCGCATCAGCAACTGATAGTCCTTGGCCGAAAGACCATTGAATGAGACATGCCCCAGCGTAATGGAATCGCGGTCGAGGCGCACGGCCTTCCGGTATTTTTCAGGCTGTTTCACCGGCCCGATGAATTCCTGTTCGGACTGGTCGAGACGTGCTTTGATGGCCTCCAGCTCAGCCTGGTGTTCCCGGGCGGCGGCTTCCCCGTTGTCGATGATCTTGCGGAGGCTCACGGGGTCGTAGGAAAGTGTGCCGTAACCCTTGGTGTCCGGATAGACGGCCAGGTCCGTCATGGCCAGGTTGTCGGGCAGTTTGCCATAGACATAGAGATCGAGGATCTCACTGGCCAGATCGCCGATATTGTCGATGTCGTCGTCTTCCTTCGGTTCATTGTGCAGGACGATGCCGATGATGATGTCTGCCCCCATTTCTTTGCATACGTCGGCCGGATAGTTGTTGAGGACACCGCCGTCCACCAGCACCATGTCGCCAATCCGCATCGGTGCGAAATAGCCCGGGATGGCCATCGATGCCCGGATGGCATCGACGAAGTTACCGCTCTTGAAGACGACCTCCTTCTTGCTTTTCAGGTCGACGGCCACGCAGGCGAAGGGAATCGGCATGCGTGAGAAATCCAGAGAGTCCTGATAGCCGACGGAAAGATGGGTGAACAGGTTGTAGATATTCTGGCCGTTGACCACGGCCAGCGGGATGTTGCTCAGCAGAGCGGCGGGCTCGTCCGGCTTGCGGGGTTTGCGTGGGCCGAGCCGGCTGTAGTCTCCTGCACCAAAAGGAATCTGGAGCACGAACTTGTCCTGGTTCTGCTTGCGCTCGAACATCCGGCTGCTGCGGGGGATACGGTCGCTCAGCAGGAAGTTCCAGTCCTGGGCCATGATGAGGGAATCCAGTTCGGCCGCTGAATAACCGATGGCGTAGAGTCCGCCGACGATGGCGCCCATGCTGGTCCCCACGATGTAGTCGATGGGGATGCCGTTTTCTTCCAGCACCTTCAGCACGCCTACGTGCGACGCCCCCTTGGCTCCGCCGCCGCTCAGCACGACACCGACCTTCGGCCGTTGGGCCAGGGCGGTAAGGCTCAGCAGGAGCGTCAGCAGCAGGGCGAGGCAGCGTTTCACGGGCATTTCGGGTTAAAAGTCGAAGCCCAGCGCAAAGTAGAGGCCGATGCGTCGGGAAAGGTCAGACCAGTGGGCGATGAGCTGGATCGGTCCGATGATGGTATTGATCGAATAGCCGGCGCCGAAGCCGTAGTGCTGCTCCGTTATGAAACCCTCCGTAAGTTTGTCCCAGCTGAGCATGTAGTTACCGTACAGCGTGAGATAATGCTGCTTGAACAGGTTGATGCGCAGGTCGGCCCTGGCGATGTCCAGCTTGTCGTACGTCATGTAGGCGTGGTTGATGCCGATGAAGGGCATATGCGTGTAAGTATAGCGGCCGTACATCGCGCCGCCGACATAGTTCCTGTAGAAATCGAGCGGTTCACGGAACATGAAACGGTTCCACGTCTGTGGAATCAGGGTCACCCGGCTGCCGAGCGGAATGGCGGCTTTCAGGTTGAACAGGGCTTCGTAGGCGAGGGTGCTGCTGTTGTGGGTTTCTCCGGTGTCGTAATAATCTTTTTTCCAACTCTTCAAATAGCCGCCCTCCAGGTCCATCTTGAGGCCCCTGGCAGGGAAGTAGCTGTCATCCATAGAGTCAAACCGCCAGTTGAAGAAGGTATTGATGTTCTGGGCCTTATAGTGCTCATCATTAAAATTGACGGTCGACATCGAGCGGCTGTCTATGTTGTCGTAGCGGACGCCGAGCTGGAAGTCGGCTTCCTTCCAGCCGGTGATCTGATAGTAGAGTTCGCCCCGGAAAAAGTTGTAACGGTTCGTATGGCCCAGGGCATAATCGTATTTGGTCTGCGTCTCGTCATAGACGGAGATATCGTTGTAAAGGTCCATGCTCATGTGGTGTAGATGGACGGACGCGTTCAGCTTGGTC
>JAEETO010000048.1 GCA_016290385.1 Bacteroidales bacterium | reverse complement strand
GAACGAGAAGAGCCCGTCGCAGACGCATCATAGCCCAGATACTCGATGGCCATTCGCGCCATTTTGAAGGTGTTGGCACTGGTGGATGCCGCGTCGAACTCGGCCTGGACCATCACGCCGCATTCGTACACCAGTTGCGAAACGGCAGCCGCTTCTTCGGCCGTATAGCCATCTTTATAATTCATCTTCATGTGTGCCCAGTCATATTTCTCACCCAGAGTATAGGAAGGGATGGTAATGCTTTCTTTCGACTCCGTGGTATAGGTATAGGTCGGCAGAACTCCGTTGCCCGCCTCCGGATAGCAGAAGAAACGAGACAGCATGCTCATGGCCAGGGGCACACAGCCCGCCACCGATCGCTTGCCGCCCACTTCGGGCGCCCGGTCGTTGAAAGGCGTCCGCTGGCCCCATTGCGGGGTTTCATGGACCACAGCCGGCTTGTATCCCTCGCCCGCCTTGGTCTGCACGAAGACGGCATCCCATTTCCGAAGGGCCTTCACACGCTCCGCGGACGAGGCCTCCCGGGCCATGCCGACCTGTTCCGCCAGGTCGTCGAGCCAGTCGCTCAGGCCTTCCGGCATGTCAGCGCCACGGCCGAAAGCATTCGTAAAAGAATATCCCAGGATGGGATTGCAGGCATCGTCGGCCGCGACAATCACGAAGCCGCCGCCGGCACGGTTGAAAATATGGAAAGGAAGCTGCTCCTCGGCCGCCTTGGTCAAGGGCACGGCCGCGCGTTCGACCGGCTGCAGCGGCGCCAGCCGCAGGGCTACGTTGCGGTCGTTGCGGAAGAAGGCACGGGCTACCTCGGCTGCCCGCTGCGCATCGACAGGATCTGCACGCAAAGGCAGCACGGCAAGCAGGATGCCTGCCGTCAGGAGTGAAAGGTATTTCAAGGTTCGGTGCATGGCAAACGATGTATCTTAAAATTAGTATAACCGAAAATTATCGCGATCAAAGGGGTGATGAAGCAGAAGATGGCGAAGGGGAAATAAGCCATGGTCGCCACGCCCAGCACGCTCGACTGGACCACGGCGCAGGTATTCCAGGGCACCAGCACGGAACTCACGGTAGCGGAGTCCTCGAGGGTACGGCTCAGCACTTCCGGAGCAAGCCCGAAGCGCCGGTAGGAATCCTTGAACATGTTGCCGGGCAGCAGGATGGCCATGAACTGGTCGGACAGCGTGATGTTGCAGAAGATGCAGCTGACCACCGTGGCCAGGATCAGGCCGCCTGTGCCGTGTACCGAGCGGACGATGCGTTCCGTGATGACTTCCACCATGCCGCAGGCGGACAGGCAGCCGCCGAACAGCATCACCGAGAGGATGATCCACACGGTATTGACCATCGCCTTCATGCCGCCCGTAGAAGCCAGGCGCGTGACCAGCGGGTCGGCCGTCACGACCGACACGTCGGTCGACATCATCTGGTAGAGCGAGCCGAAGAAGCGACGGAATGTTGATGCTTCAGGGCCGACGATCTGGTCGATGATCTGCGGCTGGGCGAAATACGCCAGGATGCCGCCGGACAGGGCCGACAGGAAGAGCGTCACCATGGCCGGTACCTTCTTGTAGATCATGAACATGGTCAGGCAGGGCACCAGCAGGTACCAGGGCGAGATATGGAAAACTTCGTGGAGGACGGCCAGCTGCGTATCCACTTCAAGGCTGGAGGACACAGGCACGACCAGGCCGACGATGGTATAGAAAACCAGGCAGATAATCAGGGCCGGAATCGTCGTCACGAAGGTATAGCGCACATGCGTGTACAAGTTGACGCCCGCAATCGAAGCCGCCAGGTTGGTGGTGTCGCTCAGGGGCGAGACCTTGTCGCCCAGATAAGCGCCCGAGATGATGGCGCCCGCCATCCAGCCTGCGGGCAGGCCGATAAAGGTCCCTGCCCCGAACATGGCCAGGCCCACGGTGGCAACCGTGGTCCAGGAACTGCCCGCCAGCATCGACACCACGGCGCACAGCAGGAAGGCCATGACGATGAAGATGCGCGGATGGATGAGTTTCAGGCCGTAGACGATCATCGACGGCACGATGCCCGAGAGCATCCAGGTCGCCGTCAGGGCGCCGATCGACAGCAGGATGATGATGGCCGGAGCGGTATTCTTGAAGTTCTCCCCCGCCTTCTCTTCGAACTGATGCCAGGGAATCTTCAGGTAATACAGGCCGATGAGCGCCGTCACCACCGACGCGCCGAAGAGCGCCAGCTGTGACGGACCGCCCGTCAGTTCGTCGCCGAAGATCACCACGCCGATCACCAGCAGGGCGATCAGGGTCAGGACGGGCACCAGCGACAGGAAGAAACCGGGCTTCTTCATACTACATCATGTTCTTTCTGCGGAAAAACAAGAACACCAGCAGCACGATTACCAGCATGGCTCCCAGCACGATCAGGATATCCCAGATCCCGCCGACCAGCGGCAGCTGGATGTTCATGCCGTAGATGCTGGCGATCAGCGTCGGCGGCATCAGCAACAGGGAAACCATCGTGAAGATCTTCATGATCTTGTTCTGTTCCAGGTCGATCAGACCGAGCACCGTATTCTGCAGGTATTCGAGACGTTCGAAGCTGAAGTCCGTATGGTTGATCAGGGACGAGATGTCTTTCAGCAGGACGCCCAGCTTGCCGTTGATCACGTCGGGTGTCTTGTCGGAGCGCAGGATGCTGGAGATCATGCGCTGCTTGTCGACGATGTTCTCGCGCACCAGCATGGTGTTCTCCTGCAACTGGTTGATGTCCAGCAGGAACTCTTCGTTGACGTCTTCACCCAGGCTGACGCGCTTGCTGTACTGGCCGATTTCCTTCGACATCAACTCGATCATGTCGGCGTCGAGGTCGATACGGTTCTCCAGGATGCCTACCAGCACGTGGAAGCCCGTGGGATAGAGTTTCGAATTGAAGAGGATGCGCCGCTGGATGTCGGTGAAGCTGCGCAGGGGTACCTGCCGGATGGAGGTGATGGTATGGCCGGTCAGCACGAAGGAGACCGACTCCATGGTATAGTTCTCGGCGCTCGGGATCAGGAAGTTCGTATTGGCGAAGATCGCGTCGATGGTTTCGGAGTAGCGGGATGAGCTCTCGATCTCTTCGGCCTGTGCGCGGCTTTGCAGGGTGGTGTGCAGGAAGAGTTCCACGGCGCGTTTCTCTTCTCCCGTGGGGTTGAAGAGGTCGAGCCAGAGGGCGTCTTCCATCGAAATCTGTTTCAGGATCCCGATCGTCTCGGAGACTTCCGCCTGTCCGTTGAGCGTATAAAAGATTTTGATCATGTTCCTCGAGTTTAAGTGTGTATGATTCCGTGAACCGGACCACCCGTCCGGGCATCAGCACACACATTCTCGAGGGGTCAGCTTCTCCAGGGCCACGCGACGGAATTCCGACAGTCCGGCGCGTTTCTCGCTGTCAAGCGGGAAGGAGATGTTATCCCGCAGGTATCTGCAGGCATATTCCCTGGGAAACTGATGATTGTATTTTTCTATGGCCTCGGGGATATGGCGGATGCCATAGTCGAGGGCCTGGTTGAACTTGTCGATGAAAGCCGGCTCGAGGGGCCGGGAAGCAGTCCAGCACGCAAACACGAAGGGCAGCTGCTTGAGGGCGATCCATTCGGAGGCCAGGTCGTAGACGTGGCGGAATTCGCCGCCATGGAGCAGGGCCTTGTCGCCGATGAGCAGGTAGCAGCGCGCGGGATCGAGGGTTTCGCGCGTAAAATCAAAGGCCTGGAAGCGGGGGGCGATGTGCCATTTCTCGCGGCAGAGGTACTGTGTCAGGAGCACGGAGGTGCGGCTGTCCACGTCGAGCAGGATCTCGTCGACTTCCTCGATGGGGCGGCCGGAGACCACAAGCACGCTGGCCACGGGGCCGGTTGCGCCGATGCAGTAATCCGCCACGATGGACGGGTTTTTCAGGTCAGGCAGCGCGCCGACGGGCATGATGCCCACGTCGGCCTTCCCTTCCCTGAGCAGGGCGGCGGAAACCGAAGGGGTGCAGTATTGCATGACGATCTCTCCGGGGGCCATCCTGGCCTCCAGTCCGTACAGGAACGGAATCGTGTTCAGATAGTTGATCGCAGCAATTCTCACCATATCCTGCAAAGGTAAGACTTTTTAATGATTAATACAATCCGGAGTAATACTATTTCTCACCTTCGCATCCAAAGGATGCTCGTCCCTCCCAAGCTAGCTTGGGCCCCTCCCGTTCATGAGCCACGGGCGGCTACGTTCGCAATAGTATTACTCCGGATTGTATTAAGCTTTCTTCACACGGAACAGCCACATGCCGAAGAAGGTCAGAAGTCCGTTGACGATCAGCAGGGTGAAGCCCAGGTCGAAGCCCCAGAAATGCTTGCTTACCAGGTTGAAAACCAGGCAGAGCACCGGGGCGGCGACGGCGATCCACGGCGTGGCGCCGTCGCGCACCTTCGTCTTGGTCAGGATGCCGAAGAAGAACATGCCCAGCAGCGGCCCGTAGGTATAGGAAGCCAGCTTGTAGACGAGGTTCACCACGGCGTCGTTGCTCACGACGAAGAGCACCACGATGATGATCAGGAAGAGCACGGCCACGCCGGCGTGCACGAGCTTGCGGATGCTTTCCTTGCGTGCTTCGTCCAGGTCTTTCCGGCCGTTGAAGTTCAGGTAGTCCACGCAGAAGCTGGTGGTCAGCGAGGTCATGGCTGCACCGGCGCTCGGATACGAGGCCGAGATCAGGCCGATGAGGAAGAAGATGCCGGCCGCCACGCCGAAATACTGGCTGGCGATAGTCGGGAACAGTTCGTCGGTCTTGGTGATGCCCAGGGCTTCGAAACCGCCCAGGTGCTGGGCGTACACGCAGAGCAGCGCGCCCATCAGCAGGAAGAAGAAGTTGGCCACCACGATGATGACGGAGGTGGTGTACATGTTCTTCTGGGCTGCCTTGATGTCCTTGCAAGCCAGGTTCTTCTGCATCATCGCCTGGTCGAGGCCCGTCATGGCGATGGTCACGAAGATACCGGCGATGAACTGCTTGATGGCATTCGTGCCGTGGCTCCAGTTCCAGTCGAACCAGCTGGTGAAGGTATGGCCGTAACCCACGGTGCCGGCGTTTTCATTGACCGTATTCCCTACGATCGAGAACATCTGGCCGAAGCTCCAGCCCATGTTGCGGCAGATATAGAAGATCGTCATGCCCACGGCCAGCAGCATGAAGGTGGTCTGCAGCACGTCGGTCCAGATGATGGTCTTCACACCGCCTTTGAAAGTGTAGAGATAGAGCAGCAGCAGGAAGACCGCCGTGATGAGGGTGAACAGCAGCACCGGCGACATGTTCTGCGAAAGGCTGTGCGGCATGAAGGCGAAGAAGACGACGATGACCACGAACACGCGCACGGCAGCGCCCAGGATACGGGAGATCATGAACACCGTGGTGCCGGTCTTGTGCGACCTGGGCCCGAACCGTTCCCCCAGATAGGTGTAGATCGAGGTCAGGTTCATCTTGTAGTAGAGCGGCAGCAGCACCTTCGCGATGATGATATAACCGCCCACGAAGCCGAGGACCAGCGGCATATAGAAGAAATTCTGCACCCACACGTTACCGGGTACGGAGATGAAGGTGACGCCCGAGATGGACGCACCGATCATGCCGTAGGCCACCACGGGCCAGGGGGCTTTCTTGTCGCCGGAGAAGAAGGAATTCGATCCGGCCTTCCGCCCCGTGAGCCAGGAGATCAGGAACAGGAGCGCGGTATATGCAGCAAAGGCCACGAGAAACCATACGAAGGGAAATTCGTGTCGCATAGGTCAAGGTTTAAAGGGTTGTCGGTTGGTGATGGAGCGCCCGAGGGTCAGCTCGTCGGTATATTCGAGGTCGTCGCCGAATCCCACGCCGCGGGCGATGGACGTCACGGTCACGGGATAATTGGCGATCTGTTTGTACAGGTAATAGGCGGTGGTCTCCCCTTCCATGCTGGTACTCAGGGCCAGCACGATTTCCTGGATGCCGCCGCGGGCGAGGCGGTCGCCCAGTTCACGGATCCGGAGGTCGCCGGGGCCGACGCCGTCGATGGGCGAGATGATGCCGCCCAGGATATGATACAGACCGTTGTACTGGCCGGTGTTCTCGATGCTCAGCACATCGCGCAGGCTCTCCACCACACAGACCACCGTCGTGTCGCGGCGGCTGTCGCCGCACAGCGGGCAGACGCCGTCGTCGGAAATCATGCCGCAGACGGGGCAATGGCGGACATCCTGCCGCAGGCGGACCAGTGCGCCGGAGAATTGCTCCACGTTCTCGCGGGGCTGGTCCAGCAGGTGCAGGGCCAGGCGCAGGGCCGTCCTGCGGCCGACGCCGGGCAGCGTGGCGAGCTGGTCGACGGCCTCTTCGAGCAAGGCGGAGGAATAATTCCGGCGGAACATCGGCGGAAGCGCTTACTTGCGCTTGTCGGGGTTCTGTGCGAAATAGGTATCGACGGCGTTGCGGACGGAGCCGTAATGCAGCAGCATGGCCTTGGCTTCGCCGTAGTCTTCGATGCCGGTCTCATCCATGATCATCTTGGTGCCGCGGTCCACCAGTTTCTTGTTGGTGAGCTGCATGTCGACCATCTTGTTGCCCTTCACGTGGCCCAGGCGGATCATCGTGGAGGTGGAGATCATGTTGAGGATGAGTTTCTGGGCGGTGCCCGATTTCATGCGGGTACTGCCGGTGACGAACTCGGGGCCGACGACGGCCACGATGGGAATCTCAGCAGCGGCGGCGACGGGGGCGTCGGGGTTGCAGGTGATGCAGCCAGTAAGCATGCCGCGCTTGCGGGCCTCCTCGATGGCGCCGATCACATAGGGCGTAGTGCCGGAGGCGGCGATGCCGATGACGATGTCGTCTTTGGTCGGGCGGTAGGGCTCGATGTCTTTCCAGCCTTGTTCCTTGTTGTCTTCAGCACCTTCTGCGGCGCGCCGGATGGCGCTGTCGCCGCCGGCCATCAGGCCGATGAACAGGTCATAAGGGGCGCCGTAGGTCGGCGGGATTTCCGAGGCGTCGAGGATGCCGAGGCGGCCGCTGGTGCCGGCACCCATATAGAAGACGCGGCCGTCGCGGCGCATGCGTTCGACGATGCCGTCGACGAGTTTCTCGATCTGCGGGATGCATTCGGCGACCACTTCGGGCACATGCCGGTCCTCGCGGTTCATGTTCTCGAGCAGCTCCCGCGTGCTCATCTTGTCGAGGTTCGAATAGTTCGAACTCTGCTCAGTCACCTTCATTATTTCACGTTTTTATGATATTCAACCAAACCGTCGATGGGGGCCCTGAGGATGACGCCCATGCGCATGCCGGCTGCATTGACGGCCTTCTCCAGGATGTCCTTGTAGTAGAAGGCGATGGAGCCGACGAAGTTCACCGGGTATTTCTTGTAGTCGTAGTGGATGATGTTGCGGTGCAGGAATTCCTCGAAGCTGCTCTTGAGCAGATTGGCCATGTGCGGATGGTTCTTGAACTCGCTGATGAAGGGCGAGAACGATGCCAGGAAGCGGCTCGGCATGGGTTCGCGATAAACCTTCTGGACGATGGCCATGTAGTCAAGGCCGTAGCGTTTGGTGAACTCGTTCTCGATGGCCGGCGGAAGCAGGCCCTTGATGAAGTCGGAGATCAGGCGTTTGCCCAGATAGGCGCCGCTGGCCTCGTCGCCGAGGATGAAGCCGCCGGCGCGCACGTTCTGCGCAATCCCCTCACCATCATAGAAACAACTGTTCGAGCCGGTGCCCAGGATGCAGGCGATGCCGGGCTTGTGGCCGCAGAGGGCGCGGGCCGCTGCCAGCACGTCCGATGCGGCTTCGCAGGTCGAACCCGGGAATACTCTCCCGAAGCAGCGCTCCAGTTTGGCGGAAATCTCGCCGCCCACCATGCCGGCACCGTAGAAGAAGATCCGGTCGACTTTCGTACCGATCTCCGGAACCAGACTTTCATTCAGAATCTTCTCGATATCAGCATCTTCCATGAAAACCGGATTGATGCCCACGGTCTCGATCGCCTTGACCGACCCGTCGTCGCAAATGGCCCGCCAGGAAACCTTGGTGGAACCGCTGTCAGCTATCAGTTGCATATCTTTTTGTAAAATTAAATTCAGCCTACAAATATATGCAAAATATCGATTCGATTATCCAGCCTGCCCGGCATATATACTTTTGTAGCTAAACCGCGAAATGCAAATATTTTGTTTGGCCACAGAATGACTCTGGCATGTCATAGGGACATTCTATGTCCACGATTTGGGTAAAAACGCCAAATATCCGACCACAGAATGGCTATAGCCTTCGGTAGCGTCATACTATGGCCAGAGCAGGATGCGAATATCTGTCGTTCCGGGGTAGGTCTGGCCATGTTTTGGGATAGGTCTGAACATGTTTTGGGGTAGGTCTGAACATGTTTTGGGGTAGGTCGAACGGAATGGTTGACACCTACATCACGCTATGCTCTGTGGAGCCAATTTGCGGGATAGGTCCCGACCATTCCGTTCGACCTACCCCAAAACTGCCACGTCAGTGGCTCTAAACAGAAAGAGAGGCCCCAAAGCCTCTCTTTGCAGCCCGCTTCAGCGGGCCGCGCGGAGCGCGAGGGGTCCGGGGATATGCCCCGGTAAAAAAGATGCCACATCAGTGGCTCTAAATACAGAGAGAGGCCTCAAAGCCTCTCTCTGTATTTAGAGCCACTTGGCAGACTTGAACTGCCGACCTGCGCGTTACGAATGCGCTGCTCTACCGACTGAGCTAAAGTGGCTGGTTGTTTGGGACTGCAAATGTAGTCAAAAGTCCCGGATATAAAAATTTTTTTTACTTTTTGCATGGATTAATTAACTTTGAATTAATAGTTATCTGTTCGGAATGAAATGTCTTTCATTTTTCTTGACCGTAGGGGTCCTGCTCTCGTTTTCGTCTTGCGGCAAGCGTGAAGTGCAGAAGGCGCTGGATCAGGCAGAGTGTTGCATGTCTGCCCAACCTGACAGCGCGCTTGCCATCATCCGGGAAATAGACACAACCCTGCTCAATACCCCTGGCCTCCGCGCGCATTACGCGCTGCTCCACGCCATGGCGCTCGATAAGAATTGGATTGACACCACCGACGTCGGCGTCGTGATGCCGGCCGTGGAATACTACGACCGTCATCCCTCTGGCATCCGTCGTGCCAAGGCATGGTATTATCTGGGGAGGATTCAAGAAAATGAAGGAGATATCCCTTCTGCTCATATCTCTTTTCTGAAAGCGGAAAAGTGGGCGAAGGACGTAACAGATGATTATTTCATGTCGTTGGTCTGGCAGTCTCTCTCAAATACATATGGTAAATCGTATCTTAATGAAGAGGCTTTGAAGTATTCTGAATTGTCCTTGCAGGCATCCTATAAAATCTGCGATACCGCAGGGATAATTGCATCCCAATATCGTATAGCGCAGGATCTTAACAATTTACAACGTTACTCGGAAGCAGATTCAGTTTGTCGGCTTCTTTTGGAAAACGAGATCGATCTCATTCCCTCCAATTTATATCCGGCTATTGTTTCAGATTATGCACTTCTTCGATTGCAACACTACGATGACTATGAATCAGCCGCACGTCTATTTGGAGAAGCCATCAAGAAATCTGGATATTTGCGGAACCACAACCTGTGGGGTGCTTATGCATACGCCCTGCTGAGAACAAATCAAGCAGACAAATCTGGTTCCATCTTCAGACAGTTGGATGCAATCGATAACGACCATGCGCTGACTTACAAGATATGGAAATCACGTGCTGATGCCTATTTGGGTAACTATGCATCTGCTTATGAAAGACTCTCTCTTACTTCCGATATTCAGCAGGGAAATGTGAACCAGGTGCTTAAGCAGTCGACCTTGCGGGCACAAATGGCCTATCAGGAGCAAGAAAATGAAGATGCCCGAAAAGCAACTTTGCGAAGGATTATCATCTTGATTTCAATACTATTTATGCTTCTTGCCTTGGCTACGGCCATAATTTATTATCTAAAGAGAAGGAATACTCGAATTATAGCGGAGCGTGAATCCATGTTGGAATCTTTCCGAACCCTGTCCGATGACTATGCCAGAATCCGCAAAGATCAGGATACCATCCGGGCCAGGTACATTACCATGTTTCAAACTCATTTCGGTCAGACGGGGCAGATCGATTATTTACTGCGTCATTCTGCAAGTGAACGAGAAACATATCTCTATCAAGAGTTAAGAAAGGCAGTAGGAAGTATTCGGACAGATGAGGAAAGTCGCCAGTTATTAGAAACGATTCTCAATGATTCGTTCGATGGCATTATGTTGCATTTTCGAGAAACATTCCCCAATAGAAAACCACGTTTTTACATGTTCGCCAGTTTCCTTTTCGCCGGATTTGATGCAACCATAATCTGCAATATCATCCATGAATTATCGAAGGATAATGTGTATGTTGAAAAATCCCGGCTGAAGAAATTGATTCGTGAGACAGAAAGCCCGTATAGCGAACAATTTCTTTCGTTGCTCCGATAACGTGCTAATAATCAACAGATTATGAATAACTATCGGCGTCATTTTTTATTAACTCCGTAAATCAATGAAAATCAGATGTTTATGTAATTGAAAGATTTTTGACATCTTTCGATACCCAAAAACGGCCTTAGAGATACCTCTGGGGCCGTTTTCGCTTTGCCAAATGAAAGGTTTTTTCTTAACGAGCAAAGTAATATGCACCGTAACTTTACATTACAAACAAGTTAACATAAATGCATATGAAATCAGGATTATTTATCACACTTCTGCTCGCTTCAGCGATCTCGATGTTCGCTGTTCCGAAAGACAATTGCGTATTTAGTGGAGACGACGAGGGTCCCTTCTTTAACACAACTGCAACATTTAATTATGCGTCACGAAGAAAAGATGTAACTGGAATTAGTCCAAATTATAATTAATTACTTTTTCACTCAACATTCAGCGATAAATGTGCATCATTAATATGTGGTACAAAACAAGCAAATGAATAGTTCCTATGAAAAAGTCGATGATCTTTCTTCTCCTATTATGCGCCACGGTATCGGCCCAAGCGCAGCGCTGGACCGTGTGGTATGGGGTCAATTGTGCCAATGAGATGCAGCGAGGGCCGCTGGATCATTGGCATTTCGCCAATGGCGGCGTGGACTGCACTTTTCCTGTTTCCCGCTGGGACTTGACGGTCGGAGCGGGATTGAATACCACGGGCGGTGAGCTGCGGATCAATTATGCCCAGCTGGAGACGAATGCGGGCTATCGTTTCGTGGATATGCCGGGTGGTTTTCGCCTTTCCGCCCTGGCGGGTCCGTATTGCGGAATCAGGGTCGCCGACAACCACAAGGATTGGACGCCTTTCTTGCCGGAACCTAATCGCTTCGCATTCGGCTGGCAGGCCGGCATCCAGATGGGATTCAAGCCCTTTGTCTTGAAAGTCGGCTATGAACAGGCATTGACGGCGTATTATGACAAGTCTTTTACAGACACGGATGTTTATGCTGACGGTACTCTGGTCTTTCCTACAGCGAAGCCGCACTCACTTTTCATCCGCATCGGCTATATGTTTTAGCGGATTATTTGCGAGTCATTCAGCGACTTTCCGCCCCTGCTGCGAACCTTGAGGAGCAACGCTGTCACTCCTGCGCAGGAGCGCCGAGATGTGGGATTAAGTTTGCTTTTATTACTTCAAACGAATTACTCGCAATCCGTTGTGGGCTTTGATGCCGTTGGTGTAAGGCACCAGCGGCGTCTTGTTTATGACTACTTTCTTGTCGGTGTAGGAGGCGTGGATGAAGGTCAGGGTATCGCCTTCCCAGTAGGCGTAGGCCACGTGGGCGATGTCGAGGCCGGGCGTGGCGCTGTTGAAGCCGACGATGTCGCCGGTCTTGATGTTCTTGATGCACTTCGGCAAGTCGGCCTTGGGGATGTACCAATAGTCCCAACTTTCCAGATTCTGCTCGACGGCCTTGATCTTCTCGACGTTTTTCGGACTGTCTTTCAGCTGCTTGTAGGAGGCCGGATGCGTCGACATGAAGTTGAACTTCTGGTCGAGCGGACTGCCGCCGCATTCGCGGCTCACTTCGTGGAAAATGCCCCGCATCTCCCCCTGGATGATCCACTCGGAGGTATAGTGGATGCGCGAGGTGTAGCCATCTACTTTCCCGTCTCGGTAGCGCAGCTTCCGGAGGTTGTCCACATATTTCTCAAAAGTGGGATTCTCCTCTTTCGCCGTCAGCGACATGGCCAGGCACATCTCCACGAAGAGGATGCAGTCGGTCTCGCGCGTGTTGACAGTCAGGCGCTCCGGCTCGATCTCCAGCGTACCGGCCACATAGGGCGTGCCCAGGAAATGCTTGCCCACGATGATCACCAGCTCGGAGAGCGGCTTGTCGCGGTCCGGGGCCAGCAGGGTCATGATTTCGTTGAAATTGTCCACGTCTTTCTGCGTGAAGCGCGCGTCGCCCTTCTCAAAGGCGGCAGCGCCGAAAACGAGCCCGAAAAGGGCGGCGAAAAGTATAAGGATGCGTTCCATAGTCATAAAAAAGGCAAGCCTGTAAGCCGGATTCTGTACCCTGACGGGCTTCTGTCATTTCTCTGATGCAGCCTACCCCTCGGCTCAGGCGAGCAGCCCTCAGACGCCGATATATTTGGCCTTGCAGCCCTCCGGTGCGTACCCCGCGTACGTCGCCGCACGCAGTCGTGGGCTCTTGCCCCACGTTTTCACCCTTGCCGGGCCAGGATCAAGTCCTGGCGGTCCGGCGGTTGTTTTCTGTTACGCGCTCCATAAACTTTCACCTATCTGTGCTTTCCACAGGGAGGCGCTCTGCGCTGTCCGGACTTTCCTCACCGCTTGCGCGGCGCGACAGAAAAGCTTGCCGGTTGCAAAGGTACAAGAAAAATGGTTTGTACCGAATTTTTTCCTACCTTTGTAACCCGTTAATTGATTAACGGGACTATGAAAATCGGCTTCGACAACGACAAGTATCTGAAGATTCAGTCAGAGCACATCAAAGAACGCATTTCGCATTTCGGGGACAAACTGTACATGGAATTCGGTGGCAAACTGTTCGACGATTACCATGCCAGTCGCGTGCTGCCCGGCTTCGAGCCAGACAGCAAGCTCAAGATGCTGATGCAGTTGAGAGATATGGCCGAGATCATCATCGTCGTGTCGGCCGTCGACATCGAAAAGAACAAGGTCCGCAACGACCTGGGTATCACCTACGACGTGGATGTGCTTCGCCTGCGCGAGGAATTCGAGAACCGCGGGCTTAGCGTCAACTCGGTGGTCATCACTCATTTCAACGGCCAGTCCAGCGCTGTGGCCTTCCGCACGCGGCTCGAAAGGCTCGGCATCAAGGCCTATTATCACTATCTCATCGAAGGCTATCCCACCAACGTGACGCTGATCGCCTCCGACGAAGGCTTCGGCAAGAACGATTACGTGGAGACCACGCGTCCGCTGGTGGTCGTCACGGCCCCCGGGCCGGGCAGCGGCAAGATGGCCGTCTGCCTGAGCCAGCTCTACAACGAAAGCAAGCGCGGCATCCAGGCCGGCTATGCCAAG
Source organism: Bacteroidales bacterium (assembly GCA_016290385.1). Classification (GTDB taxonomy): domain Bacteria; phylum Bacteroidota; class Bacteroidia; order Bacteroidales; family UBA932; genus Cacconaster. The sequence goes on along the minus strand of JAEETO010000048.1, from coordinate 3,280 downwards.
TTCGAGACCTTCCCGATCTGGAACCTGCCCCTGAAACATCCCGTGAACATCGCCTACGAGGCGGCGACCGCCGACCTCGACGACGTGAACATGATCGATCCCTTCCATTTGGAAGCCTACGGCAAAATTGCCGTCAATTACAACCGCGACATCGAAATCTTCCCCGTCCTCGACGCGCTCTTCACACAGATCTACGGCGCCAATCCCTATAAGTCGCCGACCGACATGGGCGTCAACATGGTGGGCTTCTGCATCAGCGACGACGACGTGTGCCGCGAAGCCGCCAACAACGAAATCATCCGCCGCTACTATACCGGACTGTGCAGTCTCGCCGAAGGGGAGGACAACGAAAAAGAAGTCAACAAGCTCACCCTCCTGCTCAAGCAGGCCAACCTGGCCACGGAATACCGCCGCGTCACAGTCGCTGCCAAGCAGAAACAGGAAAGTGCCGGCGAATACGCTGCCGCCATCGAATTGCCCGACGGCACCGTAATCACCGCCAAGCAGAGTCCCCTCCTGGGCCCGAGCGCGGCACTGATTTTGAACGCGCTCAAGCACCTGGCCGGCATCCCGCATCCGGTCAAGCTGATTCCGGCCGAAATGATCGAACCGATCCAGAAAACCAAAGTGTCGTACCTGCACGGGCACAATCCTCGCCTGCACACCGACGAGGTGCTGGTGGCCATTTCCATGCTCAGCCTGAGCGACGAAAATTGCCGCAAGGCCATCGACTGCCTGCCACTGCTCCAGGGCTGCCAGGTACACTGCACCGTGATGCTCACCGAGGTCGACCGCAAGGTCTTCAAGAAACTCGGCGTGGGCCTCAGCTGCGAGCCGGTGAAAAAGACCAGCAGCAGCTACCGCAAATATTCCCAACTGTAACCGTCATGAAAGCCCTGTTCCGACCGCTCCTTTTCGCCTGTCTCCTGCTGATCCTGCCGGCCTGCAAGGCTGACGGGCAGACAGTCAAGACCTACGGCTACAAGGTCGAGGAGGTGCTGCCGCACGATGCGGGTTCCTATACCCAGGGGCTTTTCTTCGAGAACGGCGTGCTCTTTGAATCGGCCGGCCAGTACGGCCAGTCCAGCTTCCGGCAGGTCGACCTGAAGAGCGGCCGTGTGGAGCGGAGGATTGATTTCGACCGGAAATATTTCGTCGAGGGCTCCTGCGTGCTGAACGGACGCCTCTACATTCTGACCTGGCAGGAACACGAATGCTTTGTCTATGATTTCAAGACCTGGCAGAAGCTGGGCTCGCACCGCTATCAGGGAGAAGGCTGGGGCCTGACGACCGACGGCCAGCAGCTTATCATGAGCAACGGCACCTCGGAAATCACGTTCCGCGATCCGCAGACTTTCCAGGTTAAGCGCAGCATCACCGTGACGCTGCGGGGCCAGAAAGTGCTCTATCTCAATGAGCTGGAATATATCAAAGGGGAGATTTGGGCCAACGTCTACGGCACCGACCAGATCGTCCGCATCGATCCGGCAACAGGCTTCGTCAAGGGCGTGATCAACCTGAAGGGCATCCTTCCGGCGCAGTACCGGACAGCCGGCATCGACGTGCTCAACGGCATCGCCTTCGAGCCGGGCAGCGGCGCCGTCTATGTCACGGGCAAGTACTGGCCGAAAATGTATCGAATCACTTTAGTCGAAAAGAAATAATGAGCAAAGAAAGTCTGATCGCCAGTCTGCGGACTGTGGCCGATTATCCCAAGCCCGGCATCAAGTTCTGGGATGTCACCACCTTGTTCAAGAACGCCGCCGCCTTCAAGGAGGTCGAGGATATCCTGTACGAGGAATACAAGGATAAAGGTATCACGAAAGTCGCCGGCATCGAGAGCCGCGGTTTCGTCATGGGCGCGGCCCTGGCTTCCCGCCTGGGCGCCGGTTTCGTGCTGATCCGCAAGCCGGGCAAGCTGCCCTCCGAAACGGTGTCCCTTGAATACGAGCTGGAGTACGGACGCGACAAGATCGAGATCCATACCGACGCCATCGAGCCTGATGACGTGGTGCTGGTCCACGACGACCTGCTGGCTACCGGCGGAACGGCCAATGCCGCCGTCAAGCTGGTCCGCTTCTTCCATCCGAAAAAAGTGTACGCCAGTTTCATCATCTATCTGCAGGATTTCGGCAGCATTGAGAAATTCCCTGCGGACGTGCCGGTGAAAACGGTACTCAATCTGCGCGGTTTCTGATCTATGGACGGAATCGGCGCCTACTTCATCGGCCTGGACCTTTGGGGCTGGCTGGAGATCTTTGCCATGGTGGCGGGCATTTTCTATGTCTATCTGGAGATCGGCAAGTCCCAGTTGCTCTGGTATGTCTGCATCCTGACTTCGGTGCTGAACATCTTCGTGTACTGGCACAACAACTTCGTGTCGATGACGGTCATTCAGTTCTATTACATTGTGATGGCTTTCTACGGCATCCATGCGTTCCGGGAAATCAAGGATGACGCCAAGGCTGACGGCAAGGGAGAAGAGAAAAAAGAGTCATCGGACAAGGAGGTGCTCATCCGCCGCTTTGACTGGAAAACGGGCGCCTGGACGCTGGCCATCGCCGTTCCTGTCTATTTCTTGCTGGCCAACTTGCTCAAGGCGTATGCCGTCACCCACGGCGCGTCGCTCTTCCCGAGCCAGCCCTATTGGGATGCCTTCATCGCCGTCGGCAGCATGGTCGGAACTTTCTTCCTGGGCCGCTCGTACATGTGCCAATGGTACATCTGGATCTTCCTCGACACGATCACCGTCGGCGTCTTCATCTACAGCCACATGTACTGGATGGCCCTGATGTACGTCTGCTACATCGTGATGTCCTTCTTCGGCATCCGTCACTGGCGGAAGTACGGGGTGTACGTCGAATGAATGAGATGCCCGGTCAAGCCGGGCATGACGAATAATGTCCAGGAAACAAAAGAAAGGCCGGCGGGGAAAACCCGTCGGCCTTTGCTTTCATGATTACCTACTTTATTATTTCTTGAAGTAGTCGGCTACTTCGTCGGTAGGGACGAGTTCCTCTTGGAACGCGTAGGCACCCGTGCGCTCAGATTTGACCATCTTGATGCACTTCACCACATTTTTCAGCTGGGATTTGTCGCCGGAGAACGTTGCGACCGCTTTCTTTGCCATAGTATAATAAAGTTAGATTTACTTGATCTCTTTGTGAACGGTGTAGCGCTTGAGGTACGGATTGTACTTCTTGAGCTCCAGACGCTCGTTCGTGTTCTTCTTGTTCTTGGTCGTGATATACCGGGAGATGCCGGGAACACCGCTTTCTCT
>JAEETO010000137.1 GCA_016290385.1 Bacteroidales bacterium | reverse complement strand
GTTCTCCCTCCCGCTTATAATCACGAATCTTGTGAAAACCGTAGCAGTCAAATCCTTCCTGGCTCACAATGAGCTTGTTGAGCATATAGCCGGAAATATATACATCTCCGTCCTCTCCGCTGCCTGCCCTCAGCTTATTATCGCCATTTTCATCTTCCAGATAGACCGCCTCATAGAGTCTGCCCGGATGGTCGTACACTTTTCCTGCTTTCTCGACGCAAGGCAGTCGCCGGATTGCTTCGAGGGCGGGGTCGAGTTCGTGATGGGCGTAGGGGCCATAGAAATAATACACGTCGTCGACTTCCACACCGAGCGGAAGATGGACCAGTTTCCGGTATTGGGCCGTGTAGACGAACGATCCCACCAGCAACACCATGGTGATGAAGCATTGGATGAAGACAAATACTTTGCTGAATACCAGCTTATTGCGGGTGCGCAGCTCGCCCTTGATCACATCAACGGCCTGGTAGCGTGAAATAATCAGGGCAGGGACCAGGCCCGCCACGGCGCTCACGACCAGAATCAGCATGACATACAGCAGCAGGTTCCTGCCGGTCAGTGCCACACGGATGTCGAAGCCCAGCCGGTTCAGTCGGAACAGGTTGTTGATTTCCGGAACGATGGCATAAGACAGGACTAGTCCTAGCAGGAAGCACAGCAGAGTCATTCCTGCCGACTCGCGCAGCAGCCGCAGGATGATCTCGCCGCGTGAGGAACCGAGCAGCCGCCGCGTAGCCATCTCCTTGGAACGGAAAGTGCCCATGGCCACATTGAGCGCAATATAGTTGAAAACAGCAAACAACAACAGCACGAGGCTCAGGGCCAGCAAGGCGCGGAATAACAGTGCGTCCGTCTGGGTCAACGAGTTGCAGGGTGTGCCTGAAACTTCATCGTAGCGGAACAATCGCACGGAATTGTCGACAAACTTATCGAGTTCTTCAGAGGGAGCGCCATCGAAAAAGGATGCATAGTTGACTTTGGCCGCCGCGCGGATTTTTCGCGTCAGTTCGTCCCGGTCGGTGCCGGGCTTCACCTTGAAGAAACAGAAATCTTTCTGGTGGGTACGTTGAGGATTCTTCCAATAGAACTGGAGCGTCGGTCCGGCGATGTTGATCAGCACGTCGTGCGGCAGCATCAGAGAGCGTTCATAATCGCCGACGATGCCCTCGATCGTGTATTCTATGTCGTCGAGGATAAAATGCTTTCCAACCGCATCCCGGCCGTAACCGATCCGACGGGCAAACGACTCCGAAACAAGGGCATTTGTGATATCCCGCAGCACTTCCGGATTACCCGAAATAAAATGCGTCGGGAAGAAATCAAAGAAATCGAGGTCGCAGAGCAGAAGTTCTATGCTGTAGCTTTCTTCTCCCACTTTGATGTCGGCCGGGCGCGTGGCGCTGAAGAGCGTGGTCTGCTCAACTTCCGGAATGTTTTTCTTGAGAAACTCCGGCTGGTCGAAGCATCCGGCCAGATAGTCTCCATACAGCGAAAAGGTGTAGATCCGTTCGTAGTCCCGGTTCTCGTGGTTCACCTGCCAAAGATCGTTCACATAGCTCATCAAAGGAATGATGAACGCCAGCGCAATACTGATGCCCAGTACCTCGATGGCGGTGTAAAGCTTGTTGCGGGAGAGAAACTTCAGATAACTTTTCATATTTTCATTCTTACTGCGGGTAGCGTCCCTTTTTTTGTAGGCTACCTTCAAAATCGGGCTTTTTTGACGGTAGCGTCCCACAATTTGGGACGCTACCGTCACTTCTATTCATTCTTCAATGTCTCGGCCGGATTCATCCGGGCGGTCTTGAGGTAGTGATACAGGACGACGGCCGCGCACAACAGGCCGACAATCAGCAGCGCCAGCAGGAACACCGACGGGGTGAAGCCTACCCGGTGCGCGAACTGCTGCAGGTAGCGCCGCACGACGAGCCAGCCGAGGGGCGCCGCAATCACAAAGCAGAAGGCCACGGTCTTTAGGTACAGCTTCAGGCCTTCCGCAGTAATCTGGCCCGTTTCGGCGCCGAAGACGCGTTTCACGGAGATTTCCATCTTCTTGTACTGCACGTCCATCAGCACCTGGCCCCAGATGCCCACCAGCGACAGTAGTACTGCCAGCAGGGAGAACAGCCAGACGGCCAGGCGCAGGCGTTCCTCACCGCTGTACAGGTTCTTGCCAATCGCATCGTAGAACAGGATTTCGAACTGCATCGTCGGGTCCATCTCGGAAAGGACGGCCTGGATCTTCTCCACGGCTGCCAGACGGTCCGCGCCTTCGGCCAGCCGGATATGGGCAAAAGGCATCGAAAAGTAATCCTGCCCGACCACCTGGAAGCCCACCGGCCCGTCGGCCTTCCGCAGGGAAGTGATGTTCACATTGTTCACGAAGCCCACGACCGGTGCGCCTTCTCCGAATTCTTCCGGATAGACCTTTGCCTCTGCGCCGTATTCCTTCATGTCCTGGGTGAAGAGGATGGGGCCCAAATCATTTTCGCGGAAGCCGCGCCCCTCCAGGATATCCAGGCCCAGCACTTGCGGGAGACTCCAGCTGCAGTAGATCATGCTCATCATCACCGGCCCTTTGCCGAAATCGACACCGTCTGTGGAATAGATGTCCGAGCCGCCGACGATATCCATGGAGTAAGCTACGTCTTCCACTTCGGGAAGGGTGCACAATCGTTCCCGCAGCCAGTCTGCCTTGTTCCGGCAGTTTTCTCCGCCGATATCCACCACGGCAAGGTTATTCTTGTCGTAGCCGCAGGGATATTCCTGCATGAACTGGCTCTGCCGCTGCACGAAAAGGACGAAGATGAGCAATGCCGTGGAAATGACGAACTGAACGCCTACCAGAATGGCCCGAAGATTCTTTCCGGAAGCCGAAAGGCCGTAGTTGCCTTTCAGGATCAAGGCCGGTTGCCCAGAGGTCGAATAGATGCCCGGCCAGATGCCGGCCAGGATGCCGGTGGCCAGCGCGACCGCCCCGACGAACAGCAGCAAGCCCCAGTGCTTGCCGAGGCTGAAGGACTGCATCAGCACGCCCCGGGTCAGCAGTGCATCGGAAATCGGGCCCAGCAGCAAAGCCGCCACCACAAAGGCGCAGCAGCACCAGATTACGGCCTCCGCCACCACCAGGGCGCGCAGCCGCGCCGCAGACGAACCCAGAATCTTCTGAAGATTCACGCTCCGGATGCGCAGCGGGGTCAGTGCCACATAAAAGTTGGTGAAGTTGATCAGGCCGATGCCCAGGATCAGGATGGCGATGGCGATGAGCAGGTTCAATTGCGAACGGCTGCCGCTCTTGTAGATGTTGCCTTCGTTCCGGAAGTATATGCTGGTCAGCGGCACCAGCTCGATGGGCGTCAGCCAGCCCTCATGCGGAGCGAAGTCGAAACGGGCGTTGAATTCGTCGGCCACGGCCTGGGCATTGGCGGCATCGTCGAGCAGCAGGTAACATAAGAAATTGGCTGCGCCATAGGATCCTTTCTGCACGTCTCCGACGGCCA
>JAEETO010000136.1 GCA_016290385.1 Bacteroidales bacterium | reverse complement strand
GGCACGTTCGCCGAGACGGCCCACGGAGATGCCGATGATGCGGCCCGGGAGGATGCGTTTGTATTTGTCGGCGCAGGCCATCCAGCCGGCGGTCGGACCGCCGAAGCCCATGGGCAGGCCGAAGCGCTGGGCGGTACCGCAGGCGATGTCGGCGCCCCAGGCGGCAGGCTCCTTGAGCACGGCCAGGGCGAGCAGGTCGCACCAGGCGGCCACCAGGCAGCCGGCGGCGTGGGCTTTCGCGCAGAAGTCCGTATAGTCGCGGACCTCGCCGTCGGCGGCGGGATACTGCACGAGCGCGCCGTAGCATTTGTCTTCGAAGACATAGTCAGCCGCTTTGCCGGTATGGATCTCGATGCCCAGTCCGCCGGCGCGCGTACGCAGGACGGAAAGGACGTTAGGGAAGATGTCCTCGTCGACAAAGATCATGTTCTTGCCGGCCTTGACGGCATCACGGGGCCGGAGCTCGAACATCATGCGCATGGCCTCGGCGGCCGCCGTGGCGTCGTCGAGCATCGAGCAGTTGGCCAGCGAGAAGCCGGTGAGCGAGGAGATCATCGTCTGGAAGTTGATGAGCGCCTCGAGGCGTCCCTGCGAGATTTCGGCCTGGTACGGCGTGTAGGAGGTGTACCAGCACGGGTTTTCAAACACGTTGCGGGTGATCACGGCCGGGGAGGCGGTGCCGTAGAAACCCAGTCCGATGAGCGAGCGGAGATTGCGGTTCTTCGCGGCGATGGCCTTGAGGCGGGCCAGATAGTCGTGCTCGCTGAGCGCGGGGTCGAGTTTCAGGGGTTCTTTCAACAGGATATCTTGCGGAACGGTCTGGCCGGTCAGCTCGTCGAGCGACGATACACCCAGGACTTCGAGCATCTGCTTCTCTTGGGAAGGTCTCGGTCCATTGTGTCGGTTGGCAAAATTAAGCGGCATAGGTATAATGTTAGGATGTGTTATGGCAATCAATCTACAAATTTAATCAATTTTTCTCATTGATATTTCTTTTGGTCGAGGTCGAGTCGCAGGTAGATGAAAAGCAGGATGGAGAAGGCCCAGAGCGACGAGCCGCCATAGCTGAGCATCGGCAGCGGGATGCCGATCACAGGCATCAGGCCGATGGTCATGCAGATGTTGATGAGCACATGCATCAGCAGGCAGGCCGCCACGCACCAGCCGTAGATCCGTGCGAAATGGTCGCGCTGCTTCTCCGCCGAAGCGATCAGGCGCAGGATGAGCGTCAGGTAGGCCGCCAGGACGGCCAGCGTGCCGACCAGGCCCCATTCCTCGCCGATCGTGCAGAAGATGAAGTCGGTGCTCTGTTCGGGGACGAAGTCGAAACGGGTCTGGGTGCCGCCCAGGAAACCCTTTCCGGTGAGGCCGCCCGAACCGATGGCCACCAGCGACTGGTGGACGTTGTAGCCCACGCCCATCGGGTCCTCCTTGATGCCCAGCAGCACTTCGATGCGGGCGCGCTGGTGGTCCTTGAGCACCTTGGTGAAGACCATCTCCACCGAAAAGATGACCAGCAGGCCCAGCAGGAAGCCCAGCATCAGGTTGCGGAGCGGCCTGCGGCGCTGGAACCAGAAGACCAGGGCCAGCACCACCGCTGCCGTGCCGGTCAGCAAGGCCAGCCAGGTCGCCGGATCGAAACGGTTCAGGGGAGCGAGGGCGTCCAGCTGCAGCAGCCGCGGCAGGAAAGCCAGCAGCGTGACGGCCACTGCCGTAAGGATGCCATAGAGCAGGGGTTTCCGGATATAGAACCCGAAGGCCACGCCCGTCATGCCCAGCAGCACCAGCACGGCGACAAAAGGTGAGCAGACCAGCGTGAGGATGAAAAACAGGATGACCAGCAGGCCGATGACCAGCAGCCACCCCGTCATGCCTTCGCGGTAGCAGACCAGCAGGTAGCCCAGGTACACCAGCGCCGACCCCGTCTCTTTCTCCAGCAGGATGGCCAGCATGGGCAGGGCCAGGACCACGGCGATGCGCAGGGCATCGCGGAACTTGCTGAAGCTGAAGCCGTATTTGCTCATGAGCTGGGCCAGCAGCAGCGACGTGGCGATCTTGGAAAACTCGGCCGGCTGCAGGCGGAAGGGGCCGATGGCGAACCAGGATTTCGACCCGTTGACCTCCACGCCCACGAAGGCGACGGCCACCAGCAGCAGGACCATCAGGCCGTAGAACGGCCAGGCGATGGTCGGGTAAAGGCTGGAAGGGATCACGAAAAGGATGAGGAAGCCCAGCGTCAGCGCGGTGGCGACCCAGATCAGGTCCATGACATATTTTTCTTTCAGGCTGAACACGAAGCCTTCTTCCGAGACGGAGGAGGCGTAGATGTTCATCCAGCCGAAGATCACCAGCACCAGCCAGATGCCTGCGATGACCCAGTCGATTTTCTTGTAGCTGGTATCTTCCATGGCCTAGCGCTTGACTTTGACTTTATGGAGGAGGTTTCCGTCGAATACGCGCTGTTCCAGTGCCTTGCGCTCCGGAGCAATCTCCCCGTTGAGGTATTTCTCGACCAGGAGCGAGGCGATGGGGGCGGCCCAGGTGGCGCCGAAGCCGCCGTTCTCGACGTAGGCCACGACGGCGATCTTCGGGTCGTCTTTCGGGGCGAAGGTGATGAAGACGGAATGGTCGTCGCCGTGCGGATTCTGGGCCGTGCCCGTCTTACCGCAGGCGATGACGCCGGGGATGCGGGCGATGGTCGCGGTGGCGCCGCCGCCCGTGTAGTTGATGGCCATCTCCATGCCCTTGACGATGTCTTCGAAATGGGTGGTGTCGACCATGGTGTAGTGCCGCTCCTTGAAGCGCTCGTCGATGGGACATGCGGGCGTGTCTTTCTGCAGGTGCGGGGTGTAGAACCAGCCCCGGTTGGCGATGGTGGCGGCCAGGTTGGCCAGGTGCAGCGGCGTGCAGCCGATCTCGCCCTGGCCGATCGACAGCGAGATGATGGAGAGGGATTTCCAGCGGTCCTTGCCGTGGATGCGGTCGTAGCGTTCGGCCGTGGGCATGGTGCCTGCCTTCTCGCCGGGGATGTCGGTGTCGAGCTTGCGTCCGAAGCCGAAACTCTCCGTGTATTCCTTCCATTTTTCAAATCCCTCCCGGACCGAGCCGTATGCCGGATTGTCGATGATCGAACGGAACACGTAGCAGTAGTAGGCGTTGCACGACATCATGATGGACTGGTACATGTCGATGGGGCTCTGGTGCCCGTGGCAGCCCACCCGGAGGTTGCCCACCACGTAGCCGCGGTTGCAGCCGTAGAGGGTGTTGGGCGTGAGCACGCCTTCCTGCAGGCCGATCAGGCCGTTGACCAGCTTGAACACGCTGCCCGGCGGCTGGGGAGACTGGACGGCCCGGTTGAACATGGGCTTGTAGGGGTCCCGGACGATGTCCTTGTAGTGCTTGCTGATGTCGGCGAGCTGACTGACGTCGATGCCTGGGCTTGAAACCATGGTGAGGATTTCGCCCGTGGCGGGCTCGATGGCCACCAGCGAGCCTACCTT
>JAEETO010000135.1 GCA_016290385.1 Bacteroidales bacterium | reverse complement strand
TATCAAGAATCCACTTGTAATTCAGATTACCTTTATCTGAAGAAAAAATGTATCTTTATAAAATATGGCGAAAGAATTTTGCTATACGGTTGCGGGGCACTGCTTTTCCGTGTATCCTGCCGCGGACATCGATCTGGAGGAGCCGCTGGCGCATTATGCGCCTTTTGCGACCGATCCTTCCGCTGCCCCCGGGCGGGTGTTCGTCCTGAATGTCGTCCCGAAAGAGGCCTTGCCGGAGCCGGAGGGCTTGGTCGTGGAGTTCGACCAGGATGATGACGGTTCGCAGATCCGGCTGAGCCGGACGCCGGACGGCCGTTCCTGGTTTGAATTCCGTATTTTCGGCACACTGTCCGGCACGATGCTCGCTGAAAGCGATTTCTCGTCTGCCACACTGGCCTTCCACAAGCAGGAAGAATTTGCCTTGAACAATGCGCTGATGGTCATGTATGCCATGCGCACGGCCGCCATGGGGACGGCGCTGTTCCATGCGGCCGTCATCGGCCATGCGGGGCGCGGCTATCTTTTCCTGGGCAAGAGCGGCACGGGCAAAAGCACGCATGCGCGCCTCTGGCTGCAGTATGTGCCGGATTCGGAACTGGTCAACGACGACAACCCGGTGGTCCGCGTCTTTCCGGACGGGACGGCCCGCGTCTACGGCTCTCCCTGGAGCGGCAAGACACCCTGCTACCGCAACATGGAGCTTCCGCTGGGCGGTTTCGTGCAGCTGGCCCAGGCCCCTTACAACGCCATCCGCCGCCTCAAGGGAATCTCTGCTTACGCCGCGCTGGTCCCGAGCATCTCGGGCAAGCGCTGGGACCGCCAGATGGCCGACGGCCTGCATGAAACGGAAAATGCCCTGGCCATGAACGTCCCCGTATGGCATCTGGATTGTTTACCCGACGAAGCCGCAGCCCGGCTGTGTGCCGGACTGATCACAGAAGCATGAAGAACACGGCCGTAACCGACGAACTGATCATTGGCGACGCCGTTTCCCTGGTCAACGAGGGCATGGCGGTGACCCTGCTGGTCAAAGGACGCAGCATGCTGCCTTTCATCTTCGGCGGTCACGACAGCGTGATTCTCACGAAGCCCGTGAACATCAGCGTGGGCGACGTGGTCCTGGCCCGGATCGACGGGCGGCGCTATGTCCTGCACCGGGTGATGGAGGTCACGCCCGACCGCGTCGTGCTGATGGGCGACGGGAACATCCGCGGGCAGGAGGTCTGCCGGCCGGAAGATGTGCTGGCGCGGACCGACGAAGTTGTGGGTGAAGATGGAAAGCATCGGCGCCTCGACACGCCGCGGCAGCGGCGCCGGGCGCGGATCTGGCGCGCCCTGCTGCCGGTCAGGCGCTGGATCCTGGCGGTTTACAAACGGACTGTAATACGTAATATCGACATACAATGAAACGGAAAGAAGGATTTGTGCTTCGCACGGTGTGCGGGGAAAAAGTGATCGTGGGCGAAGGCCTGGGTGCCATCGATTTCGGCAAGCTGGTGAGCCTCAACGACACGGCGGCCTGGATTTGGGAAAAGGCCGGCGAACTGGGCGAATTCGACGCCCAGGCGCTTGCCGACGCCTTGTGCGAGACGTATGAAGTGGATGACGCCACGGCGCTCGCTGACGTGGAGGCGCTGCTCAAACAATGGAAAGAACTGGGAATCGTTGAATAAATGAAATACGTCCGGTGGATATGGCTGGCGATGCAGGGGATTCGCTGGAATACCCTGTGGCGCATTCTGATCGGCATCACGCAGGTCATGCTCGGCCTTCTGATGGTCTGGCTTTGCCGCCGGTTCATCGACGTGACCATCCGGACGGGCACGGACCAGGACATCGTCACGATGATTGTCGCACTTGTCGTTGTCGTCCTGGGCGGCATCGGTTTGCGGCAACTCTATTACTACATGTCCATCGTCGCGGAGATCCGGCAGAACAACGCGCTCCGTCTGCGGGTGTTCAGCCGGCTGTTCGCCCGGCAACTCTATGCCGACCGCGACATCCATTCGGGAGACATCACGTCCCGCCTGTCCAAAGACATCGAAGCCGTCGGTGATACTTCCACGAACCTGCTTCCCCGCATGCTGGTGTCGCTCTTCCAACTCCTGGGCGCCTTCCTGCTGATGCGCTCGATGGACAGGACGCTCGCCTGGTCTTTGCTGCTCCTCACGCCGCTGGCCATCGTCTTCGGCAAACTCATCGCCCGGCCGCTCCGCAAGATGACGCTCGACATCCGGGAAGATGAAAGCCGCATCCAGATGCAGGTTCAGGAAGGCATGGAACACAACGCCACGCTGCGTTCCCTGGGCAGTGAGCAGTGGGTCACCGAGCGGCTGGAAAACACACAGGGCAGCTTGATGAGCCATGTCAAGCGCCGCACCCGCTTCACGGTGGGCGCGCGCTTGGTCCTGGCCTCCTGCTTCGGCCTGGGCTATCTGCTGGCCTTCGTCTGGGGCGGCCTGCAGCTTCGTGCCGGAGTCATCACTTTCGGCGTGATGACTTCTTTCCTCCAGCTGGTGAGCCAGATACAGAATCCTATCCTTTCGATCCTCAACATGGTGCCGCAGGCCATCCATACCACGGCCAACATCGACCGGCTGGAAGAGCTGCTGCAGCTCGAGCATGAATCCGACGAAGGAAAACGCTCCCAGCCTGTCTTTTCTGAAGCGGCCGGCATCCGGGTCGAAGACCTGCACTTTAAGTATGCCACTGGCGACCGGGCTGTATTCGACGGATTTACGCACGATTTCGTGCCGGGCAGCAAGACAGCGCTGATGGGGCCGACAGGCATCGGCAAGACGACGCTCTTCCGCTTGATGCTCGCGCTGGTCAAGCCCGATGCGGGCACGCTGACCCTTTACAGTGGAGACCGGTCGCAAGTCGTTTCGCCCGATACCCGCACCGACTTTGTTTTCGTCCCGCAGGGAAATACCCTGATGAGCGGCACCGTGCGCTTCAACCTGCTGCTGGCCCGTCCGGAAGCGACAGACGAAGAGCTGCGTGACGTACTGCATACGGCCACCGCCGACTTCGTGTTCGATCTTCCCGCCGGACTCGATACGGAACTGGGCGAAAGGGGCATCGGCCTGAGCGAAGGCCAGGCCCAGCGCATCGCCATCGCCCGCGGCCTGCTGCGCCCGGGCAGCATCCTGCTGCTCGACGAGATCAGTGCCTCGCTCGACGAAGCGACCGAGCGGGAACTCTTCTCCCGTCTTTTCGCCGCCTGCCCCGGCCGCACAATGATCTTCATCACCCACCGTCCCGCCGTCGCCTCCCTCTGCGACGACATCCTCCGCCTCCTCTAGCGTCCGTTCCGTCAATCAAGCGCCGCAGATCCGTAGATCAGGTAAAAGCCAATCCTATCTTTACGGAAAGACCTGCGGGAATGGTCGGCGGGAGCGCGGCGCTGCACTTTTTGCCGGGGGAGGGGTGAGTATATTTTGTAGATTCTTCAAACTGTTGTATTTTTGTAGGACTATCGGCCCAAACGATAGGCTTATTTGTCAATT
>JAEETO010000134.1 GCA_016290385.1 Bacteroidales bacterium | reverse complement strand
GATGCGCACGGCTTCTGTACGCAGTGCTTCCTCGAGGCACCGGTCCGTCATCTGGTCGAGGAAGTCGGGGTTGTACTCGATGCGGCGGCGGCCGCAGCGCACGGGGCACGCCATCTGGGCGTTGGGCACCAGTTCGTGCGCACACACCACCTGAAAGAGGGGCGGTTCATCGAGGAACCAACGTTCCAGTATCGCGGTTATCCTGTCTTTCATGCCGCCTTGATGCTCTTGACGTAGATGACCATCGACATGGTCAGCAGCTGGCACTCGCGGGCGAGGAAGCCCACGGCATTGGGATAGGTCCCCGCCACATACAGCGAGGCGAAGTGCGCCGCTGCTTCCTTCTTGTCGTGAGACAGGTACTCGAAGTACTCATCCACATTCTTCTTTACCGTTTCCAGATTCTTCTCCGGCACCTTCTCCACCTCGAGGAAGCGGTACACGCCGTCGTTGACGACGGAGAGCTGGTGCAGCTCGTACTCGTCGAGGCGTGAGCGCACCTTGGGGAAGTTCATCAGAATGTCCCGTCCCGAGACAATTTTGCGGGCGGCGACGTTGGAGAGGAACGCGCTTGCCGCCTTAGCACCCACGACGGACGAGATGACCTTGGTCATCACGCCGCCCAGGTCCGGGCGTCCGTTGATGATGTCCGAAACGCGCTTCCAGCCGCGGCGGTCCGGGTTCTTGTCCAGGCCCGTGTCGGCGTCCTCGCGAGCGTCGGGATCCTTGTCCAGCCAGATGCCGTTCTCCTGGATGAACTCGATGACGCGGTTGTCCACGCCGGCCTTTTTCGCCCACAGCAGCCACTCCTGCACCGTAGGGCGGAAGTTCACGATGTTGAAGCGCGAGACGAGCGCCGGGTCCAGGTCCGTGAGTTGGTACTGGCCGCCCTCGTTCACCGCACTGATGATGCGGCTGCCATCCGGCAGGCTGCGTCCGGCGAGCTTACGGTTCAGCGCCAGGTCCATGATGGTCTGCAGAATTTCCGGGCGGGCACGGTTCAGCTCATCGAGGAACAAGACGATGGGCTTGCCGTCCAGCGGGAACCAGTACGGCGGCATGAACTCCGTCTTGCCGGTGGCGTCGTTGCGGTTCGGGATGCCGATCAGGTCGCCCGGGTCGGACATCTGTCCCAGGAACAACGGTACCACGCGCATGCCTTGCGCGTTATAATAATGGGTGAGGATCTCGGACTTGCCGATACCGTGGCGGCCTACCAGCATGAGGTTCTGGTCCGCCGGCGTGACTTCGAGCAGCTCCATAAGCTCGGTCGTGTTGACTGTGATGTTTGCCATATCGTGTAGGTTTGTTGTCGCTTACATTTATAACTACCGCCAGCCAATGCTTTTCTTTCACTCCGTCACCAATGAAAGTTTTTCATGCGATACGTGTATATGTTAATGTATACGACGACAAACGATGAACATGTCTTTGAGAATGGAACAACTGACGCCCCCCGAGTGGCAGTCCATCATCGACCTGGTGGCCGACGAGCACACCCTGCGCAGGATGGCGGAATACCGAATGAACGTGAGCAGGGAGTTTATGCGTGACGAACTCTTCTTCTACCTGGCGGACCACTGGGTGGTCAGGGCCGAGCTGAACCTTGACTATGTGAAATCCGTGGACAGGGGACGGCTGTTGTCCCTCCTCCGCGAGGCGGACTTCGACGTGACGGAAAACGGCGACGGCAGCCTTGCCGTCGACCTGGACGGCTATCCCCTCCGCGTGGAACTTCAGGGACGGGGACAGACGCGCATCAGCACCCTGGGACCCCGGGGGAACGCCGTATGCGTTACCTATAAAGAGGAGTCCGTCGTCCTGCTGCTGCGGTTCCTGGCGGAGGCGATGTACGTCATGGAGGACAGGGCCGAGGACGTCGTTTTGGAGAAGAAGCAGGAGACGATGGCCTCCACCATCTACGGGCAGGTGCTGCGCGCCAGGCTGGACGAGCTGGGCGAACAGTATTCGATGATAGCTGACGAACGGTTCATCACAGTGCACGTGCGGTTGAAGCCGGACCGCCGGCTCCGCTTCTGCGTGCGGGCAGAGAAGGCGCAGGAGATGGCCGACAAGATCGAGGGCCTCATCGCCGCCGCGAATATGCTCAACGCCGAGTACTGGGGTACAGGCATGCGGATCATCTGACTGAAAGAATCCGCCATCATAAAGGTATATGTAATATACGAAACAATAATACAGCAGCATGGAACTCATCAAGACACTCTTCAATCTGGCAATTGCCAATTACTGGACCGGCGTAGCCGTAGCCTTCGTGGCCATCCTTATCCACCTCAAAATCTGGTACTGCACCGACTGGGCGTGCAGGTTCAGAAAATACCACTATCTGTGGCTCTTTCTGTGCTTCCTCAGCTGGCTGGTGCCGGTCGGCTATCTTGTCGCATTCGTAGGCTTCGCCGTCTATTTCGTGCTGTATTGCATTGTGACTTTCTTCATCACTTACGAGTGAAGCCCACGAGAGAAGATATCCGGACAAGGTTCGGGGAATACAATGACCTGTATTTCTACGGCGCTCTACCCCGATGCAAGATCTCAGTAACCTATATTTCGGCGATGGGACGCTACACCTACGACAAAAACAGCAGGATTGGCCACATATGGGTTCGGAAGACCGACATGACGGAAGATATGATCCGGGAGACGCTGGTCCACGAAATGATCCATCACTATATCAAGACCGTCGAGGGAAGGGAGGGCGGCCTGTTCGGACACAACTGGCGGTTCCGCCGGCAATGCCGGAGGCTACGCAAAGAGTTTGGACTAGAGATTGGTCTCTGGTCCTTACGGAGCAGAAAAGACTGACGCCACGTACTCCCGAGTTTTGGCATAGAGAACAGCTACGCTATCAGCACGGATTATAAGCCCACTCCTTTCGACCATAATAGTTTCTCCGGTCGACTCGTCCGTAAACGAATCCGGAAAAGTCTTATATAAGGCATATACCCTACCATCTCCGTCATCAGGGTAATCTCCACTGACATGGAAGGTTTCCGTCTCACCGTTTTCCAATGAAACGCCAAACTCGCCCGCCTCCCGGACAAGTAGCATGAAGGCAGCAATATCTTTCTCCTCAGTTTTGGCTCCCGTCACGGAGACGCTTTCGAACCGTTTGAAATCAACCTCCGGAATATCCGGCATGTCGATGAGCCACTCATAACTCTCATAGTCATTAGCCATGGCCCAGAGTAGGCTCCACATACTGTCCGACAAATACGCTTTCTCTTTCTCCGGATCGGCGAGCGCCGAATCAGGATAACTGTCCGTCCGCC
Organism: Bacteroidales bacterium; assembly: GCA_016290385.1. Lineage (GTDB taxonomy): Bacteria > Bacteroidota > Bacteroidia > Bacteroidales > UBA932 > Cacconaster. Next base: position 258 of record JAEETO010000134.1, on the reverse strand, counting down.
CGGCATAGCAGGCCAGGAAACGTTCGGCGTCGGCCTCCGTAGCACACTCCCGGTAGGAGTCACAAACCTCCTGCTGGGCATAGATAGTCTTGAGTGGGTCAACCCAAACAACGACAGTGTCGTCGTCGTCATAGTAAGCGACAATGCCGCTTTTCCCGTTTTCAATGAGGGAATTCAATCGTGTTTTTGCATCGTTCATGCCTACTTTTACACTAAGTTTTGTGAATTCTTTCACCCATACAGGAAAAATCAGAAACC
>JAEETO010000047.1 GCA_016290385.1 Bacteroidales bacterium | reverse complement strand
CTTCTTCGACGACAGAATCTCCAGCGCCTCCGGCGTAAAGGCCGGCGCAATGACGATCTCCAGGAAAATGGGCTTCATGCCCTGCGCCACCTCAGCCGTCAACGGGCGGTTAACTGCCACGATGCCGCCGTATATGCTCACCTTGTCGGCCTCATACGCCGCCTGCCAGGCCGCTTCGATGGTCTCCCCCACCGCGGCTCCGCAAGGATTCATGTGCTTGAGAGCCACGCAGAACGGTTGGCCGGCAAAATCGCGGACGATGTTGAGCGCGGCATTCGCATCCTGGATATTGTTGTAGGACATCTCCTTGCCCTGAATCTGGCGGGCGAAGGCCAGCGAATACGGCTGCGGCTCCTTCGCCGCATAGAAATTCGCCTGCTGGTGCGGGTTCTCGCCATAGCGCAGGGACTGCTTCAGGTCGTATTCCAGGAAAAGTTTCTCCGGCAGGCCGGCCTGGGCGCGCATATAACGCGCAATCATCGTATCGTACTGGGCCGTATGCGTGTAAGCCTTGGCAGAGAGCGTCAGGCGCGTCTCGGGCTTGGTATTGCCGCCAGAGCGGATTTCGTCGAGGACCTTCTCGTAATCGGAAGGATCACAGACCACCGTCACGTCGCGCCAGTTCTTGGCAGCGCTGCGCAGCATCGAAGGACCGCCGATGTCGATGTTCTCGACGGCGTCTTCCATGGTCACGCCCGGCTTCGCGATGGTAGCGGCGAAAGGATAGAGGTTGACGCACACCAGGTCGATGAATTCAATACCGTTTTCCTTCAGGGCCTGCAGATGTGAAGGCAGGTCGCGACGGCCCAGCAGGGCCCCGTGTACCTTCGGGTGCAGGGTTTTCACACGGCCGTCGCAGATTTCGGGGAAACCCGTCACTTCGCTGATACCGATGGTTTTCACGCCTTCCTGCTCCAGCAGGCGCTGCGTGCCGCCCGTGGCGATGATCTCCCAGCCGAGGGAGGAAAGGGCGGCGGCGAAAGCCGCCACGCCGTTTTTGTCACTTACACTGATGAGTGCTCTCATTGATTATTTCAGTAACTTATTGATAGTGTCTACGTAGAGACGATGTTCGATTTTTTGTCCGATGCGGTGTACTTCATCGGGATCATTGCCTTCATACGGGAAGGCTTCCTGCGCAATGATACGTCCGCCGTCCAGCGTGTCGTCGACCCAGTGGATGGTTATGCCATAGACTTTCACGCCGTAGGCCACGGCATCCTCCACCGCATGCGCCCCCTTGAAGGCGGGAAGCAGCGACGGATGGATGTTGATGATGCGGCCGCCATAGCGTTCCAGCAAGGTGGGGCCGATAATCCGCATGTAACCGGCCAGACATACGAGATCGATGCCCAGCGCATCCATGCGGTCCGCGATTTCCCGCTCGAAATCCGCCTTGCAGGCATAGGATTTCGGCCGGAAGCAGAAAGTTTCCACGCCGAAACGCGCGCCGCGTTCCAGCACTCTGGCACCAGGCACGTCGCACACCAGCAAAGCCACGCGCGCGTCTATGCGCCCGTCGACGCATGCCTGCGCGATGGCTTCGAAATTGGTGCCCGATCCGCTTGCAAAGACCGCCAACCGTTTCATAAGAGATTGATTTTCACGCCTTCCTCGTCGGTAACACGGCCGATGACCGTGGCCTTGCGGCCGGCCTTCGCCAGGATGGCGATGGCCGCGTCAGCCTCCGAAGCGTCGAGCGCCAGCACCATGCCGATACCCATGTTGAAAATGTTGAACATCTCGCGATGCGGGATCTTGCCCCATTTCTCCAGGGCCTTGAACACGGGCAGGATCTCCCAGCTTCCCTCCTGCACCTCGATGCCCTGGCCGGGCCGCAAGATGCGGGGGATATTTTCGTCGAAGCCGCCGCCCGTGATGTGTGCCACGCCATGGACGTCGCAGTGCCGGATGACCTCCAGCACTTCCTTCACATAGATGTTGGTCGGTGTCAGCAGTACCTCGCCCAGCACCTTGCCATCCAGCTCGGAGCAGCGCTGGCCAAACTGCAGGCCTGCGTCAGCGACGATCTTGCGCACCAGACTGAAGCCGTTGGAATGCACGCCGCTCGAAGGAATGCCCACCAGCACGTCGCCCACCTTCACTTTCGTCCCGTCGATCAGCTTGCTCTTCTCCACCACGCCGGTCGTAAAGCCAGCAATGTCATATTCGCCGTCGGCATACATGCCCGGCATTTCGGCGGTCTCGCCTCCGATCAGCGCACAGCCTGCCTGCCGGCAGCCCTCCGCCACACCGGCGACGATGGCTTCCACTTTTTCAGGAATATTGTGTCCCAGCGCCACATAGTCGAGGAAGAAGAGCGGTTCGGCACCTTGCGCCAGCACATCGTTCACACACATGGCCACCGCGTCGATGCCGATGGTATCGTGCTTGTCCATCGCAAAAGCGATCTTGAGTTTCGTGCCCACACCGTCGGTGCCGCTCACCAGCACAGGCTCCTTGTAGTTGAGCGAGGCGAGGTCGAACATGCCGCCGAACGAGCCGATACCGCCCATCCAGCCCGGGCGCTTCGTCGAGGACACATGCTGTTTGATGCGCCGTACCACTTCGTATCCGGCTTCCAGGCTGACGCCTGCTTTTTCGTAGTTGATTGCCATTATTGTTTCCTAAAGTATTTAACTGCATTTTCAAAGATCGATTCGCCCACACGCGAAGGAATGTTGCGGTAGAGGCCGGTGCCGCGCCGCTCGCTGTGGCCCATCTTTCCCAGGACCAGGCCGTCGGGGCTGATGACGCCTTCGATGGCGTAGGACGAGCCGTTGGGATTGTAGGGCGATTCCATGGTCGGTTCGCCCGTGGCGGGATCGGCATAGCGGAAGGCCACCTGGCCGTTCGCGAAGAGCTTTTTAGCCTGCTCGGGGTTGACCACGAACTTGCCTTCGCCATGGCTCACGGCCACGGTGTGAAGTTCGCGCGCCTGGAAACCCGCGAGCCAGGGCGAGCGCGTCGTGGAAACGACCGTGGTTACCAGCTGTGAGATGTGGCGGTTGATGTCATTGCGGAAAAGCGTGGGATCGGCGGCCGTCACGCCCAGCTTGCCGTCGGGCAGCAGGCCGCTCTTGATCAGAGCCTGGAAGCCGTTGCAGATGCCCAGGATGAGCCCCTTGCGGGCGAGCAGTGCCTGCACCTGCGCGGCGACCTTCGGGTTGCCGAGCACGTTGGCGATGAACTTGCCGCTGCCGTCGGGCTCGTCGCCCGATGAGAAGCCTCCCGAAAGAGCAAGGATCTGGCACTCGGCCAGGTCGCGGCACAGCGCATCGATGGAGTCGAGCACATCTTGTTCCGTAAGGTTGCGGAAGACCGAGAAACGGGTGCGGGCGCCGGCGCGGCGGAAGGCCGCGGCAGTGTCGTAGTCGCAGTTGGTGCCGGGAAAAACCGGCAGCAGCACGAGCGGGTGCTCAATCGCGTCACCCGGATAAACGGATGCGGGCTTGTGGCAGTAAACATCCGCGAACTCCGGCACGGGATGCGAAGGGAACGGGGTCCGCTCGGGATAGATTTCGGCGAAGCGGGCGAAGCAGGCCTTGCGCAGGGACGCGAGCGTCAGCTCCGTGCCGTTCAGCACGACATCGCCGTCGGTCACCGTGCCGAGCAGCACGGCACCGGGATCCTTCAGTTCTTCGGTCGCCTCGACGACGAGCGAGCCGTAGCCCAGACGGAAGAGCTCCGTTTCGGACAGTTGCACATTGAAGCCGAGGCGGTTGCCGAAAGCCATCTTGGCGAGGGCCTCCCCTATGCCGCCTAAACCCAGAGACCAAGCCGCCACGATGCGGCCGGCTTCGATCTCTCCGTGGACATAGCTCCAGAGATGCTTCAGCGCATCGGTATCGGGCATACGGTCCGCAAGCGGCGTATGACGCAGCAGGTAGATGCGATGGCCCTTCTGTTTGAATTCCGGCGAGATGACATGCGAAGCTTTTACCGGCGTAATGCCAAAAGCGATCAGCGTCGGCGGCACGTGGATCTGTTCGAAAGTGCCGCTCATAGAGTCCTTGCCGCCGATGGACGGCAGGCCGAGGGCCAGTTGCATGCGCAGGGCGCCCAGCAGGGCAGACAGCGGCTTGCCCCAGGTATGCGGATCGTGCGTCATCCGCTCGAAGTATTCCTGGTAAGAGAAGCGTATGGTGGACCAGTCGCCACCGGCGGCCGTTATCTTGGTGCAGGCCTCAACGACAGCGTAAGCCGCTGCGTGATACGGGCTCCATGTCGCCAGATCGGGGTTGTAGCCAAACGCCATCATGCTGGCAGTATCGGTTTCGCCCGGCACGGGCAGTTTCTGCACGGAAACCTGTGATTCAGTGTCCTGCCAGCTGCCGCCATAAGGCATCAGCACCGTGGAACTGCCGATCGTGGAGTCGAACATCTCGATCAGGCCTTTCTGCGAAGTCACGTTGGGGGATGCGAGAAGGGCTTTCAGGCGATCCTCCAGACTGTCGCCTTTCACCGCGATGCCGAAAGGATCACGGTCTTCGACGGGCAGGATAGCCGCCTGGGCGAAATGCCGGGCGCCGGCGCTGTCGATGAAACTGCGCGGCAGGTCGGCCACACATTCCTCGCCGTTGAGAATCCGCATCCGGCCCGTATCGGTCACGTCGGCCACATAAGTTACTTCGATGTTCTCTTCGGCGCAATATTGCTCGAATTGCTGACGCGCGCCAGCCGGAATCACCACCGCCATGCGCTCCTGCGACTCACTGATGGAGAGTTCCATCGCATTCAGGCCGCTGTATTTGGTCGGGACGCGGTCGAGATGAATCTCCAGGCCGTCAGCCAGTTCGCCGATGGCCACGCTCACGCCGCCCGCGCCGAAGTCGTTCGATTTCTTGATCAACCCCGACACTTCCGGACGGCGGAAGAGCCGCTGGAGCTTGCGTTCCTCGGGCGCATTGCCCTTCTGGACCTCACTGCCGCAAGTCGTCAGGGAAGCATCCGTATGGCCTTTCGAAGAGCCCGTGGCGCCGCCGATACCGTCGCGGCCTGTACGGCCACCCAGCAGCAGGATCACGTCGCCCGGCACGGGGCGTTCACGCAGCACCTGTGCCTGTGGAACGGCACCCACCACCGCACCGACCTCCATGCGCTTGGCCGTATAGCCCTTGTGGAAGATTTCACGCACATGCGTGGTCGCCAGGCCGATCTGGTTGCCGTAGCTCGAATAGCCGGCCGCCGCCTTGCGCGAAATCATCCGCTGCGGCAACTTGCCGTGCATCGTCTCGGACACGGGTTTCCAGATGTCGCCGGCACCCGTCACGCGCATGGCCTGGTACACATAGGCGCGGCCCGACAGCGGGTCGCGGATGGCGCCGCCCAGGCACGTGGCCGCGCCTCCGAACGGCTCAATCTCCGTAGGGTGGTTGTGGGTCTCGTTTTTGAACTGCAGCAGCCATTTCTCCGGCTTTCCGTCGACATCCACGTCGATGACGATGCTGCAGGCATTGTTCTCTTCGCTCTCCTCCTGGTTGTCCAGCACGCCCTTGTGTTTCAGGTAGCGGGCGCCGATGGTGGCCAGTTCCATGAGGCAGAGCGGCTTATGGTCGCGGCCGAGCTCGTGGCGGATCTGCTCGAGTTGCGCCAGGTCTGCTTCGAGGGCCGGCTTGATGAAGGAATCCTCCACGCTGATTGCGGTCAGCTCGCTCGTGAAGGTCGTATGGCGGCAGTGGTCGCTCCAGTAAGTATCGAGGATGCGGAGTTCCGTCTCGGTGGGATTGCGGCCTTCCTTGCGGAAGTGGAGCACTACTTCGCGAAGGTCGTCGGTATTCATGGCCAGGCCCCAGTCACGGCAGAAGGCAGCGAAGTCAGCCTCCGGCATGTCGGTAAAGCCATCGAGGGTGGCCAGCGGCCGGACGGCCGCGGCCTCTTCGCCGGCGATGACCGACAGGTCTTTCTCGCGGCTCTCCACGGCGTTGATGAAATAGCGGCGCACAGCAGCCATTCCCTCGTCAGAGAAATCGTCGTCGAAAATCAGCAGGCGGCCGCTGCGGATGTCCACCTTCGCGGCCGGATCGATGAGGTGTACGCAGTCTAGGGCCGACGAGGCACGCTGGTCGAACTGGCCCGGAATATATTCCACGGCAAGATACCGGCGGCCGGCCAGGTCGAGTTCATCGACCACCGTGTCGGATACGCGCTCACCGAACACCGTGTAACGGCACTTCTCAAGCAGGTCGTCGGAGAAGCCGGTCAGGTCATAGAGATTGACCAGGCGCAGGGACTGGAGTCCGACCGACAGGTTTTCATTGAATTCTTTGCGAAGACTCTCGGCCTCCACCCGGAACGCGGGCTTTTTCTCGACAAAAATGCGGCGTTTGTCCATGAGGTTACAGTTGGGTATCCAATACTTTTTCGGCCTGGGCGGCGCGGAAAGCATCAAGGCGGATGGCGAGCATCTCATCGTGCAGGGCCAGGATTGCCACGGCATACAGCGCTGCGTTCTTCGCGCCGTCGATGGCCATGGTGGCCACGGGGATGCCGCTCGGCATCTGGACGATCGACAGCAGGGAGTCCATGCCATTGAGGGCCTTGCTGCGGATGGGGATGCCGATGACGGGCAGCGTGGTCAGGGCGGCGGCCATGCCCGGCAGGTGCGCCGCGCCGCCGGCTCCGGCGATCACGATCCCGAAGCCGCGGTCGCGCAGTCCCGCCATGTACTCCATGAAAAACTGCGGCGTCCGGTGCGCGCTGATCACCTTCTTTTCGTATTCTACACCAAAGGATTCGAGGGTCTCGCAAGCCGCGGACATCACGTCCCAGTCGCTCTTCGACCCCATGAGGATACTGACTTTCATAACTTTACTACTTATTAAAGCATCATGCCGGGCTTGACCCGGCATAACGCTTTACAAATATACGAATAATATTTATATGAATATGTATCGCAGGATGAACAGGATGGCGAGGACCCACATCGTAGGGGTGATCTCTTTGGCCTTGCCGGTGAGGGCATAAAGGACTACGTAGGAGATCACGCCGATGAGGATACCGTCGGAGATGCTGTAGGCCAGCGGCATCATGATCAGGGTCAGGAAGGCGGGGATGCTCTCACGGTAGTTCGTCCAGTCGACGCGGGTGACCGGCTGCATCATCATCATGCCGACGATGATCAGGGACGGAGCCGTAGCGGCGCCCGGGATGGCGAGGAACACCGGCGAGAAGAACAGCGCGAGGGCAAAGCAGGCGGCGGCGGCGAAGGCCGTCAGGCCAGTACGTCCACCCGCACCGACACCGGCCGAGCTCTCGACGTAGGTTGTCGTGGTGGAAGTACCTACACAGGCGCCTACAATGGTACCGATGGCATCGGCCATGAACACCTTCTCGGCATCCTGGATGTTGCCTTTTTCATCAACAAAACCCGCTTTCTGCGAGACGCCGATCACCGTGCCCATCGTATCAAACAAGTCGATGAACAGGAAAGTGAAGACGACGACCAGCATGTCGAAGGTGAATATTTCGCCCCACTGGAACTGGAAAGCGATCGGAGCCACGCTGTCGGGCAGCGACAGGATGCCACCGAAGTGCGTGATGGCCTCACCCGTTGCGGGATCCTTGATGAACATGCCGATGACGGCCGTGATGAGGATACCCAGCAGGATACCGCCACGGACGTGCAGCATCACCAGCGTGCAGGAAATCACCAGGCCGATGACAGCCAGCAGGCCGGTCCCATGGCACACGTCACCGAGGGTCACCAGCGTGGAAGGACTGTCGACGATCAGGCCGGCATTCTGCAGGCCGATGAAAGCGATGAACAGGCCGATACCGGCGCCGATGGCATTCTTGAGGCTCATCGGGATGGCATTCAGGATCCATGTACGGACCTTGGTGAGCGTCAGGACGACGAAGATCAGGCCCTCGATCAGGACTGCCGTCAAGGCAAACTGCCAGGAGTGGCCCATGGTCAGGCAGACCGTGAACACGAAGAACGCGTTCAGTCCCATGCCCGGAGCCAGGGCGAAAGGCTTCTTGGCCCAGAGCGCCATCACCAGCGTGGCGACGATGGCTGCCAGAGCAGTGGCCGTGAAGACGGAACCCGCCGGCATGCCCGGCAGTGCGCTGAAGATGCTCGGGTTGACGGCCAGGATGTAGGCCATCGTCAGGAACGTCGTCAGGCCTGCCACGAGCTCGGTGCGCACGGTGTGTTTCGCCGGGTCAAAACCGAAAGCTTTTGTCAGGAAACTCATAGTATGTAAGTTTGTGATGGTTCAGGTTCAGTCTCTAGAAAACCCACTTGATACCGAGGCAGGGACGGGCCTTGAAACCTCTGGTCGTACCGAAGTCGTAGCTGAGCTCAACCTCGCCGCCGATGTTGAAATGCTCGGTTCCGCAGCTGTACCAGAGCTGCGGCTCGGAGATGAACACGACATGCGACAGCTGGGCCGACAAATTGTTGGCATACACAGTATGGTCTTCCCACCAGAAATCGGCGAAACCGCTGAAACGGAGACCCTTCGCACCGAAGAGATCCTGCATGCCCCAGACCACCGTGAACTGCATCGGAACCACTTGCTTCGTTTTCATGATACCTTTGTACAGCACCTTCAGGTTGAGAGTGTTGTTGAAGTTCTTGCTGTGGAGGAAGAGGTCGACACCGGCCAGGAAAGCGTGGTTGATGCCGAATCCCTTGTACACACCGCCATTGTACTCAACGTGGGCGCTGAGAGGAGCCAGGGCCGAGTTCTGCCAGAAATTCAGGCAGCGGGCGACCTCCATATAGGTACCGGCAGGAGACGTAACGTCACCCAGATCTTTCTTCAAAGCGAAATCATGGTCGACGAAGAAGAAGGTGTTACCGCCCTTGTCGGTATAGAAACCTTCGATTGTCGTGGTAATCTGCTGGCGGTCTTTACCGAAATCGTACATGACCTGGATGTTGGTCTGCGCGTTGGCAGTTGCGAAAAAGGCGGTGCAGAGCACCAGTGCGAAAAAGAGTTTCTTTTTCATGGATGTGGAAAGGTTATGTTTTAGGTTAATAATTCAATGATTACAGTTTGGCGTGTTCCGGGTGCTCTTCGCGCCAGTTGGGGTTGCGGGTCGAACCGCCCAGGTTGACAGTGATGTCGCCGCGGAGGCTGGAGCCGAATTCATAGTCCTTGCCCGGGAGAATGGCGTTGAGGATGATGCCCACCAGCGCCGCAACGGCCAGGCCGCTGAGCGAGGTAAAGCCGATGTTGATGGCATCGTTCGCACCATACTTGATACCGATGGCCAGCACCAGGATGAGGGCCGCGATAATGAGGTTGCGGGAGATCGTCAGGTCAACTTTGTTGTCCACGAGATTGCGCACACCCACGGCGGAGATCATACCGTAGAGGACCAGGCTCACGCCGCCGATGGTGGAGGCGGGCATGGCGCCGATCAGGGCGGCAAACTTCGGGCAGAAGCTCAGGATGATGGCGAAGACGGCCGCGAGACGGATCACGCGCGGGTCGAACACGCGGGTCAGGTTGAGCACGCCGGTGTTCTCACCGTAGGTCGTGTTGGCCGGAGCGCCGAAGAGTGAAGCCAGGAGAGTGGCCATACCGTCTCCCATCAGGGTGCGGTGCAGGCCCGGATCCTCCAGGTAGTTCTCACCGGTGGTCGAAGAGATGGCGCACATGTCACCGATATGCTCGACCATCGTTGCCAGCGAGATAGGCAAGATGGCGATGATAGCGGCCACGACAAGGCCCCAGTTGGGAGACTTGAACACAGCAAAGGCGGTATCCTGCATGTGGAACGGCGTTCCCAGCCAGGCAGCTTCCTTCACGCCGCTGAAATCGCACAGGCCGCAAAGGGCCGCCACGATATAGGAACCCAGCACACCCATGAGGATCGGGACGATGCGGATCATGCCCTTGCCCCAGATGTTGCACACGATGATGATGGCGATGGCCAGCACGGCGATCCACCAGTTGGTGTTGCAATTGGAGATGGCGGAACCTGAGAGCGTCAGGCCGATGGCGATGATGATCGGGCCGGTGACCACGGGCGGGAAGAAACGCATGACCTTTTTGGCACCATAGGCGGCGAACAGGGCGGCCAGGACGAAATACATCAGGCCGGCGCAGGCGACGCCGATGCAGGCATAGGGCAGCGACTCGGCCAGGGAAAGGCCGCGTTCGGCACCCATCTGCGTGACGGCGGCATAACCACCCAGAAATGCGAAGGATGATCCGAGGAATGCAGGTACTTTCCACTTGGTCAGCAGGTGGAAGAGAAGGGTTCCCAAACCGGCAAAAAGAAGGGTTGCCGATACCGACAACCCTGTAATGACTGGAACTAAGACAGTGGCTCCGAACATTGCAAACAAGTGCTGCAGTCCGAGAAGTGCCATCTTAGGCTTGCCGAGCGTACGGGCGTCGAAGATTGCTTGATTGGTTGTGTTAGCCATAAAGAAAATTTTTCGCAAATATATGGCAACGCAACCAAATAACCATACGTTATCGGCAAAACTTTATCAACGAATTTTTAACAGTTCCTATAAGATCGTGATAATGTGCGAGAAACCCGTGATGTCAAAAACCTCCTTCACGTGCGGTTTCATGTTGCGCATCACCAGTTTCGCGCCGCGGGCGGAAACGCTTTTCTGCAACATCAGAAACATGCGGAGTCCCTGGCTGCTGGTATATTCCATGTCTGTGCAGTCCAGTTCGATCTCGGCGTGCGAACCGGTCATCAACGGCGTGATGTCCTTCTGGAACTGGTCTGCATTGGTGGTGTCGAGGCGGCCCTCCAGTTTCACGAGCGCCTTGTTGCCTTCTTCTGTGATCGTTACATTCATTTTAGTATAGGTGTTTTTGGTTTATTTCCATTGAATGGTGAGAATAGTGATATCGTCGTTCTGTTCTGCTCCGTTCGTAAATTTCTTCACATGGTGGTATAGATCCGCCACGACGGCGTCTGAAAAAGCGGCAGGATTCAACTGGCTGGCCCATTCCAGAAGCCGGTCTTCGCCGAACTGGCTCTTGTCGGCACGTTCCGCCTCGGTCACGCCGTCGGTGTACAAGACAAGTCGCGTGCCACGCTCCAGCTGGATCGTCTCAGACTCATACGGGAAACCGTCGAACAAGCCGGCGGCCAGATTGGGCTTGGCACGCAGGAAAGAGGCCTTCCCGTCGGGATCCACGACGACAATAGGATTGTGTCCGGCATTGCAATAGACCATGGAACCTGTCTTCAGGTCCAGACATGCGGCAAAGATGGTGACGAACATTCCGCTCGTATTGCCATCGCAAAGGCAGTCGTTCACCCGCTGCATCACTTCATGCATCGGCAGGCCCAGGGCGCCGATGAAACGGAAGGCCGCCCGGGTGATGGCCATGAACAGGGCTGCCGGTACGCCTTTTCCGGAGACATCGCCGACCAGGAAGAAGACGGTGTCCCCCACAACGGCGAAATCATACAAGTCGCCACCTACCTCCTTGGCCGGAACCACCATCGCATGCAGCGAACAGTCGTCACGCACCGGGAAATTCTGGGGCAGCATGCTCATCTGGATATCGCGGCCGATATTGAGTTCGCTTTCGTAGCGTTCGTTGGAGGCCGTCGTGGATTTGAGCTCCACGATATATTCGTTGATTGAACGCTGCATGAATACCAGCGAATTCCGCAACTTCAATATCTCGTCCTTGGTCGTGACCTCGGGTATGGAAGCCTTGAAGTTGCCCTTTGCGATGGTCATGGCGGAATTGCTGAACTCGATGAGCGGCGTCGTCTGCCGGCGGATAATACGGCGACAGCCGAAGAAAAGGGAGAGCAGGCCCAATGGCAGGATAATGAGGATGACAACGATCAGGCCCGTAACTTCCCTGAAGACTTCCCAGAAAGAACAGACCAGCGCCATTGACCAGCCGTTGCTCATCGGCCCATACACGGCGAAGGATGCTTTGTCGTCGTTATCGAATCGTCTCATCCCATGAATGCCGGCAATCATCTCCCTTCCAATCTGGAAGGCAGTGGTATCCTTCATCTCCATCGCCGAAGTGAAAATGGTCTCATTGAGTACCTTCGAACTGTCAGGGTGTGCGATATAGGCGGCATTGCGGCCGATGATCATCGCATAAGAATTCCGATAAGGCTGGACAGAATTCACCAGGTCGGAGAGCCAGTCCAAAGAGATATCCGCCGTCAGAATGCCGAACAGGTTTCCATCCGGATCCCTGAGCGGCAGGGAATAAGTGGACATCCGCTGGCCGCCGCCACCATCGTCATAATAAGGCTCGCTCCAGTAAGGGTGCCCCAGCAATTTGGGAATCTGGTACCAGTCCAACGTCGGGTAATCATAGTTTTCATTGCCCATCTGCATGGAATGGAGTTCATGCGTCAGGTCTCCGATATACGAATAAGGCGCAAAATAATGCCTTCCCTTATAGAATCCGGGTTCAAAAGCCACGGCACTGCCGATGATGTTGGGATTGGCTTTCACCAGTTCCCGCGTCACCTGGTACATGAATTCTTCGTCGTCGAGATGCTGGTAGACCATCCAGTCCACATTGTCTACCGCACGCTCCACCTCCGTAATCACCTTCTCGACCTCGACAATCGCATTGCTGAGCGTCAGTTCGGCCTTTTCCCTCGCGCTTTTGCGCAGAATCGAAATGGCGATGCTCCCCAGCCAGACCATCAATACGATCAGCAATCCTGAAGCAACGATCAGGACATACAGGCTGAGGCGTGAGGAAAAGCTGTTCTTGATGCTCATCGGATCATATCCTCATATTTAATGTCCGACTTCAACGCCCCTGTCTCGTGCATCGCGGCCTTTATATCTTCGAAAACCTGACGGTTCACCGGGGCGAAATCCGCCACGCCCGTAGCCGGATTGATCTGCAGGGCAAGGATTTCCTTCAACATCAAGTCCTGCAGGACGCGGCTGGTGGCCACATTGAACGAATGGATGATTTCCATCGATATTTCAAGAGCTTCCGCTTCATGTTCCCGGGCATAGTCCCATCCCCGCCGCGAGGCACGCACGAATTTATCGACTGTCTCCCGATGCGACTTGTAATACTTCTCCGTGACGTACAGGCCGTCTTCCGGATAATTCAGTCCATAGTCCCTGAACCAGATCACGTTTTCGCTCGGAATGCCGCCCGTTGCTAGCATCAGTTGCAGAAACTCACTGTAACTGTAGCACAGCAAGGCATCCACGGCGCCGGACACATACAGATTGATGCCCTGGATATAGGGAATCCAGTCTACTTGCAGATTGTTCTTGGTACAGAAGATGTCGCAAACTTCGCCGAAGCCGACCTTCCAGCGGCCGATCCGGGCGCCGGAAAGCTTCTGCGGCGAATCAATGGGGAAACGCGCCGCACACATGAGACCGTTGACCTGCGAAGTCTGCAGGACGTTGACCAGCTTGAGCCCCTGGTCCCGGGCGATCAGAGCCGTCACTACCTGGCTGGTGATGATATCCACCTTGCCACGTGCCATCTGCTCGATCGCGGTTCCCGTGGAACTGCCGCCAAAGTGATCGATCACCACTTCTACGCCTTCCTCCGCATAGAATCCCTTCGCCATGGCGACATAATAACCCGCGAACTGTGTCTGCGGGGTCCATTGCGGCATGAACGTAATCACGTCCTGCGCACTTGCATCCAAGTACGCGAAGAAGATCAGGACGGTCAACAGACAGCCTTTCAAACCGTTCAGGACACGCTTTTTCATCAGGCGACCTTCTTGCTCATGGTCAGGACGTTGCAACCGTCCTCATATTTATACTCGATACGGTCCATCAACTGTTTGCACAGGAAAATGCCCAGACCGCCGATCTGCCGTTCTTCTGCCGACAGGGAGACATCGGGATCGGGCTTGTCGAGCGGGTTGAAAGGAACGCCGGCATCCCGGAGCACGATGGTAAGCATCACGCCTTCGGGATCGAGTTCCGTCCCCACTTCAATCCAGCCCATGCCGCCTTCGTAGGCATAGCGCACGACATTCTCGACAGCTTCTTCGATGGAAAGCCGGATCTTGAACTGCAGTGATTCGTCTTTCGGAATATCCGGGGATGACATCAGATACTCAATGATCGCACCGCATTTGTCGATGATGGGTTCAAATCTCTTTTTCATGGTTATGAGGGAAGGAAGAATAAGATTGACTTCTTTGGGTAAAAGATCGATTTGGAAAGTATGGCTGGAAAATATCTCGCCGTCCAGCGAGATGTCGACCAGGTCGCCGGAGATGACTTCGACGTGGCGGGCACGCTTGTAACGAAGGCGCTTCCGCGCCCACGACGTGTCGAGATGTTTCCCGTCGCGATAAACCGGAAGGATACGGAGGAAATCCAGCAGCAGCATCGGACGGAATGAACAGACTTCCATCCAGCCGTCATCCAGCTCCGCCCGCGGGGCGCAGAGGAATTCACCGCCACAATACCGACCGTTCGATACCGTGCAGAGCAGCAGCCTGCGACGGTTCATCCGCTCTCCGTCGGCCACCACCCGGATGCGGTTGTTGCGCGACGTGAAGATGGCCTTGACAATGCCCTTCCGGAATGCGTTCTTCACGCGGCCCGCCTCAATGAACTGATTGGCAAACGACGCAACCATGGCGTCGAAACCGATGTTGATGACATTGATGGCATAGCTGTCGTTCACCTTCATCACGTCGACGGCGATGGGCTCTCCTGTCAGGAGTTTCTTGAGCGAGGTGAAATCCCGGTCGGGGAAGCATTTGGTGAAATCGTTCGTCGAGCCATAGGCCAGGAGGGCCAGCTGCTTGTCGTGCGATCCGACCATACCGGACACCACTTCGTTGAGCGTCCCGGTTCCGCCGCATGCCACGAAGCACACCTTGGCGTTCGGATGCAGGTCGCAGTAGATTTTCACGAAACGGGTTCCGTCACCAATGCCGCGGGTCAGGTAGATCTCGTAGTCCAACCCAAGTTTGGACTCCTGGATCTGCCTTTCCACGTCGGCGGCGATAGTTGCCTTGTCCGACCGCGCGTTGATGATGAAAATATAGTGCATTACTTCAGCAGGTTGTTTTCAATCGGACCGCGCCAGTGCGGCAGCATGGCTTCGCGATTGGCAAAATGGATCATATAAAGGGCTGCATAGGGCTCGATCAGGCGACTCACGGCCTCGATGTCCGCATCAGGGCCGAAATATCCATTGACAAACACTTCCCAGACCTGTACCATCTGCGCATGGGAAAGATGGAAAAGCCGCTGCGCTATCGCATCGGAAGGATTGCTGATGCACACGAAATAGAGCATGCCCATGTCGAAATACGGATGTCCGTAGCGGAAGTCAGCCAGGTCGATCCAGTAATCCTTGCCTTCGGCGCGGATGATGTTGCCGATATGCATGTCGCCGTGGAGACAGGTCGTCGCGTCGGGAGCGGCCGCCACCCAGGCGTGCAGCTTCTCTTTCTGTGCGGCATTGAAATCTCTCGAAGCGTCGATCGCCGCGTTGAAATGATCCTTGACCGAAGGGAAGACTTCCGTGTTGCAGGGCGTTGCATGCAATATCTTGCACTGCCTGGCAAAATCCATGACATAGGCTTCAAGCTGGTCGGGCTCCTGCGAGATCGCCCGGGCGAAAGAACGCTTGTTCCGGATGCGCTCGAATTCGACGCCCACGCGTTTTCCGTCCGTCACCAGACGGTAAGCCTTGGGAATCCGGAGGCCCAGGTCCATGATGGCCCAGCTCACTGCCAGTTCTTGTTCCGGCACGGAAATCGGCATATAATCAGCGTAGAGCTTCATCATGCGGGTGCCATCCTTGTGATTGTAGCTGATGGCGGTATAACCATCTCCGCTCACTTCGTAGTCATCGAGGTTGATGGGCTCCGGTTTCGGCTTGCCGAAGACATGTTCGATGTGCGCCACGAATTCACTGAAGGCGTGGGTACCCGCCAGGTCATTGAGCGACTGGGCCAGGCCCCGGTAGTGCCATTCATGGTCCGCCCGGCCGCCCGGCGCGTGAAAGCGCTCCCACAGCCGGTCGCCCAACTCGTCGTAGTCGCGGGCGATGGCCCGCATGTTGGACAGCTTGTCTCCCATGGCCACGATCTTGGCTTCATAAGGCGCCGCAGCGATCCGGTCGATGGCGGCCTGCTTGCGGTCGCGCCAGCTGTCCTCTTCGCTGACGCCTTCCACGAATTTGTCACTCTCTTTCTCGACCAGCATGGCTACCCGGTCACCGAATTCACGGCGCAGGTCTTCCAGCCGGATATCCGTGTCTTCCAGGACATCGTGCAGGGCCGCGGCCGCCAGCAGTTCCTGGTCGGGCGTAATGGTCGCCACGATGGCGACAGCCTCGAGGGGATGTACGATATAAGGAAATCCTTTTCCGCGGCGCTCCGTATTGTGGTGTGCCTGTACTGCGAAACAAATGGCCTTGTCGAGCAAGGTGCTGTCAATAAACTTGTTTGCCATTACATGTCGTGGATATCGGTGTATGTATCAAATAAGCGTTGCGCCGTTCCGGCGTTGTATTTGGAAGGACCGTTCAGCATGTCGAGGAAAAACTCGATGCCCTTGGCACCGCCTTTTTCGGCTACATAGACGATGCAGATGTTCTGCAGGCCCAGTGTGGAGGCGATGATGTCCAGGTCGGTGCCGCTGATCTGGTAGACAGCCAGTTGATAGGCCTTCTCCGAACACTCCTTGCGCATCCTCTCCACATCGCCCAGGGTCTTGACGCCCATCTTCAGCAGGGGCTCCAGATAGGGCATGCCGCTCAGCTGCTGGATCTCGGCCTGATTGATGGCGGCAATCTTGTTGTTGAGAGACGCGAAGGGATCGAGCGCCAGGTAATTGCGCCAGGTATCGCCGTTGAGCGACACGGCGTCGAAGTTGCCGTCCTTGACCAGCTGCTCGGCCTTGCGCCGGTAATCCGTGATTTCTTTCCGGATGCGGCTGAATTCCTCGTCGGCCAGCTCCAGGATGCCCGCCAGGCGCGTCAGGCTCCGCAAATGCTCGGGCGGAACCTCCACTCCGCTCTTGTAGCCGATATCATGGTTCATCGATGCCCATACGTGCTGGAGCGCCGTACGCATCTGCATCTCGAAGCGATACTGGTTGATGGCGGGATGCTCCGGATCGCTGTACAGCGAAGCGGGAATGCGGCAGATGTAGTGAAGCGACATGTAGCCGAAGGTGTCTTTTCCCAGCTGCTTGCGCTTGTCGACCGAGTTTTCCCAGTCTATGTCGAACAATTTGTCGACCAGCGCGGCAATTTTGTCAACTTCCTCGGTATAGAAAGTGACTACGCGGACACCCACGATGTCGGTGATGTCGGAAAGGTCCTTGTATTTCTGTCCTTTGAGCTCCAGTTTCCCGGCCAGGCTCGCCTCGGTCTTGACCCGCCCCTCGATCGTATTGACGATCATGTTGCTCTGCTTCAGGCAGTCGCCAAGCATGCGGAGCACGATTTCCTTCATCTTGGCAAAAGCTGCCATATTTTCCCGGGATGCTTCCA
>JAEETO010000133.1 GCA_016290385.1 Bacteroidales bacterium | reverse complement strand
TCAGGTAGGAGGGAAAGATCTGCAGGTATATCACTTCATCCCTCCTTTTTCGTCGGTATTCGGTTTTTCATACCAGGAGAGCACGACGCCGATGATGGCGCCGCCCAGGATGAACCAGATGGGGGAGACGCCAAGGTAGCAGATCACCAGGGCCACGGCGATGCCCAGGAGCATGAAATACCAGGGCAGGCGCTTGAGCATGTTGAAGAAAGGCACGGCGATCAGGGCGATGACGGCGGGGCGGATGCCCTTGAACGCCGCCACGACATAGCGGTTGTCGCTGAATTCGGTCAGGTAGATGGCGATGACCAGGATAATGACGAACGACGGAAGCACGGCGCCCAGCACGGCGAAGAACGCACCCCACCAGCCGGCCATCCTGTAGCCTACGAACACGGCCGTGTTCAGGGAAAAGGGTCCCGGGGCGGAGGAGGCAAGGGCAAACTGGTCGTAGAATTCATCCTTTTCAAACCATTTGCGCTTGTCCACCACTTCCTTCTCGATCATCGGAATCATGGCATACCCGCTCCCGAAGGTAAACGCCCCGATCTTGAAGAAGGCCCAGAACAGCTGTAACAACGTTTTCATTATCCGTCATGCCGGACTTGATCCGGCATCTCATGTGCCCAAATGTCTTCCAGCAACGCATCCATCGCCTGTTCATCTTTCATCATCGTACGCAGTTCCGCCAGCTTGCGCGAATTCTCCGATTCGGCGAACCAGAGTTTCAGGTAACCGCCTTCGCCGTATTTCTCGGCCAGGTGCGCCTTGGCGCGGGCCAGGTGTCCGGCCTTGTCGAGTTCCGGGTAGTGTTCCAGCCCGTACTGGACGGTACGCACAACGATAGTGCGCGGGTCGATCTGCCGGTCGGCCTCGGCCACGATGCGGCCGTAGATTGAGCGCGGGGCGGTCTTGGCCGAAGCGCGGTGGTCTTCCACGGCTTCTTTCATCGTAATGCGCTGTTCTTCCGTGAAATAATGCGGCAGCACCGGATCGGCCATCAGGATCTTGCCCGAATCCGTATGGTGGTTCTCCCGCCCGTTCACGATGCCCAGATCGTGGTAGGCGGCGATCACATAGACCATGTCGCGGTCTACATTCACTCCTTGCTTTTCCAGCATGTCGGCAATGTCTGCGCTCTGCCGGATCACGGTCGTAATATGGTCCAGCTGGTGCGCCTTGTCAAAATGGGTGTAGCGCGGCAGAATGTCGCTCTCAATGTACTGTTTCAGCTTGTCATCCATAGCGGATGCAAAGATACGATTTTTTTAATCGCGTAAAGCTGCGTATCTTTGAAGCCTCAAAGACTTGGAAGATGGGAAAAATCAAATGGATCGCCGGTTTTCTGGGATGGGTTACATGGGGACCCATCGGTGCGCTGCTCGGTTTTCTGGCCGGGACGTTCCTGGATGTCCAGCTCGATGCTTCGCGTCGCCTGCTGGAATCGGATGATACTGCGGGCCGGTCAGCCGGGGCGCAGCGACAGGCGGGGAATCGCAGTTATACGGCTGATGAACAGCGCAACAGCTTCATCGTCAGCCTGCTCGTGCTTTCTTCTGCGGTCATCAAGGCCGACGGGCAGGTCCGGCAGGCGGAGCTCGATCATGTGCGGTCGTTCATTCGCCGGAATTTCGGGTCCGACGTCGTCGACGAGGCGATGCGCATGCTGGACGGCCTGAACCGCCAGACGGTGAATATCTACGAGGTAGGCGGCCAGATCGCCGACCACATGAATTATTCGCAACGTCTGCAGCTATTCCACTATCTGACCGGAATCGCGACGGCGGACGGGGATTTCAGCGCATCGGAAAAGAGTGTGCTCGAGGCGATTGCCGGGGCCATCCGGCTCTCCAAGTCGGATACTTCGTCGGTCATCGCGATGTTCTACAAGGATAAGGAATCGGCTTATGCCGTGCTGGAAATATCGTCTTCCGCGACGGACGACGAGGTGAAGGCCGCCTACCGGCGGATGGCGATGAAGCATCATCCCGACAAGGTGGCGACGCTGGGACAGGATGTCCAGAAGGCCGCGGAGGAGAAATTCCGCAAGATCCAGGAGGCGTATGAGACCATCAAGAAGGAGCGCGGGATGTAGAAATATTTGGTAATTACGAAGATGCGTACTAACTTTGGAATATGTTCGTACGCAGGCAGCACAACAAATCGGGATCGGTCAGCATCTATGTCGTAGACAAGAGCCGCGGCCGCTATGATATTGTCAAGTCTTTCGGTTCCGCCCGGACGGCGGCCGAGGCCGACCTCCTCGAGAACAAGGCGCGCGAATGGGTGCGCGAGCAGGAGGGCGATCCCGACACACTCTTCGACCAGATGGACGAAGCCCAGCTGCGGGAGTATGCTGCGACTTTGCAGGATGGCCGCATCGAGCTGGCCGGTCCGGAGCTTTATTACGGCGAAATTCTGGACCGGCTGGGGTTGGGGAAGGGGATGGACCCGTTGTTTCGTCATATCGTGCTCTGCCGGCTATACGCGTCTGGCGGCGCGTGGAAAGTCCGGGACTATCTACGCCGTTATCTGGGGACTCGTCCGGAGCTTACGGATGTGTACAAGGCCATCGATGGCTTCAATCTGTCGGATTGTGTTGTTTCAGAGGACGCTCCTGCTGTTTGTTATGTTCTTTCTACGACTGTTCCCAAGTTGCCGTTCTGCCTGTTGCTGTCCGCCGACGGCACGCCGCTGGCCGGCCGGCTGATCGAACGCAAGGGTTCACTGGTGAAGCATAACCAGGACATCCAGCGTTTCGCCCGGAAGCATGGCGCGACAGATCCGGTGGTCATTGTCCGGCGGGGCGCCGATGCCAGAGCCCTGGCCGCCTTCTTCAAGCAAGGAAAGAAAGATTTGGGTTTCAAGCCGCTGCTCCGTCGCCCGAAGGGCCGTGTCGAGGGCCTGTTGTGCGTTTCGTTGGCGGCATATGCAGTACAGTTTGCGCTCGACCGTCTACTCCGTTCGTCGGCCGCTGACATCTCGCTTCCCAAAGTCCGAGAAGCGGCCCGCACCCTCTTCCGCCTCAACTACATCTCTCCCTACACCCGCCGTCCCAAATCCGTCCTCATCCAGATGACCCCCTTCCAGAAGCAGCTCTTCGATCTGCTGCATTCATAGGCTTATTGCCTCCAGTGCTCGGGTATATGTCTTGAAGACCGTCGCGCCAAGGCGCGACCCCTCCCACCGCTAAAGCGGCGGGCCCCTCCCTCTAATAGCCGAGGGTGGCTAAGGTCTTCAAGACATATACCCTCGCTCTTACGGCAAATAGCGACATTATTGTCTCGTTCTAAGCATAGACACAGAATGCCTATCCGGGTTGCCAGAATCATTTTGTGGCCAGAAAATAGCTGTTTTCGACAGAATTACGGCCACAAAATGAGCCGTAGTTGCTAAATCCTCATTCTATGGCCAGGCTATTTATTCGGCGGACAAAGTTATCTGACGGATGCATTTCGCGACTTCGTCAGGATGGTCGACCAGGAGTTGGCCGTGGTTCATTTTGGGGAAAATTTCGATGTGAACGGCGGGACAGAGTTTTTTCAGATGATCGGCCTGTGGCTTGGCGACGAATGCTTCCTTCGTGCCGTACCAGAAAT
>JAEETO010000132.1 GCA_016290385.1 Bacteroidales bacterium | reverse complement strand
CGTGTGGGCGGATGAAAACAACACCAATCTTGTCGGTTCGGTGCTTCCCTATGACGCTGCGACCTGGTCCGGCGGTTTTTCCGGCGGCGGCATCGCCATCTCCAACTACGGCAACGGCATGATCACCGGCGCCGATTACACCCGGCAGCTCGAAGTGTATGATCCCGAACTCGACGGTGCCGGCCGCAAAGGCTGCGGCAACAACGGTTCCGACAACTTCGCCATTGTCTATGACGCCGGCGCGTGGGGCATCAATCCGGCCGCTCTCTTCTCTCCGGACGGCAGCACGCTCGTCGTCGAATCGATTTCCGTGAACAACACCTGCTACGTGCTCAACTCGCTGATCAACGGTGACGGCTACAATCCGCCTATGGCTTCCGACGGCTTCTTCAAGGTCACTGCCAAAGGTTTTGTGGGTGAGCTGATGACCGGCTCGGTCGATTTCTACCTGGCCAACGAAGACGAATTCCTGACGAACTGGGAAAAATGGGATTTGAGTGAACTGGGTGCTGTAAACCAGATTCTCTTCTCGATTTCCGGTTCTGAGGATCTCTACGGCGAATATGGTTTCAACGCCCCGGCGTATGTCGCCATTGACGACATCACCGTCCGCGTGTATCCCGAATAAATCTTGATGCGTCGCCTTTCCTTATACGTTTTAATCATATTGTCGCTCTTCGGAGCAACAGGATGTCCACAGGGGGTAGAAGAAGGTCTGCCCCCTGTCGTCACCCTGCCCGACGGGAATATCCAGCTGGTCGAACTCGGGGAAAGCATCACGCTTTCTCCGGTATTTGACAACCTGACACCGCAGGCGCAGATCCGCTGGCTCCGCAACGGACAGGTGATCGGAAGCGGCGCGAGCTTCATCTTCCAGGGTGAAACCGTCGGGGTCTTCTACCTCACCGTGGAAGTAGCCACTGAATTTGGAAAGGACGCGAAAGAAATCCGCATCAACGTCTGGAAGGAGCAGGAACCCCCGCAGCCGCCGACTCCGCCGACACCGCCGGATACGGTTCCATCTCCCTCCCTGGAGACGGCCTATCTTTTTGAACAAACACAGTACAATGTAGCCCAGGGCCGCAGTTTCCGTTTGCTGCCGCTGGATATCGACAGCACCCGCAGCTTCCGTTTCGACTGGTATCTTGACGGGACTCCGGTGCAGCAGGGCGACAACCCGCTGTATCGTTTCGAAGCCACGGCTCAAGGCCCGCACACCGTCATTCTGGAAGGAACGACTTCTGACGGAGGCTTGCGGCGCGACACCCTCTCGGTGCAGGTATGCCCGCCGGAAGGCACCTACCGGCGACTTGCCACCGCGTCAAGTAGCCCGTACGCCGACAAAGTATTGCTGTTCCTGCCGGCCGCCGGGCAGTATGTCAATGAAAATTACACCGCCACGACGATGGAAGAAGCCTGTGCCTATGCGATGGACAGGCTGAAAGAAGAGAAATACGTTTCCCTCGGCGGCTTCGGCGGCACGCTTGTGCTGGGTTTCGACCACAGCGTTGCCAACGACGGCGATTACGACTTCGCCATCAAGAATTCCATCTATTCCAACTACTCGGAACCGGGCATCGTCTGGGTATCGCAGGATGAAAACGGCGACGGCCTGCCGAACGACACCTGGTACGAACTCAAGGGTGCGGAATACGGAATGGACTGCACTATCCAGGATTATGCCGTGACCTACTACCGTCCGGAATCGCCCGGACAGCCGGTTGTCTGGACCGACAACCGCGGCGGCAGAGGCTCGGTCGACTATCTGGTGGCCTACCACAAGCAGGACTACTATTATCCGCTGTGGGTTGAACCCGACCGTTACACGCTGCGCGGCACGCGACTGGAAGCCCGGAACTATGACCAGTCGGGACGTGGCACCTACTGGATCAATCCCGACTATGAATGGGGTTACGCCGACAACTACAGCGTCATCGACCTGCTGCCCGAAGTGGCGACAGGCATCACGAAGGGCTGCAACCATTTCAAGATTTCAGATGCCGTGACCTACGACGGACAGCCGGCCAAGCTGCAGTATATCGATTTCGTGAAGGTACAGACCGGCCTCAACGCCAAGAGCGGCTGGCTCGGCGAGCTGTCGACCGAAGTCTGCTCCGTCATCGATTACAATCTGGCCCAATGATCCTGACACTGTTGTTCCTGCTGCTGTTGCCGGCATCTCCGCCCGACACGCTGGTGCTTGACGCCTCGGTGGTGGCCGCTTTCCGCCAGCCCGACAAGATCATTCCGGCCCAGGCCCTCCAGGGCGAGCAGCTGCAGAAACTCAGTGCCCTTTCGGTGGCCGACGCCATCCGCTATTTCTCCGGCGTACAGATCAAGGACTACGGCGGCATCGGCGGCCTGAAGACCATCAATGTCCGCAGCATGGGTTCCCAGCACGTGGGCGTGTTCTACGACGGCATCCAGCTGGGAAACGCCCAGAACGGCCAGATTGACCTGGGCAAGTATTCGCTCGAAAACATGGAGTCGGTGACGCTCTACAACGGTCAGAAAAGCACGGCCGTCCAGTCGGCCAAGGACTATGCTTCAGCCAGCGCCGTCTACCTTCAGACCCGCACGCCCGTATTCAGCGGGAAGCGCCGCACCCATCTCAAGGCCTCGCTTGCGGGCGGATCGTTCGGCACCATCAACCCCTCCGTGCTGTGGGAACAGAAGCTCGGCGACAAGGTATCGAACTCCTTCAACGCAGAGTTTCTCTATACTACAGGAAAATACAAGTTTACTTACCGGAAACTGGACGGCTACGACACCACGGCCGTCCGACAGAACGGCGACGTGCGAGCCCTGCGCGTCGAAGAAGGACTCTTCGGCCGGATCCCCGACGGAAACTGGCGCCTCAAATTCTATTTCTACGATTCGGAGCGCGGCTACCCGGGCGCCTTCGTGCGGGAAGAGCCCGGCAAGTTCCGGCACGAAGACCGGCAGTGGGACACGGATTTTTTCACCCAGGGCACCTTCTTCAAGAAATGGGGAGACTATCGCCTCAACGCCAGCTTCAAATACGCCTACGACTACCTGCACTACCTTTCCGACCCGCGGCTGGATGTCTCCACGATGTATGTGGACAACCGCTACAAGCAGCAGGAAGCCTATCTGTCGGTGGCGCAATCCTATGATATCTTCAAGTGGTGGGACGTGGACCTGGCCGCAGACTGGCAGTACAATACGCTTGACGCCGACCTGGTGAATTTCGTGTACCCTTCCCGCAACACCTTGCTGGCCGCCCTGTCCACCTCCCTGCGTTGGACGAAACTCAAGCTGCAAGGCAGCCTGCTTTACACTTTCGTCGACGACAATGCCCGTGAACCGGGCGCCGCGGCGGAGAACCGCAGCGAATGGACCCCGACCGCCGTGCTTCAGTTCCTCCCGTTCCGTGACAAGAACTTCAGCGTGCGTGCCTTCTACAAGCGCATCTTCCGAATGCCGACGCTCAACGACCTCTACTACACCTTCATCGGCAACAAATACCTGAAACCTGAATATACCACCCAGTACAACGTCGGTCTCACCTGGGACAAATACTGGACCCGGAGCATCTTCAGGAAACTCAACACCACGCTCGACGTTTATTACAACGAAGTGCAGAACAAGATCATCGCCACAC
>JAEETO010000046.1 GCA_016290385.1 Bacteroidales bacterium | reverse complement strand
CCTTGATGATGCCGGCGAGCTTGATCCAGAAAGCGGGATTCACGTCGGACGAGTCGATGACAGGGTCAAAAGAGAGAGAGTCGATGACATAACCGAACTTCTTGAGCTCGGGCACCTCGCGGGTGATCTGGGTGAAATCGAAGGGTTTGAGCAGCTGCGTTTCGGGATCCATCTTCATTCCGATGGTGCCGCCGGTGTAGATAAGGAGTATCTTTCGGTCCATTCTGACGTTATAAATTGAAGAGCCTGCGCGCGTTGGCCGTGGTGGTCTCCCCCACCGCCTCCGGCGCCAGGCCCTTGATCTGTGCTATTTTTTCGGCTACCAGCCGGACATAAGAAGGTTCATTGCGCTTGCCGCGGAACGGAACCGGTGTCAGCCACGGGCAGTCGGTTTCGAGCACCACATCGTCGAGCGACATCTTTTCGAGTGCCAGGGCCACGCCGGCGTTCTTGTAGGTCACTACGCCGCCGATGCCGAACTTGAAGTCGGCCATTCCCAGGAGCCTGCGGTACATTTCATAGCTGCCGGACCAGGCATGCATCACGCCGCGGAAGTCCACGCCGCGCACTTCTTCCAGCACGCGCAGGAAATCGTCCGTGGCTTCACGCAGGTGGATGATGACGGGCAAGTCCGCCCGGGCTGCCAGACAGATCTGTTCGGCCAGCACGCGCATCTGCTGTTCCACATAGTCTTTCGACCAGTATTCGTCGAGGCCGATTTCTCCGATGGCATACCAGCGCCGGTCACCCAGATGCTGCCGCACAAAATCCAGTTCCTCCTGCCAGTCTTCCCCCACCGATGTCGGATGCAGTCCGATGCAGGGAAAGGCGAAGCCGGGCAGGGCGTCGGCCGTCGCCAGGAGCGCGTCGTGGCAGGCGCGGTCGATGCCGGGCATGACGCAGGCTTCGAGTCCGGCTTCCCGGGCACGGGCCAATACCGCGTCGAAATCGTCGCGGAAGGCTTCGTCATAGAGGTGGCAGTGGGTATCGATCAACATTATTCTTACAAAGATAAGTAAAATTTGTTTCCATCGGCCACGGCACGGCCCTCCATTTCAAGTTCCAGCAGGAGCAGGTTGACGGTGCGGGGATCGAGCCGCGTAAGGGCAGCGATTTCTTCGGCCGAAAGCGGGGCGCGGGCTTCAAGGCAGCGCAGGACACTGCAACGATCCGGCGGGTCATCGGCGCGCAGAAGCGGTACGGCGGCTTTCCGCTGGCGTACTGAAAGCCAGCCCATCGCCAGAGGCAGGGCGTCGGCATCGGGGACAAGGATGGCTTCCTGCCTGGCGATAAGCTCATTGCATCCCACAAAGGAGGTATCTGTCATGCGGCCCGCAACAGCGAATACCTCGCGCTGGTAGGAAGCGGCCAAAGAGGCGGTGATCAGGCCTCCGCCTTTGCGGAACGACTCCACCAGCAGCGTTGCATCGGCCATGCCGGCGATGATGCGGTTGCGGCGGAGGAACGTGAAGGGGACGGGCTGCGTCCCGCGGGAAAAGTCGGTGACCAGGGCGCCGTTTTCGAGGACACGGCGCGCGAGTTCACGGTGCTGGCGGGGATAGATTTCGTCAAGGCCGCAGGGCAGCACGCCGATGGTCGGCAGGCCGGCTTCGAGCGCTGCGGCATGGGCGCAACCATCAACGCCGAGTGCCATTCCACTGACGATCAGCGGCTTTTCGTTCAAATCGGCCAGGCGGCCGATGATGCGGCGGCAGCTTTCCCGGCCGGTCCAGCTGGCTTTGCGGGTACCGACGACGGCCAAGGCGCGTGCGGCATTGAGATCGGCATTCCCTTTACAATAGAGCATCAACGGCGCATCGCTGCAGGCAGCCAGCCGCCGGGGATAGGCTGGATCGTCGAGGCCGAGCAGGCGGATGCCGTAGCTGCGGGCCCATGCGACTTCGTCGGCGGCCCGGTCGAGCAAGGAAGGTTCAAACAGAAGGTCGAGGTAAGGGCCGGCATGGGAAAGCACGGCATCAAGGTCACGGCGCGCCGTCCGGAATACACCTTCGGGGCCGCCGAAAGTCTCCATCAGCTGACGGCCGACAGAACACTTGTACGCAAAGACCTTGCTCAGCGCACACAAATAGACAAAGTGATCGGGCTCCATATCTTTTTTGCGCACAAGATACGAAGCCCGACGGATGCAGCGCCCGCAAAAAAGCAATATCCTTCCGGAAGCTGTTTATTAATTTTTTCAGTTCGGGCAGCATATTGCTTCTCAGACCGACTCGCGAGCGAGTCTCCCTCCCAAATCAAGATTTGGGCCCCTCCCTCTATCAACCGAGGGTGGTTAGGGTCTTCCAAGCAATATGCTGCCCGAACAGGAAATCAGATGATCAACATGGCGTCGCCGTAGGTGCCGAACTGATATTTCTCATCGATAGCGACCTTGTAGGCGTTCATGACGTGGTTGTAGCCGCCGAATGCAGCGGCGTTCATCAACATGGTGCTGTACGGCAGATGGAAATTGGTGACCATCGCATCGGGAATCGAGAACTGGTACGGCGGGAAGATGAACTTGTTCGTCCAGCCGTCGAAGGCCCGGATCTCCTTCTTCGTCGTGACATAGGTCTCCAGCGCCCGGACGACCGTGATGCCCACCGCAAACACTTTGTTGCCACGGCCCTTGCAGGCATTGACCGCTGCCGCCGTCTCTTCAGAGATCGAATACTGCTCCGAATCCATCTTGTGCTTCGACAGGTCCTCCACGTCCACATTGTGGAAATGCGCATTGCCCATGTAGAGCGTCAGGAAGGCGCGGTCGATGTCGTGAATCTCCATCTTCTTGAACAGGATACGGCTGAAATGCAGACCCGCCGCCGGGCAGGCCACAGCCCCTTCCTTGGAAGCGAAAATGGTCTGGAAACGCTCTTTGTCAATCTCTTCGGCATGCGGACGGATCCATTTGGGCACCGGAAGAGAACCCATCTGATAGAGCGTCTGGCGGAATTCCTCATACGTGCCGTCAAAGAGGAAACGCAGCGTGCGGCCGCGGGAAGTCGTATTGTCGATGACTTCGGCCACAAGGCTGTCGTTCTCACCGAAATACAGCTTGTTGCCGATGCGGATCTTGCGGGCCGGATCGACCAGGACGTCCCACAGGCGCTGGTCCCGGTTGAGCTCGCGCAACAGGAAGACGTCGATCTCGGCGCCCGTCTTCTCCTTGTTGCCGCTCATCCGTGCCGGGAATACCTTGGCGTCGTTGAAGACGAACAGGTCGTGTGGCGCGGCGTATTCGATGATATCCTTGAAAATCCGGTGCTCGATGTCACCTGTATCCTTGTGAACCACCATGAGGCGGCACTCGTCCCTTTCCGGGGAAGGATACTTGGCGATCAGTTCCTGCGGAAGTTCAAAACCGAATTGCGAAAGTTTCATATTTAAATTTTAGGCGCGAAAACAATATTTATACGGATAAAATCCGAAAAAGTTTCAAATTATCCGTTTTTCAGCGCGGCCTCCAGCACATTGTCCGTCGACAGGTAGATCGGATAGAAGGCTGCGTCGTTCATCGGCGTGTTGCGGCCGATCAGCGCGCGAAGCTGCACCAGGATGAGTTCGCCCGATACCGCCCAGTCCTCCGCCGAAGGCACCAGACCCTGCTCTTTCGTAAAAGCAATGAACCCATCCTTGAGGTTCAGGCCGTCGAGGAAACGGTTGAGCGTGGGCAGGTCGTGGATTTCGCGCAGACGCGCACGGTAACGGTCGGCCATCAGGTTGGCATACTTCACTTGCAGGCTCTGCCGGTTGCATGCCCCCAGATACTCGGAGTAGCGGGTGGTGTCGAGCGGCACGAACACATCGGGAATGATGCCGCCTCCGCCATAGACCGTGCGACCGGCACGCGTCTCGAACTTGAGCGAATCATTGACCTTGATGCTGTCGGCACTCGTCATCTCACCGTGGAGATAGCGTTCGTAGATATCATATCCGTAGTCGTCGCCATAGGGCTTCTGGATGCAGCGGCCCGAAGGCGTATGGTAGCGGGCCACCGTCAGGCGGATGCCCGAACCGTCGTTGAAGAAGAGCGGTTCCTGTACAAGCCCCTTGCCGAAGGAGCGCAGGCCATAGAGCGTCGCCCGGTCGTTGTCCTGCATCGCCCCGGCGAAAATCTCGCTGGAAGAAGCCGAACCCTCGTTGATGAGCACCGCCAGGTCGATGTCGCGGCAACTGCCGCGGCCGTCGGCGTACACATCCTGGCGCGGCCGGTTGCGGCCTTCCATGTAAACGATCAGGTCGCCCTTTTCCAGGAACTCGTTGGAAAGCATCAGCGCCTGGTCAAGATAACCGCCGGTATTGTCGCGCAGGTCGAAGACCAGCCGCCGCATCCCCTGCTCCTTCAGGGAAAGCGCCGCCTTGAGGAATTCCAGATAAGTGGTGCGGGCGAATTTCGACAGCTTGATATAGCCGGTGGTGTCGTTGATCATGTAGGCTACGTCCACGCTGTTGACGGGAATCATGTCGCGGACGATGGGAAAGACGATGGGCTCTTCCACCCCGTCGCGTTTCACATGGATATCCACCTTGGTACCGCGCTTGCCTTTCATCAGGCGCACCATCGAGTCCTGCGGCGTCTTCGTGCCGGCAATCACCCGGTCGTCGACCTGGATGATGCGGTCGCCCGAAAGCAGTCCCGCTTTCTCGGACGGACCGCCCGCGATCACCTGCGAAACCACCGCCGTATCGTTGGGTACGGTAAACTGGATGCCGATGCCGTCGAAGCCGCCCTGCAGATCCTCTTCCGCTTCCTGCAGCTCCACCGGCGGCAGATATACGGAGTGCGGGTCGAGCTGGGCCATGATGCCCGGCAGGATCTCCTCGGTCACCGCCTTCTGGTCGATTTCGTCCACATAGTCGCGTCCCACCGTCTCAAGGACCAGCATCAGCTTGGCCCAGTCACCTTCGGGGATCCGCACCGTCTTCTTCTTTCCGCCGAACCAAAGCTGTCCGAGCGTAACCAGCAACAGGACGACGACCACACACCAGCCGATGGTGGTCCATTTCTTCTGATTCTCAGGCTCCATACCTTAAATGTCCATTTCGATTTTTTCTACTTCGATGCCGGCACGGCGCAGCAGGCCCACGCCGTCGACGATCCGGTATTCCCGGGCATAGACCACCCGCCTGATGCCGGCCTGGATGATCAGCTTGGCGCACTCCATGCAGGGAGAATCCGTGATGTAGAGCGTGGCCCCGTCGCTGCTGTTGTGGCTTTTAGCCACCTTGGTGATGGCATTGGCCTCCGCATGCAGCACATAAGGCTTGGTCACGCCGTTTTCGTCTTCGCAAACGTTCTCGAAACCGGAAGGTGTTCCGTTGTATCCGTCGGAAATGATCATCCGGTCCTTGACCAGAAGGGCGCCGACCTGCCGGCGGGTGCAGTACGAATTTTTCGCCCAGATGGCCGCCATTTCAAGATAGCGGCGGTCGAACTTTCTTTTTACTTCTTCCATCTTGCCGGATCTATGCGTTGGTCCCCCTCTGATAGAGGTAGCGCTTGATGCTGCGCTTCGGCGTCTTTTCAAATTCCTGGTCCACGATCTCCACCCGGCTCAGCTTGCAGTACTGGTCGAGTTCCAGATTGGCCAGGGTCATGCCCTCGTTGAGCTTCTCTTCAAGCTGCTCGCGGTCGAGGCCGTCCTCCTGCGCCTGTTCGAAATCCGGATAGACCAGTGCCACGAGCTTGAAATCGTCTTCGATGACGAGCGACTCCACGACGTAAGGCATGTTGTTGAGGATGCTTTCGATCTCTTCGGGATAGATGTTCTGGCCCGACGGGCCGAGGATCATGCTCTTGCAGCGGCCGCGCAGGTAGAGGTAGCCGTCGCCGTCGATGACGCCCATGTCGCCGGTCCTGAACCAGCCGTCCACGAACGACTCCTTGGTCGCCATTTCGTTCTTGTAGTAGCCCAGGAACACGTTTTCACCCTTGACCAGCACCTCGCCGGGAATCGTCTTCGGATCGTCGGAATCGATCTTGATGCGCATGCGGGGCGCCGCCTTGCCACAGGAATAGAGCTTGGTCTTGTCCCAGTGGACGTAAGTGATGATGGGTGCGCACTCCGTCATGCCGTAGCCGATGGTGAAGGGGAAGTTGATGCGCTTGAAGAAGGCTTCCGCTTCGCGGTTGAACGGGGCGCCGCCGATGATGACCTCGCCGAACTTGCCGCCGAAGGCCTGGACCAGGCTGTCGCGGATCTTGTTCTTGACCATCTTGTCAAGCACCGGCAGGTTGAGCATCAGCTTGATGCGGGCCTTGCTGATGAAGGGGACCAGCATGCTCTTGTAGATTTTCTCGATGATCATCGGGACGGCGATGATTGTGTCGGGTTTCACTTCGCCCATGGCCTCGAGGATCACCTTCGGGCTGGGAAGGCGCGTCAGGAAGAACACGTGGGCACCGATGGTCATCTCGAAGAGGAACTCGAAGATCATGCCGTACATATGGGCGGTAGGCAGCATGGACACCATCCGGGAGTTGCAATCCATGTGGGGTTCCGCCTCGTGGGCGAACTGCACGTTCGAGAGCAGGGCCCGGTACGGGAGCATCACGCCCTTTGAAAAGCCGGAGGTACCGGAAGTATAGCTGATGAGCGCCAGCTGGTCGGGCAGGTCCACATAGTAGTGAAGGCTGTTCTGGTCAAAGCCGTTGCGATACCGCTCCAGCATCCGGGCCTCCATCGATTCCATGGCGGCGAGGGCGTCCGGAGTGAGCGTCTTGACCACCTTGAAATCAGACAGCGTGACGACCACCTCGACGCCGGGAAGCTCCACATCGGCCAGATTCTGCCAGATGTTGTCTCCCACGAAGAAGATGCGGGATTCGGAATGGGTCACCAGATGCCGGATGTTGGCAGCCTGGAATTCGTGGAGGATGGGCACCACCACGGCACCGTAGGTCATCGTGGCCAGATAGGCCACGGCCCAGTTGGCCTGGTTCTTCGAGCAGAGGGCGATGCGGTCGCCCGGCTTGATGCCGCATGCCTCGAAAAAGAGGTGCAGCTCCGCGATCCTGCGGGCTACGTCTTTATAATAAAGTGTGTTCTGCTTGTAGTTCGAGAGTGCGGGACGGTCCCAGTTCTTCTTGAAAGACTCTTCCAAGAGGACATTGAGGGAGCGTTTTCTGGATGGTTTCTTTGCCATAACCGAATATTATGAAAATGCCTGCAAACTGCAAAGATGCGAATAAAGACCGTTATTTCCAACCAATTCTTCGTGATTTCCTTCTTCGACGATGCGGCCGTCCTGTACGACATAGATACGGTCAGCATGGCGGATGGTGGACAGGCGGTGGGCGATCACCAGCGTGGTACGCCCGCCCGTCAGCCGGTCGAGGGCATCCTGCACCAGGCGCTCGCTTTCGGTGTCGAGCGACGAGGTGGCCTCGTCGAGGATAAGGATGGGCGGATTCTTGAGTACGGCGCGGGCGATGGCGATGCGCTGCCGCTGCCCGCCGGAAAGCTTGGCGCCGCGGTCGCCCACGGGCGTGTCGTAACCCTGTGGCAACTGTTCTATGAAACTGTCGGCATGGGCGATGCGCGCGGCTTCGCGCACGTCGTCCGGGCCGACGTCCTCCCGGCCGAAGGCGATGTTGTTGTAAACCGTATCATTGAAAAGGAGGGTTTCCTGGGGGACGATGCCCATCAGGGCCACCAGCTCATCGAGCCGGAGTTCACGGATGTCGATGCCGTCGATGCGGACGGCGCCTTCCTGCACGTCGTAAAAGCGCGGCAGCAAGTCGGCCAGCGTGGACTTGCCGGCGCCGGAGGGTCCCACCAGGGCCACCATCTTTCCTTTGGGAACGGTAAGGCTGACATCGCGCAGCACCGGTTCATCTCCATACGAGAAGGTGACATGTTCGAAACGGACTTCGTCCCTGAATTCCGGGATGGCGAGGTTGCCGTCGGGGATTCCGGCAGGTTCGTCGAGAATCCGGAAAATGCGTTCGGCCGACACCAGCCCTTTCTGCAGGGAGGCATAGGAGCGGGAGAGCGCCTTGGCGGGCTCCAGCACCTTCCAGTAGAACATGATATAGACGATGAACTGCTGCCAGCTCATGCCCAGTTCTCCCCGGTAATTGAGCCAGCCGCCGTAGAAGAGCACGATGGCGGCGATGCTGATGCCAAGGAATTCCGAAACGGGCGAAGCCATCTCCTGGCGGTTGCGCACGCGGAGGATGACATGACGGTGCCGCTCATTATCCTTTTCGAAGGCACGTTCCACATAGCTGCGGGCCGAGAAGGCCTTGATGATGCGGGATCCGGAGATAGCTTCTTCGAAATGACTCACGATGCGGCCCATGAGGCTTTGTGTCTCGACGGAACCGGCGCGAAGGGCCCGCGTGAGCCGGGTGATCAGGAAGGCCGAGACCGGCAGTGCCACCAGCGAGACCAGGGTCAGGCGCGGCGACATCCAGAGCAGCATGGCCAGGAAGCCGAGGACCAGCAGCGGCTCGCGGAAAAAGACATGGAAACTGCCTGCCACGGTGTTCTGCACCTCCGCCACGTCATTCGAAATGCTGGAAAGCACGTCGCCCTTGCGGCGCTCCGTGAACCAGCCCACCGGCAGCGACGCGATCTTGCGGAAGAGGTCGCGCCGGATGTTCTTCATCATGCGCGTTTCCAGTTTCACCACGATGCGCTGCGACAGGTAGCGGCAGACATTCGAGAGCAGGCTCGCCAGGATGATGGCGCCGCAGACCAGGAGCAGGCCCCGGATCACTCCGCCGCCGCGGATGACGGAAGAGAGCAGCCAGCGGAACCACTCCGTGAAATAGGACAGCGTCAACGAGAATTCGGGCCGCCCGCAGGCCGTGGCGGCTGCCTCATTGTCGAAGAGGACGGTCAGCAGCGGACCCAGAAGGCCGTAATTCACCACGCCGAAAACCACGGAAAGGATGGACAGCACCAGATAGCCCGGCCAGTAGCGGCGCAGCGGCTGCGCATAGGAAAGGATGCGTTTGAAAGGATTCATGTTGGTGGCGTGCGCTGCAAAGATACGAATTTTCATTTTTTTGACTTACCTTTGTACTATTATGTAACAAATCATAAGCAATCATGAACAATTTCTGCGAATATAACATCAATCCACTGGTCCAGGCCATCGGAAAGGAACCGAAGGACTTCACCAAAAAAGACCTGGAGGAATTCATCGTCCAGCACGAGGTCCGCATCGTCAATTTCCGCTATGTCGCCGCCGACGGCCGGCTCAAGACCCTCAACTTCCCGGTGACCAACCGGCAGTATCTCGACACGATCCTCTCCTACGGCGAACGCGTGGACGGTTCCAGCCTGTTCCCTTACATCGCCGCCGACAGCAGCGACCTCTACGTGATCCCGCGTTTCAGCACGGCCTATGTCGATCCCTTCCAGGAGATTCCCACCGTGGGCTTCCTCTGCAGCTATTTCACCAAAGACGGCGAGCCGCTCGAAAGCGCCCCGGAATTCACCCTCCGCAAGGCCCACAAAGCCTTCCGGGAACGCACCGGCTTCACCTTCGAGGCCATGGGTGAACTGGAATTCTACATCGTCGACCGGGACGACGAAGCCTTCCCCGCCGAAGACCAGCACGGCTACCACGAATCCACGCCCTTCGCCAAATTCGAATCTTTCCGCGCCGATGCCATCCGCTGCATCGCCGAGGTCGGCGGCCAGATCAAATACGGCCACTGCGAGGTGGGCAACTTCACCCTCGACGGCAAGATCTACGAGCAGAACGAGATCGAGTTCCTGGTCAATCCCGTGGAATCAGCCGCCGACCAGCTGCTGATGGCCAAATGGATCCTCCGCTCCCTCGCCTATCAGTACGGCATCGACATCACCTTTGCCCCGAAGATCACCACGGGCAAGGCCGGCAGCGGCCTGCATTTCCACACCCGCATGATGAAGGGCGACCACTCCGTGATGATCAAGGACGGCTCCCTCTCCGACGACGCCCGCCGCGCCATCGCCGGCTACATGAAGTTCGCTTCGTCGCTGACAGCCTTCGGCAACACCAACCCGACATCCTATTTCCGGCTGGTGCCGCACCAGGAAGCCCCGACCAGCGTCTGTTGGGGCGACCGCAACCGCTCGGTGCTCGTGCGCGTGCCGCTGGGATGGAGCGTCGACCGCAGCATGTGCGCCCTCGCCAATCCGCTGGAAGATCCGAAAGATTTCGTGGTACCCGACAAGCAGACCGTGGAGATGCGCTCCGGCGACGGCAGCGCCGACATCTACAACATGCTGGCCGGCCTGGTGACCGCCGCCCGCACCGGCTTCGAGATGCCCGACGCCCTGGAAGTCGCCGAAAAGACCTATGTCGACGTGAACATCCACGACAAGAAGAACGAAGCGCTGCTCAACTCGCTGGAGCAGCTCCCCGCCTCCTGCCACGAATCGGCCCTCTGCCTGGAGAAGAACCGCGCCCTCTATGAAAAAGACGGCATCTTCTCGCCCAGCCTGATCGACGGCACCATCGCCAGGCTGAAAGCCTACAAAGACCAGCACATCCGCCACGAAGCCACCAACGACCCCAAGAAGATGGCCGAACTGGTCCGGAAGTATTACTACTGCGGATAGCACCCGTGCGGTTCAGGAATGAAAAAAGCGTCTCCATTTGCGGATGGAGACGCTTTTTCTGTGTGTATGTCCTTGTTATTCTTCGGTTTCGGGTTTCTCCACGTAGGGTTTGACCGAGACCAGTTCCACCTTGAAGGTAAGGGCTTCGTTCGGGCCGATGTCGGCGCCGACATTGCGGTCGCCATAGGCGAGTTCGGCGGGGATCCAGAGCATGATCTCACCACCTTCACCAACATACTGCATGCCTTCAGTCCAGCCTTTGATCACGCCGTTGAGCGGGAACGTGACCGTGGCACCGCGCTCGTAGGAAGAGTCGAACACCTTGCCATCGAGGTTCTTGCCTTCGTAGTTCACTTCGACGGTGTCGCGCTCGGACGGCTTCACGCCGTTGCCTTCGCGGACGATCTGGTACTGCAGGCCGGATTCGGTGGTCACGACGCCGTTCTTCTTGCCATTGGCGGCCAGCATCTTGGCGCTCTTTTCAGCATTTTCCCGGGAGACGGCATCCATGCGTTTTTCCATGAAACCGTTCACCACGTTCTGGAACACGGCGTAATCAACTTCGACACCTTTGTTGGCATCCAGGATGCCCTTGATGATGGCATTGGTGCTCAGGGGACCGAAGTTGTTCTGGGCGATCTGCATGCCGGTGGAATAGCCGATCATGTAGCTCACGGAGTCGACGTCAGACTTGGAAATACCGGCCGGCTGGGAGCCGGAAGCCGTTTTCTTGTCGCAAGATGCAAGCATCATTGCCGACATTGCGCAGATAACTGCTACTGCAAAGATTCTTTTCATGATATGAACAATTTGAATGTTTCTTCGTTGGAGCCGCAAAGATAACAAAAGTTCGAAAAAAATGTCAGAAACAGTTGGATATACCGATATTTTTCCTAACTTAGTGGTATGAACGTTACTTCGCAAGACCTGCACGACAAGCTCAAGGACTTTTTCGGATGGGAGGCCTTCAAGGGAAACCAGGAGGACATCATCAAACACCTTATCGAAGGGGGCGACGCCTTTGTACTGATGCCTACCGGCGGTGGCAAGTCACTCTGCTACCAGCTGCCGGCACTCTGCCTGCCCGGAACGGCCATCGTCATCTCTCCCCTCATCGCCCTGATGAAAAACCAGGTCGATGCCATCCGCGGTTTCATCCACAATCAGGAGGGGATCGCCCATTTCCTGAACTCTTCGCTCAACAAGAGCCAGATTGCAGAAGTAAAAGCCGACTTGCTGTCAGGCGTCACCAAACTGCTCTACGTCGCGCCCGAGTCGCTGACCAAGGAGGAGAACATCCAGCTGCTCAACCAGCTGCACATTTCGTTCTATGCCATCGACGAGGCGCACTGCATCTCCGAGTGGGGCCATGACTTCCGCCCGGAATACCGCCGCATCCGCGAGATCATCTCCCAGATCGGCAAGGCGCCCATCATCGCCCTCACGGCCACGGCCACGCCCAAGGTGCAGTCCGATATCCAGAAAAACCTCGGCATGCTAGACGCCCGGGTCTTCAAGTCGTCGTTCAACCGCGAGAACCTCTACTACGAGATCCGCGACAAATCGAATCCCAAGCGCGAGATCATCCGCTTCATCAAGGACAACCCCGGCAAGAGCGGCATCATCTACTGCCTGAGCCGCAAGAAAGTGGAGGAAATCGCCCAGCTGCTCAACGTCAACGGCATCAAGGCGCTCCCGTACCATGCAGGTATGGACGCCGCCACACGCGCCCACAACCAGGACGCCTTCCTGATGGAAGAAGTCGACGTGATCGTCGCCACCATCGCCTTCGGCATGGGCATCGACAAGCCCGATGTGCGTTTCGTCATCCACTACGACATCCCCAAGAGCCTGGAAGGCTACTACCAGGAGACGGGTCGCGCGGGCCGCGACGGCCAGGAAGGGCAGTGCATCGCCTTCTACAGCTACAAGGACATCCTGCGCCTTGAAAAATTCATGCAGGGCAAGCCCATCTCCGAGCAGGAGATCGGCAAACAGCTGCTCATGGAGACCGTCTCCTACGCCGAGTCGAACCAGTGCCGCCGCAAGATCCTGCTCAACTATTTCGGTGAAGACTATCCGCAGGCCAACTGCGGGATGTGCGACAACTGCCTCTATCCGAAGAAACAGTTCGACGGCCAGGAGGAGATGTGTACGGTCATCGAGCTGATCCTTTCGCTGAAAGAGACTTTCAAGGCCGATCACCTGGCCAATATCCTCGCCGGCGAGAACAACTCCATCATCAAGTCGTACAACCACCACAAGCACGAGCTCTTCGGCATCGGCCGCGACCGCGGAGTCCGCTTCTGGAGTGCCGTCATCCGGCAGGGGCTCATCCTTCACCTGCTGGACAAGGACATCGAGCGCTACGGCCTGATCTTCGTCACGCCGGAAGGCCGCGCCTTCTACGAGAAGCCCTATGAGCTGATGCTGACCGAAGACCGCGAATTCGTGGACGGAGAGGACGATGACGACGATGAAGCACCCATCGGCGTGGGCAAGCACAACGTCAATGCCGGCGGAGGCGGCGACCAGCAGCTGCTCGCCATGCTCAAGGACGTGCGCAAGGACCTGTCCCGCAAGATGAACCTGCCGGCCTGGGTCATCTTTACCGACCCGAGCCTCGAAGACATGTCCATCCAGTATCCGGTGACAGTGGCGGAACTCAAGAACTGCCAGGGCGTGGGTGAAGGCAAGGCGCGCAAGTTCGGACAGCCCTTCGTCGACCTGATTGCCAAGTACGTGGAAGAAAACGACGTGATCCGTCCCGACGACTTCGTGGTCAAGTCGGTGGTCAACCGTTCCGCCAACAAGGTCTACATTATCCAGAGCATCGACCGGAAGCTTCCTTTCGAAGATATCGCCCGCACGAAGGACATGGACTTTGAAGAGCTGCTCACGGAAATCGAGTCGATCGTCGGTGCCGGTACCCGCCTCAACATCGACTATTACATCCGTCAGACCATTGACGACGACAAGGCGAACGATATCTACGACTATTTCCACGACGAAGCCGACACCGACTCCGTGAGCGACGCCCTCAAGGAACTCGGCGGCGACTTCACTGAAGAGGAAGTCCGGCTGGTGCGCATCAAGTTCCTTTCGGAAGTGGGCAACTGATTTGCCGTCCTCACTGAAGGGCCTTAACGAGGACGAGAACCATCAAAAACAGTCGCCATCCTCGAATCAGAAGTCTGGTGAGGATGGCGAAATAGTGAGACCTCCGGCCATTGACATGCTGCCGGGGGTGATGGTTTCATTACAGGTTGCAGACCACTTCGAAATGGAGCTTGCCGTCGATGATGGTGGGTTTGTAGAGGGTGTCTTCGACCTGATAGTAGGTCTGTCCGCCGAGGACGATCTCGTCGTAGTCTTCGGGAATCTCGTCAACCAGGGCGCCGATCGGAGCCTCGATCACACAGTACTCGCCGTTGACAAGGGTGTAGAAGACGCCGTCCTGATAATAATAGTTCTGTCCGGACTGGCTGAGCAGATTCGAGTTGTAATAGTCGTCGCTCGTGCGGAGCGTGTAGCTGGCATTCTGGGCTGCATAGATGCGCGAGAGTTCAGCCGCGGTCTGCGCCCGCTCGATCTCGTTGCGGATGGTGTTGATCGCGATGGCGCTCATGGCGATGTCAAACAGCGCCGTGGCGATGCGGGTCCCGAGCGGCGGGCGGCAGACGTAATAGCCTCCGTCCCAATACGGCCGGTAATAGATGCCGTCATAAAAATAGTAATCACGATAGCCGACGCGGACCAGCGAACAGCCGTAGGGAAGCGTATGGATCCGATGGCCGAAGTAGTGGTTGCCATAGTGATAGGACGGCAGCGGCCGGTGGCGCGGCTCGAGGTAAGGACGGGAGTAAGCGGGGCCGCGATGACTCGGACGCGGAGCGTGGGCCATGGCGGGGCCGTGGCCGGAGCCCGGACGGGGACTGCGGACGGAAGGAGCGGGACGCGGGCCGTCGTTGCGGGCGATGCGGGCGCTGTGATTGGAGCCGGGACGCGGGCTGCGGGAAATGTCGCTGCGGCCGGAGCCGGGACGCGGACCGACGTTGCGGGACGGACGATTGACGTTCGGCCGATTGACATTAGGACGGTCGGCAGGCCGGTTGCTGCGGGCGACGTTACCGCTGTGATTGCGATTCATCTGGGGGGCCTGGCTGCGGTTGACATTGCCGCTGTGGCTGCGGTTCATCTGCGGAGTCTGGCTGCGTCTGGCCTGGGGGGCCTGGCTGCGGTCAGCCTGAGGAGCACGGCCGCGGTTGACTTGCGGGCCGTGATTATTGCTGCGGGGCGACGACATCTTCGTACTCGGCCCGCTTTGTCCGGAGGGAGCGCGGTGTTCCGTTCGCGATGAATGGGAAGGTCCACCGCCGGAACGACGATTCTGGCCTTGTGCCTCAAATGAGGTAGTACACATCATTGCGATGCAAAGCATCAGTACCACTTCTGTAAAACGTTTCATGATATTGAGTATATGTCGATAGCCGTTGGAACGTTATCAACGGATAAAGGGAAAATCGTGCCAAGGAGACACCCGTCAGGCAAGTGATGACGGAGACGGAAGCTCAATCCATTTGATTTCTGGATCGCGGGCCCAATAAGTAAGTTGCTTCTTGGCATAGTGGCGGGTGTTGCGCTGGATGAGACGGATGGCCTCTGCCAAATCATAGGCGCCGTCGAAATAATCGAATAATTCCCTGTAGCCCACCGTATTGAGTGCAGGAAGGCTACGGTACGGGAGCAGCGCGCGCGCTTCGTCAAGCAGGCCTTCCTCCATCATCTGCACGACACGCGCGTCGATGCGGGCGTAGAGCTCGGGGCGCGGGCGCGTCAGGCCGGTCTTGACGATGGTGAACGGACGCTCCCTGGAGGGATGGGTTTTCCAGTCGGAATATTTCCGGCCGGTGGCGATGGTCACTTCAAGGGCCCGGACGATACGCTGGCCGTTGGCCGGATCGATGCTGGCATAGGATTCCGGATCCAGGATGCGGAGTTCGGTGCGCAGGGCGGCCACTCCCTCGTCGCGCAGGCGCTGCGAGAGTTCGGCACGCAGCGCGGGATCGGCTTCGGGAAAGTCATCGAGGCCCTTGCAGAGGGCATCGATGTAGAGGCCGGAGCCGCCAGCCATCACCACCGTGTCGTGTTCCTTGAACAATTCCTCCAGCAAGGCCAGGGCTTCAAGCTCGAAGGCGCCGGCCGAACAGGGCTGCGTCACGCTCCGGTCGGCGATGAAATAATGCCTGACGGCCGCCAGCTGCGCCTCGGAAGGACGCGCCGTGCCGATGCGCATCTCCCGGTAGAACTGGCGGGAATCGCAGGAGACCACGGGCGAGCCGACACGAAGCGCTTCGGCGACCGCATAGTCTGACTTTCCGACCGCGGTCGGCCCCAATATGATATGCAATGTGGGCATCCGGGATTATGCGTCGTAGATTTCCTCTCCTTCCCCGTCGTCGAACATCTTGTCATCGTCTTCGTCCTCGTCCTCATCGTCCAGGTCATCGAGGTCGTCAAGGTCGTCGTCGAGCGCGGCGAACTTGCTGTCGCGCACAGGATGCAGCTTGGGTATGGCGGGTTCTTCTTCATAGCGGGCACGGAACTGGTCGGGGTTCTGGCCTTTTTCCTCCACCAGCGCAGGGTAGGCCCGCATCGGAAGGTACCCGGTCTCACCTTCGAACTTCAGGCAGATAAAGCGGTCGTTGCGCAGGTCGAAGACGAAGTGGAGCTCCGTCTCCCCGCGTTCGAGCACCTTGTCGAACGTGACGGTATCCATCGCGCCGTCACCCATGTCGAACAGACCGTATTCGCCACAAAGCGTGCCTTTTTCGTCGTAACCTTCAAACATCACCATCTGGTCGGGCGAGAAGCCCAGGTTGTCGGTGATGAAGCTGTTGAAGCGGAACAGCGTCATGTCGCCCTTTATTTCGTAGACCCGGTAGAAGACCTTGCTTTCGGGAATCGTTGCTCTAAAAGTGTATACCATAACACAAATTTAACAAAAATATTCTTACATTTACTCGATGAATGCAATTTCCGACACCTACCGCTCCATCGCAGCCCCTTCCAAGGGCATATACAAAGAGCTGGGCAGCAAGTTTCTGGCCTTCGCCTACCCCGTCGAAACGGAAGAGGCGGCCAGGCGGGTTCTCGAAGAGGTTCGGAAAGAATATTTCGACGCACGGCACCACTGCTACGCCTGGCGCCTCGGGCGCACGGGCGAACCCTGGCGGATGAACGACGACGGCGAGCCCTCCTCCACTGCGGGCAGGCCCATCCACGGCCAGCTTCTGAGCAATGAGCTGAGCGACATCCTCGTAGTGGTGGTCCGGTATTTCGGCGGCACGAAACTCGGCGTCCCCGGGCTGATCCGGGCGTACAGGAGCGCTACGCAAGATGCCATCGCCAATGCGGAAATCATCGAGAAAGTGGCGGGCGAAACCCTGACCGTCACCTTCGACTACCTTCAGATGAACGATGTGATGAAAGTTCTCAAGGACATGGATATCACGCCGTTGAACCAGCAGTTCGACCTGCGCTGCACCCTCACGGCACGGGTACGTCTGTCTCGGATTGAAGAGTTTCGCAAACAATTGGCATTTTGTCAAATTAATTGATTATATTTGCGGATTACGGTTATAAATTTAATAAAAACACCTTTAAACACTACAATATCATTATGAAAAAAGCTTACAATTTCAACGCAGGACCCTGCGTGTTGCCGCAGCAGGCAATTGACGCAGCGATTGCGGCATTGCAAGATTTCAAGGGGACCGGCATGCCGGTCATATCTGTTTCTCACCGTTCGAAAGAGTGGGAGGAGACGATGAACGAGTGCCGCGCACTCTGGAAGGAACTCCTCAACATTCCCGACAACTATGAGGTGATCTTCCTGGGCGGCGGCGCTTCGCTCCAGTTCCTCTATGTCGCGATGAACCTTCTCGAGAACAAGGCGGGCTACCTGGAGACGGGTGTCTGGGCCAAGAAGGCGCTCAAGGAAGCCAAGGGCATCGGCAACGCCATCTGCGTCGCTTCCTCGGCCGACAAGACCTACAGCTACATCCCGAAGGGCTATGAGATTCCGACCGACCTCGACTACTTCCACATTAC